>NZ_VIVB01000005.1:0-29503 GCF_007828605.1 Pantoea sp. SJZ147
TTGGTCGGAAAAACGCTTCTTCATGGGAATGTCCTCATGTGGCTTATGAAGACATTACTAACATCGCGGTGTATTAATCAACGGGGAGCAGGTCACAACCATTATCCGTCCTGCTCAAATGGACTCTAAAGAGCTTGAGAATAAGTTATCAAAAGAAGCTCTTTTCGGCAGGCATGCTATCTTCGATAAGCAATTTGGCACAAATGTATCGCTTGAAAATGGAGCGCTGTGTATATGTCAGACGCTAAACCGCGATCTTAAGAATCTTGTAAAGCTACATTCTAATGGCGATCTACTGATCTCATTACCTTTGGCTTCACCTTCAGGAGGCCTTCCCGCCATCATCGAAGAACAGGTAACTGAGCAGCTCTCAAAAGCTTTAGATTATGCTTTATGGATCTACTCTGACATCGATCCTACACAACGATTAACTCATCTCGTGCCTGCGCTAAGCATATCAGGTGGCTCCTCAGCCTCATGGAAAACTCATGCTGAGTACCTGGCTAGTCCCAATACTATGTATTCATCATTCTCTATGGGACAAGATAAAGCTCCGGTCTTCTTGAACCCAGCTCATGTTGGAAGACAGGCATTTACCTTAGATAAGCTTTTATATGTCGAAGATTTCATAGCCCTCTTACGTCGACAATGGAAAAGTAAGTAATTTTCATAAGCACATGTTTTAGGCATATGCATAGGCATATTTAACATATATATCAGCTTTAAATACCTTTAAATTCATAATTTTAGTTTAAATTTTCAAATCCTCTCGTGCCGACCAAATAATCCCTTTAAAAGCAGCCTCTTACGGCTGCTTTTTTTATTACCTGCGAGCAGAGTCAGGCCATATCCATTCTGACTGCCCAGATGCCCACGCCTTTCTGGTATCTGGGCGATCAAACCCTCAGGGCTGCAGATCGATCACCACCATATTCCAGCTGAGAGGCGGAAGTGACACCTGTTTCTGGCGACGCTGTGCGTCGGTAACAGTGCGCGGCTGCGGCACCACCTTATCCGGCTCAGTAAAGGTATTTTTAGCGTCCAGCGCATGGCCCGCTAACACGACATGTTGTGATAATGTCCCCTCACCAAACTCATCGAGCACAAAGGTAATGTCTGCCACATCATGGGCGTGCGTGTTCAACGCGAAGAAGGCGATCTGCTGTTTCTCTTCGTTGTAAACGGCCGCGCTCTGAACCTGTCGGGTTTCGCCATGCACGGTGTTAACCGTAGGAACATTGGCAAAATAGCGTAATGCCTGTCCCCGTCCATACTGACTCACCATCTGGAAAGGCCAGAAGATGGTCTGGCGAATCACCTCGCCACCAGGGCGGGTGAAGATGGGGGCAATCACATTGACCAGTTGAGCCAGGGACGCCATTTTTACCCGGTCACAGTGATTGAGCAACGAACACATTAGCCCACCGAACGTCAGCGCATCCAGAAAAGTATAAGACTGTTCCAGTAACGGCGGCGCTTCCTGATACAGGTTGTTCGGGTCGATAAAGTGATCCTGCCAGGGCTCGCCTTCGATAGACCAGATATTCCATTCATCAAACGACAGCATCATCTTTTTATCGCTGCGCAGTTTGGCTTTAACATAGTCGGCCGTTGCCGTAATAGTATGAATAAAATCATCCATTTTCTGGAACGAGGCTAAGAAATCCTGTGGATGACCGGTGCTGTTTTCAAAGTAATGATGGCATGACAGGTAGTCAATCTGATGATAAAGCCCCTCCAGTACAATGCGATCCCATTCGGGATAGCTGGCCTGAAGCGAATTAGAACTGCCGCACCCGACCAGCTTGATATCCCGATCAACCCAACGCATGATTTTTGCCGTTTCACGCGCTTTTTTGACGTAATCTTCCGCACTCAATTGCCCGGTCTGCCACTCGCCATCCATCTCGTTGCCCAGGCACCAGAGCTTGAAATTATAGGGTTTTTGCCGACCATGCTGGATACGCAGATCGCTGAGTGCGGTGCCGGATGCCAGATTACAGTACTCAATGAAGTAACCGGCCTCCTGCGGCGTGCCTGTGCCGAGATTGACGGCGATCATCGGCGTAACGCCATACTTTTCGCACCAGGTGGCAAACTCATCTATGCCAAACTGATTGCTTTCTTTGGTCAGCCACGCGTAATCCAGCCTTACCGGGCGCGCTGATTTTGGGCCAATACCATCGCGCCAGTTGTATCCCGAAACAAAATTACCGCCGGGATAACGGACGGTGCTAATCCCCAGCTCTCTTACCCGTTCGCCCACGTCCTGACGAAAACCATGTTCGTCCGCCGTGGCATGGCCCGGTTCATAGATGCCGCTGTAGACGGCCCGTCCAAGGTGTTCCACAAAGGAACCGTACAGGGCATCGTCCACCCGATCGATGGTGTTTTGTTTTTGAAAAAAGTACTTAATCATTTTCTTCCCTTCTGTTTTCACAATGGATTACAGCTGGAGACTCAGTCGGGATGAGTCGAGAACAGATCGTCTTCAATGGTTTTCATTTTGGCGGTGGTCAGGATATAGCGCGTGCGGACCAGCCACACAGACAGCAGATAACCGACCACGGGAATCCAGACCATTAGTGCGTAAATGCCATCGATCGCACTGCGGCTTTGTTCGGCCACATTGGCCTGATAGCCGGTAAACGACAGAACCCCGCCCACAATCGCGCCACTGACGGCCAGGGCAATTTTGAGTGAAAACAGGTTGCCGGAGGCACAGATTCCGGATAAGCGCTTGCCCGTTTTCCAGTCGCCGTAGTCATCGACATCGCCAATGAACGACCACAGGATGGGTGCACCAATCTGATGAATGACAGACAGGATAAAAAACCAGATGAAAACCAGCACACTACTCTGGGCGGGTAAAAAGAAGAACACGATCGACATTGCCAGGGCTGTCGATTTAGCGGCCTGATAAACCTGGACTTTACACCAGCGGTTGGTGAAATACGGGGTAATGTAAGAGCCAAGAATACCGGCAACAATGCCGGTACTCAGAAACAGCGTGGCGTAATAGTCGTTCAGTCCCATCACATACTTTGCGAAATAGATACAGGCCGCGCCGCGTACAAAAGAAGGAATGCAGTCGAGAAACATGGCAAAAACACAAACAACCCACTGATCGTTTTTCGTAATTTGCCGGATGATCGCGAAAATCGACTCCCCGGCATTGCTCTTAGGTGTGATGCGCTCTCGGGTGGTCGCGACGCAAAAAACAAACAGAAACAGGGAGATCACGGCAAACAGCGTGATGACCCAGAAGAAACCAATTTGCCGGTTTCCGTTACCGAAAAACGCTACCATCGGCAGTAAGGTCAGGGTGCAGAACAAGCTGGCAAGCCCTGCGCCCATAAAGCGGAACTGCTGGCAGGAAACCCGTTCCTGCGCATTGGTGGTGATCACCCCGCCCAACGAGCAGTAAGGAATATTCACCCCAGAGTAAAGCAGCGACAGGATGAGATAGGTAATAAAGGCATACATGACCTTTGCATGGCCCTGTAAATCCGGCGTGTAAAACATCACCATACAGCTAATGGCAAAGGGCACAGCAAAGCCAATAATCCACGGACGAAAACGTCCCCAGCGCGTCGTGGTTTTATCAATATAAGCGCCGTAAAAGGGGTCGAAAACCGCATCGGCAAAACGTACAACAAGAAATATGGTCGCCACAACCCCAGGTGCCAGTCCAAATATATCCGTATAGAAAAAAGACAAGAACATGGTTATCGGATTAAACAGCATATTACAGGCGGCATCACCGGCCCCAAATCCGGCCTTTTCAACAAAGCCAACGCGACCCGAGCGCACCGGCTGGGCACGATAAGCGGTATCACTGTTTGACGTAATATTCGTTTTCATTTTTCACCTTTCGCCTTCCTGAAAAGAGGTGGCGATAAGCATATGTTTTAGAGCTATTTTTGGCCTACGATAACCCTCGCATAAGCAAAATCATGACTATATTTTCCATATATTTAGCTTATGCAGGCATAAAAGCCGGAGGAGGTTACCCCATTGTGTAACCTCCTGTGATGGAGAACGGTGTGATTTCCTGTATATAAATATCGTGCTGAATGGCGGCAAAAAGATCATTAAGAGGACAGTAAAGAGGAATAAAACAGAATTGTTTCACCCACCCTCTTGTGGGTTTTAATTAACTAATCATTTAAGTAAAAGAGGTTAATTAAGATATTGCTCAATCGATATAAACCTGATGAAATGCATTATCGTTAAATAATGAAAGTTAAAAATATACAGTGCAGAAACATGCATATTTAATGTTGTAAAAACGCGGTGAAAGTGCCCTTACGGCGGCAACCTACCAGGCTGACAGCCGATGCATCCTCCTCGTGCAGCACGCGTTTCCTGCCACTTGCAGAAAGCAGCCCACCCTCAGTGCAGGCGCAGGGCCATCTGCTCTGTCATCTGCTGCCCTGCTGCGGCGGTCTGAAAGCGGCGGTCAGCGCTGCCACAGTGCAACCTCGAAATGACATTATGAATAAATTCCATTAACTTACTCGTCGCAGGAAGCCCAAACGCACGCTACGCTTATCGGCATCATCGGGTTTGTGGTTGAATACAAACAACATTTTCAGGCATACGATTAACATGAATTATTTGAACGACATACAACACTATATTGAAAACAAACCTGCACTTTCTGTTGCTATTAACCTCGTTGTGTTGATCGTCGCGGGCCTGGTTGCGCATCTGATTTGTAAGTTTTTTGTGGTAAAAGTGGTACGTAAGGTGTTTTTTAGTACCCATAAGAAACAGGTGCCGCTCGACAAAGATGTCAGGTTGTCTGAAAAAATCTCTAATTTCATTCCGGTTATCACCGTTTACTTTCTGCTGCAGTTTATGCCGGACTTGCCCGAGCACCTGTTAATCGCGATTAAGACTATCTGCGGCATTTTATTTATGGTTTACCTGTCGCTGTTTTTTAATGAAGTCCTGGAGATTATCAATATCTCCTATGTTAAAAAGTCGAAACGTAAAAATCATTCGATTAAAGGTTATATTCAGGTCGGCAAAATCCTGGTGCATATCATCTCGGCGATTATGATCCTGGCCATTATGTCGAATAAATCGCCAGTGATTATTATCTCCAGTCTCGGTGCGGTGGCGGCGGTGCTGATGTTGATATTTCAGCATACCTTGTTGTCGCTGGTGGCGAATATTCAGCTGTCATCCAATGATGTGCTGCAGTTGGGCGACTGGATTGAAATCCCGGCGAACAACATCAGTGGTGAAGTGATTGATATCGCCCTTCACACCATCACCATTCGCAACTGGGACAACACGCTTTCCCGTGTTCCCACCAAAACCTTTCTTACTGAAACCTATACCAACTGGCAGGCCATGTTCTCATCCGGTGCTCGCCGAATCATGCGCAGTTTTTACATTGATCAGACGTCGATAGGTTTTGTGGACCACGCCATGCTGGAGCCCATGACGCAGATTCGCGGCATCAGTGAGCAACTCTCCAAACTTATGGATGGTCGGGAACTGAGTGCCGTAGGTAACCGCTGGTTTGTTGAAAACGGTATGACTAACCTGATGATCTTCCGTCACTATCTTACAGCCTGGCTGGCTCAGCGAGATGACATCAAAAAAGACATGTATATCGTGGTGAGGTCGATGAAGCCTTCTTCTGAGGGGCTGCCCATTGAAATCTATTGCTTCACGTCATCAATTCTGTGGGTCGATTATGAAAATACCCAATCGACAATCTTCGAATATATTTATGCCATCGCTAACGTCTTTTCATTGCGCATCTACCAGCGCCCGTCAGGAAGCGACCTGAGTTTTCTGGCACAGGAGCGTCAGCAACCGGCAACCCATAATGAAGCCCAGACCTGAGAAGCCTTTGCCCTGCCTGCTCTTTTTCAGACGTGAGCAGGGCTAAACAAATTCGGTCCGCCAGGCTGTCCAGCACCGCCTGGCGCTTATCGTTGGTGTATCGGACTTTCCTGAAAAATTGCGAATAAATACAACATTAATTATAAAAATCATTTATTTATTAATAAAATGCAAATGTTGATTACTTCACAAAAACAACAAATATGACAGCCTTTCATTAAATTGAAACAATTCTGTCATGAAAAAAACGTATTCTGTTGGCTCCTGAAATCGAGGGTACAGATATGATCATCAAAGCTAAAAACCTGAAGGATGCAGAAAACTTACTGCACTCAGGCATCAATAAGGTGGAGCTGGCATACGACATCGGTTGTGACGATTTCTTTCGTCTGGCAAGTCAGTGGTGCGAACGCGGTGCGCGCATCAGTAAAAGCCAACAGCATTTTGTCGTTTCAGTAAAAAACTTCCCCATCCCGCCCAACGATTGATTATAACAAGCTACCAACCTCACACCGCCTCCCTGTTGTTACAGCCAGGCACCGTGTGATTTCAAGCGCCAACCAGAACTTTTCTAAGCCGCTCATCACTGAGCGGCTTTCTCGTTTCTCAGTGCCCCTGTCTGACGCTCGCCGCCGATGATCAACGCGCTCAGCACGGTGTGACTGACTGAGCCTGAGACGATCTCAGCAAAAATTATAAACCCGTATCAGTAAGCTTGACGGCATCCAGGCTGGCGTGGTCGCGTTCGTTACCCGTTAACTCGTAGAGGACGCCATCGCGCATCTCCAGCAGGCGATCGGCGTGGATAAAGTAGTGGTCATCATGGCTGATGGCAAAAACGGTTTTTCCTGCAGCCTGCAACGCGGGCAATAACTCACGATAGAAAACCCGACGGAAATGCGGGTCCTGATCGGCGGCCCATTCATCCAGCAGCAGGACGTCGCGTTGCTCAGCGACGGCCAGCAGCAGCGCCAGCCTTTTACTCTGCCCTTTCGACAACTGCAAATTCAGTATTTTATTCCCTTCAATTTTCAGCTTGTCCTGCATTTTGAGCTTTTCGAGCCATTGCTGTACCCGGCCAGGCGAAGCGGGATCGCCTTTGCTGTCTATCAGACGGTCAAACAAATGCACATCGGTGAAGACCGCTGAGAAGTGTTTACGCCAGCTATCAAGGTCGCTGACATCAACCGGTTTGCCGTCTATTAGCAAGCTGCCGGACTGAGGCCGATAGAGTCCTGTGAGTAACATGGCCAGCGTCGATTTCCCACTTCCGTTACCGCCAATTAAAAACACCAGCTCGCCACGATGAAGCGTTAAATTAATCGGCCCGACCTGGAAACCCTTCTCCCCGTAGTGAAAGGTGATATCACGCAGCTCAAGGGTTTGCCACGCGGTGTCGCCAGAAAAGGCAGGAAAATCCGGTTCATACGGGGCGAGGTCAAAGCTGTTGAGTTTGCGAAAGGCGACCTGAGCACTCAGTAGCATTGGAAGTGCCCCAACCGCTGACAGCAGTGGCGTGCGCAGAAACAACAGCGTCAGGGAAAAGGTGGCTGCCACCGCCGTATTGGCCCATCCCAGACTGTTGGCCATGAAAAATACCATGCCAATCGCGCCAAGCATCATGATGTTTGACCAGTTTACGGCACTGAGATGAAAGGTAGCGGCACGCACGATATGGTGCCGGTAATCACTGGCATCCTGCTGATATACCTTGTCGTAGATCAGTCTGGCGCGCTCACGGTTAAGCTGGAGCTCTTTGCGTCCCTCAATAACGGTCTGGTAATCGCGATACAGGTTGTCTTCAACATCCCGCAATTTTGCCATATGCTGATAAACCCGCGACACCAGCATCCAGCCGCCTGCAATCGTCACGACCAACCAGCCGCTGGTCACCAGTAACATCTTTGGGGACAGCCAGGCAAGATAGAGTGCCGATCCCAGCGTGATAATGATTCCCTGAATTAACTCGGGCAAACGAACAAAAGCAAGGGTGATGGCCCGCACATCGCTGGTTAATCCCGCCAGCAGTTGTGCGCTACCAATCTGTTCGATGCGCTCCACGCGCGTGTCCAGGATGCGCTTGATAAATTCACCACGCATACGCCAGACAAACTGATGGCCCAGCCAGGTCAGTGCCAACTGCGAGGCCAACGTTACCGCCATCAGCATAACCACCTGGAACAGGAACGCGGGCAGGACCGTCAGGGAGGTATTAATCGCGACAATCATCTCGCTGTTAATAAACGCGATCATGCCAATACCTAAGGCGGCACTCAGTAGCGTGAGCAGAATTACGCCAATAAAAGGCCAGCGATACTGGCGAAAAACCACATTTAACAGTGCCATAAAACCTTACCAGACATGAAAATCAGCCAGCAGTGTAAAGTGATGGCAAATGATAGCAATCGTTATTCGCACCTTGCGCGACGGGTTAAAACGCCCGTCGGAAAGTGAGGTTATAGCGAAAGGCGCCGGTGAGCGGATGGATACCGGCTTTAAGCGGTAAGATACCGTGATAGCGCAGGCGCGAAGGCCCGCCCCAGACCACCACATCGCCATGTTCCAGCAAAACCCGCTGAGCATGGTTACTTCGCTCAAAGCCACCGAACTGGAAAACTGCAGGTAAGCCCAAGGAAACGGAGACAATAGGCTGGCGCAAATCTTTCTCATCCTTGTCCTGGTGCAGCGTGAGCTTAGCGCCGGGCTCATAGCGGTTAAGCAGGCAGGCATCCGGATTAAACCCCGGAAAGCCGGCTTCTTCAGCCGATTGTCGGGCCAGCAAACGAAACGCGTCCGGCATAGCTGGCCACTGACGCTGACTGCTGCTGTCCTGCTCGCTATAGCGGTAGCCGCGCGCGTCCGTAGACCAGCCGAAATCGCCGCAGTTGGTCATCGCAACCGACATGCGATGACCACCTGGTGTGATGCGGTGTTCAAACGGATTTTGCGCGGCAATCACCATCATCGCCTGGTACAGTGCTTCCGCCTCATCGCGGGCGCGGCGGCGTAAAATTACCGCGCCCTCAGCCAGCGGTTCTTGCCAGGGTGAGGCGTCACTAAACAGATCCAGCATAGATGTTCTCTCTGTCAGTCAGATGGAATAATAAAAGCGGAAAACTGGGGCGACATCCAGCTGACAAAGTTGTCTCCTTGCTTGCTGATTAAGTACACCGCCAGTTTCTCTTTGATTGCCAGCGCTTTGGCCTTTTCAGTGCCCAATACCATTAATCCTGTATCCCAACCATCGGCTTCCAGCGCGGTGGTGGCAATCACGGTCGCCGACACCAGCTTATGGTCGATTGGCCGCCCCGTAGCAGGATCGATGATGTGTGAAAGTCGTTTGCCATCCAGTTCATAATAGTTGCGATAGCTGCCTGAGGTACTGATACCGTGCCCCTGCAGATCGACCCGCGCCTGAACGGCATTTTCCCGGTCGGTCGGTTTCTGAATCGCCACCCGCCACGGCTGGTTCTGCGCATTCATTCCACGCGACAAAACAGCGCCGCCCACCGAGACCAGATAATTATTAATGCCTTCCTGCTCCATCAGGCGCGCCAGATGGTCCGTTGCAAAACCTTCTCCCACCGTGGAGAGGTCAACATATAAGCCTGGCAGATCTTTTTGCAGCCACTGCCCTTCTCCTCCCTGAATCACCCGCAAATGTTGCAAGCCAGTCAGGGCTCGGGCCGCGGCGATCTGCTGATCGTCAGGAATATGGCTGGGCTGCTTATCGGGACCAAAGCCCCACAAATTAACCAGCGGACCGACGGTAATATCCATGGCCCCTGCGGTTTTCTTGCCGATTCGCAGGGCAAGCGTCACGATATCAGCCATGTTTTCACTCACCGGCTGTGGCGTCGTGGCACGGCTCTGATTAAAGCGCGACAGCACAGAGGTGGGCTTCCAGGTTGAGAGTTCCGCATCATCGGCATCAAGCCGTTGCTGAATGCGCTGCTGAAGCACGGCTTTACGTCCGGCATCAACCCCTGCCAGGCTAACTCGCCACACCGTCCCCATTGTTTTCCCTTCCAGCACCATGGCGTCTTGCTCTTTTGACGACGGGTTATCACACCCTGCCAGCAGCACCATTGCGGCCACTAACAGCAGATTTATCTTAAAGGTCATCAATATTCATCCGTAACAGGTAATTTATGCATATTTCAAAGCACAAACACTAAGTAAAGTAACTTAAATATGGTTGATAAAACTTATGCGCTCTACCAGACTAACTCGTTCCGCTCGATCTTGAGGGCGTCAGAAAAAGGAGTAACAGATGATTTTATTAATCCTTGCCGCTGCGTTGGGCCTGTTCGTGTTAGGAAGTTATAAAACGTGGCAGCAGCGTCGAAACCGCAATGTGGCGACAGCCTATCTGCGCCGCCGTTGATCGCCTCTGCACCATTTAAGGTCATCCGCCCCTTTATCCGCGCGCTATTGTAGCAAGATCCCCTGTTTTTCCGTGGCTATGAGAGCGGTCGGACTGGCACGATTCCTGCACTAGTTATATCGTCTGATTTGCTGAGAGGTGTGGGATGGAGAAGACAGAGACTGCGATGACTACGATGCAAAACTGGTTGAGTTTTGCTGCATTCACCTTGTCAGGTGTGGCATTCGAGGGGGCGAGATATGGCAACGTTATCGTGCCGCAGGATGAAACCGGGCCAGAACAGATAACGAATGAATAAAACCAGGGAGCGCATTCGCGCTCCCTGTGACTTTTAGAACTGGTAAACCAGACCTACGCCCACCACGTCGTCGGTATTAATTCCCGCCGCTTTGGTGAAGTCGTTGTCGTCCAGTAAGTTGATTTTGTAATCAACATAGGTCGACATGTTTTTGTTGAAGTAGTAAGTCGCACCGACGTCGACGTATTTCTTCAGATTCTGCTTGCCCCAGTTCTGCACATCGGTACCGCGTGAGTTCACGTAGGCCAGAGAAGGACGCAGACCAAAATCAAACTGGTACTGAGCCACTAATTCCCAGTTATCCGCTTTATCCGCATAACCGTAAGCCGTATTTGGCTGGTTACGGCTGGTGCTGTCACCGAAGCTGGTCGCGTTATACGACCGGGTATACATCGCAGCCAGATAAATATTATTGGCATCATATTTCAGACCGCCGGTATAAGCTTCCGCTTTATCACCACGTCCCAGGATACCCGCAGCATTACCATTCTGGTTGCTGGTACGATCGGACTGGAAGGTTGCGGCACCAATACCGAAACCGGAACCCAGATCATAGGTGGTGCTCAGGCCCCAGCCGTCGCCGTTTTCACCCAGCACATCACGACCGCCGCTCGCTTCCGTTGGGTTGTCATTTTTGCCCTGATACTGGACGGCAAAGTTCCAGCCATCGACCAGACCGAAGAAGCCGTTGTTACGATAGGTCGCCATGCCGTTGCCGCGCTGGAACATAAAGTTGTCCGCGCCATAAGTATCACCACCAAACTCTGGCAGAACGTCGGTCCATGCGCCGATGTCATAAGCCACGCCGTAGTTGCGACCATAGTCAAATGAACCTGCATCGCCAAACTTCAGCCCTGCAAAGCCAACGCGGGTATAGCTGTCAGCCGTGCCTTGTGCCTCAGAATTGTTGAGTGCGGCCTGGTATTCCCACTGGCCATAACCACTCAGTTGATCGGTGACCTGGGTTTCACCCTTGAAGCCAAAACGGACATAGGACTGGTCGCCATTGGCGCTGTCGTTATCCGAAAAATAGTGCAAACCGTCTACTTTGCCGAACAAGTCTAATTTATTGCCGTCTTTATTGTATATTTCAGCCGCATTTGCCGATCCCGCTGCTGCCAGTAATGCAGGGATCGCCAGGGAGAGAATGTGACGCTTCATTTTATTACCCTCTGTTATGTGCCTTTTATATTTGCCACTGCAAACCGATGGTAATATCGGTCGGCAAACCATTGTTGGTTCATAGCGAGTAATAATCCATCGTAAAAATGCTACTAAATTTCCGAAACTGTTTCATAATCTGTAAAATTTATTTCTACATGTAAATAACACGGAACTTATTAGCCGCACAGAGTGATAAAAAATAAAGCACAAAATGATAATCCAATCGAAAATAATAGTTATCAGGATGATTTTAATGGGAATATTCCTAAGCACTCAATGGTAAAACTTATTGCGCCCCAGCCAATATACTTACTCCCGCTATCATCATTTATTTCTTATCTTCATTCACCCCGAATGATTTTTTTTTACCCTTATATATCGCCGGGCTTATTGCCCGGCTTTTTTTTGCCTGATCGCCTCTGCTCTGGTTTCATACGCGCTAAATAGCCTTGATTATTGCCGCTTTTATCACCAAATTTATTTGTTGATTTAAGAAAATATAGTGCGTCAGCAGGTAAGGCTTATCAGATAATTAGTCACTTAATGAAACTATAACAGGCCGCCCGATTCGGACTGGCGATATTAGCGCTCGCGCATCGATTCTTTGACTTTATTCAACGGCTTAAGCAAATAGTCCATTACGGATTTTTGTCCCGTCTTAATCTCAACGTTCGCCACCATACCAGGAACAATCGGGAAGCGCCGTCCCGCCCGATTCGTCAGCTCCGCTTTTTGCGTACGCACATAAACCCGGTAATAGAACTGGTCGCGCTTGACCTCATCCTGCAAGGTGTCAGGAGAAACGGTTTCCACCACGCCCGCTAAGTCACCGTAAATCGACGAGTCATAGGCGGTGACTTTGACCACCGCGGCCAGGCCGGGCCGGATATAGGCGATATCACGAGGATTAATGCGGGTTTCAATCAACAATTGATCTTCCAGAGGAACGATCTCCATTATCTTTCCGCCCGGCTCAAGTACCCCGCCGACTGTCGTAACCTGAATATCCTTCACAATCCCACGTACCGGTGAATAGAGCGTCGCGCGCGTCAGCTGATCTTCTTTGCCTGCGGCGACCTGAAGCTGGGCGTCCAGTTCAGCATTGTTTTTTACCTGCTCTTCATGAGCACGAACCAGATAGTCGTTACGCGCCTCATCGATCTTACCGCGCAGATCGCTTACCTGGCGGCGCAGGCGGATCACTTCTACCTGCCCTGCTGCCCCCTTCGCCACCAGCGGTTCAGTTAAACGCAGCTCATCCTGTACCAGCCGTAAAGACTGTTGCAGATTACTGATGGTTTCGGTCAGATTACGGCGACGCGACTCGTACAGTTGCCTCTCGCGCGCCACCAGTTGCGGCTCTTTCTGCGTCTCTGCACTGAAGGTAAGCGGAATCCCCGACAGTTCAGCGTTAAGCCGTTCTGAGGACGCACGCAGCGTGCGCACTCTGGCTTGTACTTCGCCAAAGTTTGACTGAAAACGGGTGGGATCAAGCGTGGCCAGTATCTGGCCCTTTTCGACGATATCGCCCTCATGCACATTGAGCTGCTTAACGATGCCGCCGTCCAGGCTGTCAATCACCTGTGCGCGGGTGGATGGCGTGACCTTTCCGGTGCCTACCGTGACCTCATCAAGAATCGCTATGTGCGCCCATACAAGAAAAATGGCCAGCGCCGCCGTACATAACCAGATGATTGCCGACGTACGCCGTTCATGTTTGGCCAGATCTTTGTCCATCACCACGCTCATGCCGCACCTCCCTGACTGGCATCCGCGACGTTGTGGGTCGCGCGCCGTAAAATCTGATCTTTTGCGCCGTCCGCGATGATGCGGCCGTTTTCCATTACGACAATACGATCGACCATCTTCAACAGGGCGGGACGGTGAGTCACCAGAATCAGCGTGCGTCCACTGATCCAGCCCTGCATCTGGCGGATAACATGCTCTTCAAGCTGCTCATCCATGGAGGCAGTCGGCTCATCCAGCAGCACGACCTGCGGCTGGCGCAGAATCAGTCGGCTGAGCATAATCATTTGGCGCTGTCCGCCTGACAGCCCGCGCCCGCCCTCATTGATAATGCGATCCAGGCTGGCCGCATCCTGCTGAACCAGCGACAGTGCTCCACTGATGCGTAATGCCTGTAGCATGTCCTGCTCGCTGGCGTGGGGATTGCCGAGCAGCAAATTCTGCCTCAGCGTGCCAAAAAACAGACGGGAATCGTGGGACAGCCAGCCGAGCTGTCGGCGTAGGTCGGTCGGATCGATATGGGCCATATCCACGCCGTCTACCAGCACTTTTCCCTGACTGGCCTGCGCCTGGCCCGCCAGAATCTTCAGTAAGGTGGATTTCCCCGCACCGACCTTCCCCAGAATGGCGATTTTTTCACCCGGCTTGACGTTCAGCTGCTGCACATTAAGCACGTTCTTTTCGTTTTCTTCGTCGTAGGTATAGTGCACGTTGCGCAGTTCATAATGCCCGGTCAGCGTCGGGCAGTGCGCCATGGTGGCGGAATCAGGTTTATCGAGTGGTTTTTTCAGCAGCTCATCCAGCCCTTTCATGGCGGTTTTGGCGTGCTGCCAGCGGGAAAAGACCATGGTTAACTGCATCAGCGGCGCGATAGTGCGCGAAGAAAGCATGCTACAGGCGACCAGCGTTCCGGTGGTGATTTGTGAGTCCAGCACCAGGTAAACCCCAAACACCAGCATGCCCGCATAGGTCAGTTGCTGCACGGTCGCTGCCCAGCCGGTCAGTCTGGCTCCCCACAGGCGTTGCTGATTACCGATCGCGGCGCTGACCTCATGTGTCTGCTCCCACTGGCGCTGAAAATAGGGTTCGGCCTGCAGCGCTTTGATGTCTTCAATGCCTTCGATTGTTTCAACCAGCACGGCGTTTCGTAGCGCGCCTTCGCGCAATCCGGCTTTCGCCAGCCGCGCCATCGGGAACTGGACTAACATGCCCGGAATAATGATTAACGGAATGGCGGCCAATGGAATCAGTACCAGCCAGCCGCCAATAAACGACATGATAAACAGGAACAGAATGACAAAAGGCAAGTCTGCAGCCGCGCCGACGGTGGTTGAGGTCAGTAACTCACGCACCTGATCGATTTCGCGCAGCTGAGAGATAAAGGACCCGGTGGATTTGGGCCGTGACTCATTGCGGATATTCATTGCCCGGGCAAACAGCATGGCGGAAACTTTTAAATCGATGCGTTTGCCCATCAGGTCAGACACCTGCGTGCGCATCAGGCGAATCAGATATTCAATGGCGGCGGCAATCAGTACGCCGACAAACAGCACCCACAAGGTGGCCTCGGACTGGGCGGGAATCACCCTGTCGTAGACCTGCATTGAAAAGAGAATACCGGCCAGCGCCAGCACGTTACTGATTACCGACGCCACGGAGATTTCCGCGATGCGACGTCCCATGCCGCGAAAGTTTTTCCAGAACCAGTGCGGTTCATAGGGCTGCACGAACTCATCGATTCGGGCATCTCTGCCGCGTGCGGCTACGCCAATCACGCCGATATCACCCTGCGCTCTGGAGAGCAGGCCGGCCAGCTCGCCTTCGCGAATCACGTCACCGCCTTCGCTCAGCCAGTAGCGTGCGCCGCCGTCAGCATCGATCTCTTCCAGCACGGCAACGCTGTTATTTTCCATGACCAGCACAACGGGCGTGATCTCCTGCCGCCAGCGTAGTTTGTTCTGTGGCACCATCGTGAGATGGAGTCCAAGGAGACCACACAGGCGCTCCAGCTGCTGTGCCACCGGCAGGTGTTCAAACCAGCGCATTTGCTGGCGCAACGTTTTTCCATCTGCAGGTTTGCCGAAACGGGCCGCCACGCGCAACATCGCAGCAATCCAGTTATCGGTCGTCGGGTTTTGTGCACTCATCGTAAACGCCTTTTAAAACGGGTTCGCTATTGCAACGAAGGAAGAAGATCGCCACTGCTTTTTTGACGGTCGATACCCATGATGTCGAGCAGGTTATCAACCGCAGCGGCGTAGCGGACGGTGGCATCCCAGCCGTCATAAAGCGCAGTTATCCGCGCGCTGTCGGCCTGAAAAACATCCTGCTCGACGCTGAGCAGATCATTCAGGCTGCGTTTACTCAGCCGGTATTCATCGGCATAAACGTTGCGTGTATGTTCAGCGCTGGCTAACTGCGCCTCACCCGCCAGTTGACGCTGCTGAGCGCCAATCATGTCGGCGTAAGATGTGGAGGCATTTTGATTAATCGTGAGTTTGGCTTGCTGTACCGCAGCCTGCGCGGCGAGCCTATCGCCTTCTGCTGACTGTGTTTTGGCATTGACCAGACCGCCCTGATAGAGCGGCGCTTCGACCTGAAGCTGGACTTCATCATCCCAGTATGAGCGAGTGTCATTCTCATAACGTGTCCGACCGGCCTGGACCTTGATACTGGGCCAGTGCCCCGATTGAGCCTGACGTACCCGCTCCCTGGCGGCTTCCTGCTTGTATTGTGCACTGCGCACCGCAGCACTGCTTTCATAGGCAATTTTGTCCAGGGTAATTTGCTGTTGTAGCAGTGCCTGGGGCAGTTCAGGCAGCGTGGCAGGCACCACGCCGGTCAGGACGGTAAGCTGTGCGTTAGCAGAGCGCAGTTGCGCCAGATACTGCTCACGCGTGGCATGCATGGCGGCGATACGTGTTTCGGCCTGCAGGACGTCAGACTGAGAGTTTAGCCCGGCATCCGCGCGCATTTTGGCGATGTCACGCACGTGTTCAAGCGAGGCGATATTGGTCTGCGCGGTAGCGGCCAGCGCCTGGTAGCGTTTGACCTCCAGATACGACTGCAAGGCCTCTTTAGCGACCTGCGTCATCGCGTCGAATAAACTAAACTGGTAGGCATCCGACAAGGCATGCTGTTCGTCTATTGCGCCATTGGTGCGACCAAAGTCATACAGCAGTTGGCTCAGCACGATCCCGCCGGAACCATTATTATTCAGGCTGCCAGAGGAGTCGGTTTGATGAGAGCGCCCCGCCGCCCCCTGAAGCGATAGCTGAGGATACCAGGCGCTCTGCGCAGCACTGAGATCGCCTTCACCGATATGAATCTGCGCTGCCGCCTCCGAAATCTTCGGGTTACGTGAGAAGGCGCGTAATATGGCATCTCGCAGCGTTAAAATGGCGACCTGCTCTTCACTCGGTGCCGCTCGCCAGTTAAATTCCGCTTTGGGGAGCGGTGCGGCAAACGCCGCGGGTAATACCACGCCATTCAGGGCGTAAAAAAACAGGGCTAAACGCGCTTTGTTCATTATTCATACCAACAGGTTTTCTTATGATCATTTGAAGACGTCCTGGTGATTTCAGCATACAAAAAAGCAAGGTCACGATGAGCATTACGCATTTTATTGTTAATTTACTTAATGCGTTTAATAGAGACCGCTAAGCGCGAGTTAATATTAATAGTACATATCCCCCAGCGGTTCATTCTAAAAATCACCAATTATCAAATATCTTTACTGAAAGGCGATTTTTTAATCAGTTGCATCCTCCTCTACCAGTTAAGAAAAAATAAACAACAACCTGTTTGAATAAGTTGCAGGGCTTACCATTCTTAAAAGCGACAATGCAGGATACCAAAGCGTCAAAAGTAAGGCTGCGGCCAACCCGTCGGATGGATACAGGTAACTGCGCAGAGGTTTCCACGGCCCGTGGGTTTGCGCTATGCGGCCCCCTTTACTCAGACAGGAAGCCTTTACCCGAAACGGCAACGCAAGGCCTGGTGCAGGTTTATAAGCAGGCTGGCCTCCAGCCAGTGCGTCCATTTTGCGCATCGCTCACAGAGCGTGGCGGCCCGCAATTTTGCAGAAAAAAGCAGCGGGTGCTTACGCAACCGCTGCTGTGAGTCACTGCTTAACTACGATGTGGCAATTTAGACGACGTGTACCTGCAGATTGTGCTGGACCAGCACATCCCCAAGCGTGTTGTCATTGGTGAGTGCCGAGTTATGGTAGACCTCATAGGACTGGCCATTCACCATGCGCTCTCCACTGATCTCCCACGTACCGCCCAGGCTGTTAACCAGGGTGACCAGGCTGCCGTCAGCCCCTTTAATCATCAGATCATCGCTCTGTTTGTCAGTAATATTCAGTGCCTCGTTGAGATCCAGTTTCACTGAATTCGTCCCGCTCTGACCGAGATCGAGCACTTCAATATTTTCCACTTTCAGACCAAGATCGGTCAGATCCAGCGTCAGATGTTCACCGTTCAGCACCAGCGTATCGGTACCGGCTCCGCCATCAATATGGTTAAAGTGCAGATCGCTTACCGTGACCGTATCAGCACCACTGCTACCGTTGACCGTTGCACCTTCTGACGTCGTGCCATCGGCCAGCGTAATCACCACGCCTCCAATGCTGTAGCTTTCCTCTGCTGGCGTTTGATCTACTGCGGTTTCAGCCACGGCAGCCGCCGCGACAGCCGTATTCTCCTCCGCCGCACTGACCGGCGCGGCCACATCGGCCTCGGTAGTCAGGGTTGAAGCCACATGCACCGTAGGTGTTGCCTGTTCAGTGGACTGCGTGTTGTGATGCGTATCCAGACTGGACGCAGCACTGTCGTCCACCACCGAGAACAGCGCGACGGATTCGGTGGCCGACGTGGTGGCCACCGGCAACACAGCACCTGCCAGCAACGTATTGGTTGTGGTGTAGCTGTTACCGGCCACATCCGTAATCGTGATCTTAGCCAGCGTATTTAAGGACAGCAGCAGTCCACCTACCGACAACAGCGAAGGGCTGAAGTTAGCGGAGTAACGTCCCAGCGCATCCGTCGTGGTATTGATCGTCGGTCCGTTGTTGCCGTTCGCCAGTAGCAAGGTGACGCTGACTTTTGTACCCTGAGCCGCGTTAAGCGAACCCCCTTGCACGGTGAGTCCATTTACCAACGATGACACTACGCTCAGAACGGGGTCCGCGCCCACAAGGGGCTGGTTGTGCGACAGTGCCGTAAAGCTACTTGTGGTCGTGGTGCTGTTACCGCCCACATCGGTAACGGTGACGGCAACAGAATGGCTTCCGTCTGCAATGCCTTTCAGGGTGGCTGACGGCACACTTATTGTCCATGTACCGTTACTGCCTATCGTGGTCGTGAAAATATTTCCCGCCACGTTAACGGAAACCTGCCCCCCAACCGCATTACTGCTGGTGCCGCTGATGGTTTCTGCAACATTCGCCTCAGTGATATTCAGATAACCATCACCACCGAAGTAGCTGTTGATGCCCGCCGTTGGCGTGGTCCGGCTGGCGACGCCCAGCGAAGCCGATGCATTGCCCGTGTTACCCACGCCGTTTATCACGCTGGCCGAGACGGTATAGAGCCCATCTGCAATCGCCGCGAGACTGGAAGCAGCGACAGGAATACTCCAGTTTCCATTGCTGCTGACCGTGGTCGTAAAGGTCTGGTTGCCAATCGTCACCTGCACCACCGAACCTTCGGCGTTGGTGGCTGTACCGCTGATGGTCTGGGTAGTTTTAACATCCGCCACGTTCAACGCGTTATCGCCAAACAGCGAGGTAATCGTCAAGGCAGGCGCGGTGTTACTGATGACGCTCAGGCTACCGCTGCCCGTCACGGTATTGCCGTTAACATCCGTGCCGGTCACCGCAACGGCTTTAACGCCATCGCTGATGCCCGTCAAATCGGTTTTTGGCACGCTGATTGTCCAACTGCCGCCGCTGATGACTTTCGTTGAATAGGTGATGCCGTTTAGCGTTGCACTGACTGTCGCCCCCGCAGACAGGTTTGATGTGCCGCTAATGGTCTGGTTAGAAGCCAGATCGGCGGCGCTCAGAATGCCGTCACCAAACACGGTATTGACCGTTAGAGAAGGCTGAGTCAGGGCCAGCTGCACGCCCGCGCTGGTGGACGTAGTATTACCCACAGCATCGGTGACCGAGGCACCCACCGTAAAATTACCGCTGAGCAGGGTTGACAGAATCGCCGGTGAAACCGTGGCCGAGAAGGTGCCATCACTGTTGACCACCGCGGTTAACGTGGTGCTGCCAATCGCCAGCCTTACCGTACTGCCGGCGGCTACGCCGGTTGCGGTGCCGCTAATCGTCTGGGTTATCAGCGACTCGGCAATATTCAGCACGCCATCCCCAAACAGTGGGTTGAGCGTCACTTTAGGTAAATTGTTGATACCTACAGTGGCAGAAGCTGAACTATTGGCGGTATTACCGGCGCTGTCCGTAACGCTGACGCCGACCGTCAAGGTACCGTCCGTCAGGCCCTGGAGCAGCCTTGGCGTCAGTGCCACCGAATAGTTGCCACTGGCGTCGGTTGCCGTGACGATTTGCTGACCACCCACGGTCACCACGACACGAGAACCTGCTTCTGCACCGCTCACGACGCCACCAATGGTCTGCCCCAGCAGCGCATCGGCGGCATTCAGCAAGCCGTCACCAAACAGCGGGCTGATGGTAAGCGTAGGCGCAAGAGTATCCACACGAATACCGGCACTGGTGGAGGCGGTATTTCCTGCTGGATCGGTGACCGTTGCGCTAACGGTGAGATTACCCTGTGCCAGGGTGCCGAGAATATCCGGCGTTACGGTGGCGGTGAAAGCCCCGTTGCTGCCCACTGTTGCCGTTACCTGGCTGTTACCCACGTTCAGCGTGACCAGTGAACCTGCAGCAACGTTGTTCACCACGCCGCTAATGGTCTGGCTGGTGGCAATATCGACAAGGTTAAGCACACCATCGCCGAACAGTGACGTCAGGTTGATGGTTGGGGTTTGCGTAAAGATACCGATAGTCGCGCTGTTGCTGGCGACGTTGCCAACGGCATCGGTAACGGTAACGCCCAGGGTCAGATTACCATCAAGTAACGACGTCAGATCGCTGGACGGCAGCGTCACGCTCCAGTTACCACCGGCCTGAACCGTGGTGTTATAAGTGTGAGTTCCCAGGATAACGGTCACGCGTGAACCTACCGCCGCGTTCTCAATCACCCCGCCAATCTGTTGATTGACCGCCGCTTCGGCAATGTTCAGCAAATTATCACCGCCAAACAGGCCGGTCAGGTTACCCACTACAGGCACGGCATCGACAATCGCGGTGACCGTTTCGCCAACGCTGCGGGTGTTGCCTGCCGCGTCGGTTAGCGTCACGTTCACAGCCAGTTCACCATCGCTCAGCAAGCCCAGGACAGATGGCGGCACGACAATCGCCCATTTACCGTCCTGACCGACAGTGCTGGTCAGCGTGGTGCCGCCAAGCGTAACCGCGACCGTTGCGCCTACACCCGCCGACGTTGCCGTACCGGTAATGCTCTGAGCAACCGTCGTGTCGATCGCGCTCAGCGTGCCGTCACCAAACACGGAATCAACCACCAGCGTTAAGGCGGCGTTAACCACCTTGTTCACGGTGATAGTGGCATCCGTTTGATTACCCGCCTGATCGTTGACGCGAACGCCAAACACCAGCGCACCATCATTGAGGCTGGACAGCACCTCCGGTGTTAAATCAATGCTCCAGACGCCGTTAGCGCCAATAACACCTGTCGCGATGGGGGCACCATCTCCGACATACAGAGAAATGGTTTGTCCCTCTTCTGCACCCGTTGCCCGGCCCGTTAACACCTGCCCGACGGCAAGATCGGCGGCATTAACCAGGTTATCGCCGAGGAAGCTATCAATCTCAATCAATGGTGCTGTCGTATCAACGTCAATATTACGGCTGGCGGTGCCTGTGTTACCGGCGGCATCGGTCAACTGCGCAGTAATGGTCGTTTCACCGTTGGCCAGTGCCTGCATATCGCTGGCTGGCACGCTGGTGGACCAGGTTCCGTCGCTCTGGACGATGCCTGTATAGGTTTTACCGTTCAGCGTCACGGTCACCGTGCGGCCCGTTTCGCTGGTGTCTGCTGTACCACTGATCGTCTGACGCGTTGAACTCTCACTGGCGTTAACCACATCATCGCCTGCGAAGCTGTTAATCGTCAGTGTGGGTGCCGTCAGATCGATCTGAACCGTACCGCTGGTGGACACGGTATCCGTTCCGTCGGTGGCGTTGACGGTGATGGTGACGGGTCCGTCAGTGCTCCCGAAATCGCTGACCGGCAGCGTTGCCGTGGTCCAGTTACCGTTAGCGTCGATCGTGGTGCTGTACTCCACCCCGTTGATCACAACGGTGACGACGCCGCTAGCCCCCAGGTTTTGCGATGTTCCGCTGACCACAACGCCGCCCGCCTGCTGATCGACCGTACTGATGATATTGTCACCCGACACAGTGCCCAGCGTGACGAGCGGGCCTGGTGGCGGTGTCAGATCAACCTGTAGCGTCAGATCCTGGGTGACCGGATTACCTGCCAGGTCGCTAACGGCAAGCGTTAAGGTGGTGGTCGGTTGTGTAAAGGTGCTCATTTGCTCTGGCGTCAGCGTCAGGCTCCAGGTGCCATTCGCGCCCACGACCGCCGTACCCAGCACGGTGCCGTTATAGGAAACGGTTAACTGTGTGCCGGTTTCCGCGCCCTCAGCGACCCCGGTCAATACCTGAGACTGAATACTCTCGGCGTAATCAAGCGCATTATCACCCGCAAACGTCACCCCGGTGATCGAAGGTGCCGTGGTATCGATCACCAGCGATTCGCTGAGCGTCGTACTGTTTCCGGCGGGATCGGTGACGGTGATGGAAACCGGATAGGTGCCGTCGGTAAAGGCTTCCAGCTGCGCGTTACTCAACGGCAATGTCCAGCTACCGTCCGCTGCGATCTGGGCATTGAACGTGGTGGTGCCAATGGTCACCACCACCTGTTGCCCGTCACCGGCCTCACCAGTACTGCCCGTCAGAGAGATGCCACTCGCCACGTCAGCGGCGTTGACATAGCCGTCACGTGGCAGCGGATCGACGCTCGGTGCCGGCGGGGTCAGATCGGCGTTAAAGGTAAACTGCGCGGTGGCGGGGTTGCCCGTGGCATCCACCACATTCACGGTGACGCTGTGGGGACCCGTGCCAATCGCATTTAATGCATTAGGCGGAATCGTGACGCTCCAGTTGCCATTCGCATCGACCGTCCCAGGATAGCGTGTTCCGTTGAGATCCACGCTGATGCTTACTGCCTGGTTTGCGCCGGTGCTGCCGGTCGTACCGGTCAGCGTTACGCCTGCAGCGGCCTCGCTGATGTTCAGCACATTGTCGCCACCAAACTGCAGGTCGGCAAAGGTTGGCACAGGAACGGTGACGGCGGTGACCACATTAAGCGTGGTGCTGTCGGTATTGCCCGCAATATCCGTGGCGGTGACGGTAATCACATGGCTGCCATTAGGGATCTGCGCCATTTGATCGGGCGTCAGCACCAGTGACCAGCTTCCGTCAGGCTGAACGGTGGCACTGAGCGGCTGATCGTTATTAAAGCCGCTGAGGATGACCGTTACCGTCTGACCATCCCCACTAATGCCTGTCGAACCGGTAAGCGTCTGATTTTGTGCTGCTTCACTGGCATTCAATGCGCCGTCACCGAACGGCAGATTGAGGCTGACATCTGGCAGCGTTTGTATGGCAACCACGATGTTGCTGTTTATGGATGCCGTATTGCCGTTGGTGTCTGTCACGGTCAGCGTGACCGGCCAGTTACCGTCTGGCAGTGACTGCAATAAGGTTGAAGGCAGACCCAGTGACCAGGTCCCATCACCATTGATGGTCGCGGCATAGGCTGTGCCGTTAACCGTTACCGTAACGGATGCTGCATTATCGATATTCAGGTTGCCGCTTAACGTGCCATCGGTTTGCGCTTCGACAGCGTTGATACGACCATCACCAAATGGCGTATTGAGCGTCGGCAGCGCAATGGGGGCAGTGGCCGTCGTGAAGTCTTGCGTGGCAGTCGCAGACGTATTTCCGGCACGGTCAGTGGTGGTCACGCTGATCGTGTGCGTTCCATCCGCCAGCCCGGCTATCACGTCTGGCGGCAGACTGGCGCTCCAGTTGCCGTTCGCATCAATGGTCACGTTAAGCGGTGTGCCATCTACGCTGACGCTGACGGTTTGTCCGTCACCAAACGGCGCCGTGCCGGTAATTAACTGCACCGAGGCCGCTTCACTGGTGTTGATGATGTTATCGCCAAACAACGTTGGGGTTATCGTTGGATCGGCCGGTGTCGTCACTAGGATCTCTACACCTGCGCTGACTTCAGCCGGATTCCCTGCTGCATCGTTGGCGGTGACAACCACCTGCGTTGCGCCATCTGGTAATGCGTCCAGCGCGCCCGGTGCCAGCGTTAAGGTCCAGGCACCGTTGGCGCCGACCGCCGTATTAAACGTCTGATCGCCGATCGTCACCGTGATCGGGGTGCCCTCTGGCAGATTGGTGGCATTGCCGCTAAGTGTAAGCTCGCCCGCCGCATCAGCCTGACTGACAAGCCCATCACCAAACGGCGTATCCAGCGTCAACTCAGGCAATGTGCGGAAGGCCACATCCAGCGTGGTGCTGTTATTGGTCGTGATATTGCCGTTGACGTCCGTGGCGGTAATGGTGAAGGTCTGGCGTCCATCATTGAGCTGCTGCAAATCCGCAGCCGGGATCGCCAGTGACCAAGCGCCGTTACCGTCTGCAAGGGTGGTATAAGTGATCTGATTCAGCACGACGGTAATCTGCGCGCCCGGATCGCTGTTGCCATTGACGGTTAAATCCTGCAACGACTCCGCCTGGTTAAGTGACGCGCCTGCGCTCAGGTTGATATCGCTCAATATCGGCAGGGTCGTATCAACCGCCACATTGTGATTGGTCAGGGCCGTATTGCCTGCCACATCATCCGCCGTGACGACAAAGGTTTGTTGTGAACCAGAAGGCAGGCCGCTCAGGGCTGAAGACGGCACTGACACCGTCCAGTTGCCGCTGGCATCCACCGAGCCGGTATAGCCGACGCCGTTCAGCGTGACGGTCACTACCGTTCCTTGCGCCAGATGCGTACTGCCGCCGCTCACTTCAAGGTCCGAACCCGCTTCGATTGCGTTAATAATGTCATCATTGGCGACCACGTCCACACTCAGCGTCGGCTGGGCAGCGTCACTGGCAATAACATTCAGGGTTACGTTGCTGCTGGTCGGGTTGCCTGCAGCGTCGGTGGCGCTGACGACGACGCTCAGCTGTCCGTCAGGTAATGCACTCACATCCGCCTGCGGGACGGTAATTGTCCAGCGGCCATCATTCTGCACTTCACCCGTATAATTCTGACCATTCAGCGAGACAGTTACCACCTGACCCGCCGTCAGATTAGTACTGCCGCCGCTGATGGTTAACTCTGCAGCCGCTTCAACCCGGTTAACATAATTATCATCGCTGATGGCATCAACGGTCAGTACAGGCAATGCCGCGCTGTCTGCAACGCGCGTCAGCGTCTGGGTTAACGCCGTCTGGTTGCCTGCGGCATCCGTCAGCGTAATGTCCAGCTGATAGGTGCCATCCGGCAAGCCCTGCATCACGCTGGCTGGAATCTCTAGACGCCAGGTGCCGTCCGATAAAACCAGCGTTTGATAGGTTTCACCCTGCAGTGTCACCGTCACCGTTTGCCCTGCATCGGCCAGCGATGCGGTGCCGGTAATCGGAATATTTTGCTGGATTTCCAGCGCGTTAATCTGGTTATCACCGGTAACAGGATTAAGGCTGAGTTCAGGTGGTGTGAAGTCGACCGTGACCGACGTGCTCAGGCTGCCGCTGTTGCTGCCCGTGGCATCACTGACGTTGACGACGACCGTATTCGCGCCTTCAGGCAACGCCTGCAAGACTGCGCTGCTAAGCGTGACCGTCCAGTTGCCCTGTGCATCCACCGTTGCCGCATAGTCATTACCGCCCAGCGTGATAGTCACAATCTGGCCCGCACCGGTGAGACCAGTCGTGCCCGTGAGCATTTGTTCGCTGGCCGCCTCGACCTGACTGATATAATCATCGGCAAATGGCGTATTAATGCTTATCGCTAAGGTCCCCGTCGCGACCGTAATATCACGGGTTTCTGTAAAACTGTTGCCCGCCGCATCGCTGACGGTCACCGCCAGGGTATAGCTTCCCGCCGCAACATCGGCAAGGGCACCCGCGGGCAGAGTAAAGCTCCAGTTGCCGTTCGCATCGACCGTGGTATTCCACACCTGGTTATTGAGGGTGATGGTCACCACCTGGCCTTCACCGGCGTCACTGCTGCCGCTGAGCACGATGGGCGCGGTGCTTTCTGAAGCGTCAACGGTATTATCCCCGGCGACCGGGTCCAGCGTCAGGTTTGGTGGTGTGAGATCAACGTTAACATTACCGTCTACCTCACGGCTGTTACCCGCGGCGTCAGTGACCGTAACCCTGTAGTTGGCGCTGCCTTCATTCAGTGTGGTTAAGGCATCGGCAGGAATACTCACACGCCAGTTACCATTGCCGTCTACCGTACCGTTATAAACATTGCCGCCCAGTGAAACACTGACGGTCTGACCCACACCGCTTACGCCCGTGGTTCCGCTCAGCTGTTGTGTGCTGGAAATATCAGCGGCATTGAGGGTGCCGTCACCGAATGCCGTAATCACGACAGGATTAGGCAGGTTGTTGATCGCAACGTTTAAGGTGCCTGAACTGCTCAGGGCGGCACCCGTCGTGTCCGTCGCTGTCACCGTCAACGTGGCAGGACCATCCGCCAGGCTCGCCAGCGCAGCAGCCGGGATGATCACGCTCCATGTACCGCCAGCGGAGACCACGGCGTTATAGGTGACATTATTAAACTGCAGCGTGACGGTGCTGTCTGGTGCCACATTCACGGTGGTTCCCGTGATGATTAACGGCTCACCGGCTTCGCTGGCATTCAGGAAGTTATCACCGCTTATGGTATCCAGCGCCACGCCAGATGCATTGCTGTTAACCGTGAGAGCAAGATCCGCTGTCGTGGTATTTCCTGCTGCATCGCTGACGGCAACCGTGTAGGTGGCACTGCCATCCGCCAGGGACGACAGAACGGTAGCTGGCACCGTCAGCCGCCATGTTCCATCTGCCTGGACGGTACCGCTAAACACATCGCTACCCACGGTCAGTGTCACCACCTGCCCAGCCTCGACGTTCGTCGTGGTACCCGACAGTTCCTGATTAACCTGGCGTTCCGCCCCATCAATCAGATTGTCACCGGCAAAAGCATTCAGCGTGAGTGTGGGTAATGAAGCCGCATCTGCCTTGACCGTCAGGTTGCTGGTATCGGTCGTGATATTGCCCGCCGGATCGGTGGCGGTAATGGTTAAAGGATAATTGCCGTTGGTCAGCCCATTGAACGCAGCAGGCGGTACTTCCAGCGTCCAGCTACCGTCTGGATTAGCGGTGGTGCTGACCGTTGTGCCGTTAATATTCGCCACGATAACGGCATTGCCTTCGCTGTTACCGCTCAAGACCAGTGGCTGTTGAAGTTCAGCAGCATTGAGAACGCCATCACCAGACGGCGTAGCCACCGTCAGCGCTGGCGGTAAGGTATCCACTGTGACATTGCCGGACGCATTGCTGGTGTTACCGGCAATGTCGGTAACGGTCACTGTATAAGGCACCGTTCCCTGGGGTAAGGCGGTGAGCACGCCAGAAGGAATATTGACCTGCCAGTTACCGGCGTTATCGACAATACCGGTGTAGTTGACGCCATTAAGACTGACGACAACGCGCTGCCCTTCTCCGGTTACACCACTGTTGCCGGTGATAAAACCGCCCGCTGCCGCTTCACTGCCATTCAGTACGCCATCAACAAAGGCATCACCCGGTGTGGCAACCGGCACGTCCGTCGCCACGACATTGATATCTGAGGTACTGGTCGCCAGCGTATTGCCGTCAGCGTCAGTGATGGTGGTCGTCACCGGAAGTGCACCGTTAGGTAATCCCACGAGGCTGCCGGCCGGCAGCGTGACCGTCCAGTTGCCATCCGCACCCACCGTACCGGTGTAGTTCGTGCCGTTAACGTTGACGTTAACAATGCTGCCCGCCGGAATATTGCTGGTGCTGCCGCTAAGCACCACCTCGCTTGCCACGTCATCGGCATTGAGATAGTTGTTGTTGCCTGCAGGAGCCAGAGCAACGCTGCTTCCCGTTGCGTCAACCACAAAGTTAAGCTCAGTGCTGGTCGTGTTACCTGCGGCATTCACCACGGTGACGGTCAGGGCCTGATTACCCTCATTCAGGGTTGCCAGTGCGGCTGGCGGTATACTGATGCTCCAGTTTCCGCTTGCCTCAACGGTGCCGCTGTAAGTGACACCGTTAATGGTTACGGTGACTTGCTGGCCGGCCTCTACGTTAGTCGATGTGCCGGTAAGGGTTTGAGGGAGTTTTTGCTCTGACCCATCCAGCACACCGTTGCCAGCAAAAGTCCCGCTGTCAACGCTCAGCGTGGGTTGCACTTCTGGTGCTGTGGCGACATTCAGCTCGCTGGTGTAGGTCGTCTGGCTGCCATTCGCGTTGGTGATGGTCACGGTAAAAGGATTATTACCCGAAGGCAACGCAGCCAGATCGGACTGATCGATGCGTAACGACCAGCGCCCATTAGTCGTGACAAACGTGCGATAGAACCGGCCATTGAGTGACATGGTGACCTGATCGCCATTCTGACCGGTACCGCTCAATACCAGCGGTTGCGTCAAATCGCTTACGCTGAGCGTATTATCGCCGCCCACGGGGTCCACGCCCAATGAGGGTGGCAGCGTATCAATAGTTACGGTGCTGGTCTGGGTAACCACGTTTCCGGCCTGATCGATTGCGCTAACGATCAGTGAATTATTACCCTGGGGCAGCACAGCAAGATCGCCTGCGGGTAGCGTCACGCTCCAGCTGCCGTCGCTGTTAACCGGAACATCGTAGGTTTTGCCACCCAACTGAACCTGGACCTGTTGCCCGGCACCGGTAATCCCGGTACTGCCGCTCAGCACCTGATCGCTGGCGGTGTCCAGGTTGTTAATCACCCCATCGCTCACCGATCCGGCATCCAGGGTAATGGCTGGCAGGGTCGTAGCCTGCAACGTAACGTCTGCAGTATCGGATAACAGATTACCGTTGGCGTCTACCGTACTGACGGTGATCTGCTTCAGCCCATCGCTTACCCCGTTAAACGCGGTTGAAGGAATGGTGACGGACCAGAGGCCATTCGCATCTACCGTTCCGTTGTAATTAACGCCATTAAAATTGACTGCAACCTGCTGCCCTGGCGAACCACCCGCAATCGACCCTTTTACGGTTAATCCTTGTCCTGCTTCAAGGGCATTGAGGAAGCCATCACCGCCCAGTGGCTGCGATATGGTCAATGTACCAGGCGTACCCGTTGCCGGTTCGACGGTAATGGATTCATTATTGGTTGCACTGGCGCCTGCACTATTGCTGACGCTGACGTCAATGGTGGTGGAACCCGCTGCCAACGCCCCGAGCGCTGCGGATGGCACCGTCACGCTCCAGCTGCCGTCCGGCCCGACGGTGGTGGTGTACGTCTGCCCGCCCAGCGTCACGGTGACGGTCTGGCCCGCCTCGACGTTGGTGGTGGTACCAGATATCGGCTGATCGCTGGCCTTTTCGGCGTTATCCAGTACGTTGTCACCGGCGAAGTTGTCTACCGTGATGGTCGGTGGGCCCGGTGGTGTAACCGGGGCATCCACCGTAACGACCTGCTCTGCGCTGGCGGTAGTGCCCGCCGCATTGCTGACGGTGACGTTAAGCGTGGTGGTGCCCGCCGCCAGCGCGGTCAGCGCCGCCGACGGCACCGTCACGCTCCAGCTGCCGTCTGGCCCGACGGTGGTGGCGTACGTCTGCCCGCCCAGCGTCACGGTAACGGTCTGGCCCGCCT
>NZ_VIVB01000005.1:29601-323553 GCF_007828605.1 Pantoea sp. SJZ147
CTCGACGTTGGTGGTGGTGCCCGACACCGGCTGATCGCTGGCCTT
Source organism: Pantoea sp. SJZ147 (assembly GCF_007828605.1). Taxonomy (NCBI): domain Bacteria; kingdom Pseudomonadati; phylum Pseudomonadota; class Gammaproteobacteria; order Enterobacterales; family Erwiniaceae; genus Pantoea; species Pantoea sp. SJZ147. Next base: position 29,647 of record NZ_VIVB01000005.1, read on the forward strand.
CTCGGTATTATCAAGAACGTTGTCACCGGCAAACGGATCAACGGTCAGCGTCGGTGCGCCCGGCGTGGTAACCGGAGCATCCACCGTCACGACCTGCTCTGCACTGGCGGTAGTGCCCGCCGCATTGCTGACGGTGACGTTAAGCGTGGTGGTACCCGCCGCCAGCGCGGTCAGCGCCGCCGACGGCACCGTCACGCTCCAGCTGCCGTCTGGCCCGACGGTGGTGGTATACGTCTGCCCGCCCAGCGTTACGGTAACGGTCTGCCCCGCCTCGACGTTGGTGGTGGTGCCCGACACCGGCTGATCGCTGGCCTTCTCGGTATTATCAAGAACGTTGTCACCGGCAAACGGATCAACGGTCAGCGTTGGTGCGCCCGGCGTGGTAACCGGAGCATCCACCGTCACAACCTGCTCTGCACTGGCGGTAGTGCCCGCCGCATTGCTGACGGTGACATTAAGCGTGGTGGTGCCTGCCGCCAGCGCGGTCAGCGCCGCCGACGGCACCGTTACGCTCCAGCTGCCGTCTGGCCCGACGGTGGTGGTATACGTCTGCCCGCCCAGCGTCACGGTAACGGTCTGCCCCGCCTCGACGTTGGTGGTGGTGCCCGACACCGGCTGATCGCTGGCCTTCTCGGTATTGTTCAGTACGTTGTCACCGGCAAACGGATTAACGCTAAGGGAAGGTGTATTGGGTGTGCCTGGCGTTCCCGGTGTACCTGGCGTAGCCGCGTTGTCATCTCCGCCACCACCACCGCCACGGCGGGTGCCAAGTGCAGCGCCCGCAAGACCCAGCAAGCCGACACCACTCGCCGTCATCAGGCCGGTGGAAATATTGCTGTTATCTGCCAGCAGAAGCGGCTCCACGCTATCCAGCGACTCATAGCTGGGCGTCACGGTTGTCGTGGCTAAATCGGTTGCACCAGCCGTGGTGGGAAAGAGCGCATGATCGGGCGGGTTCACGCCATCGTCAAAGACAAGTTCACTGTGATCGCCTGCGGCATCATCCAGGAAGAATTTTTTGTAGCGAACAGAACTTCCGTCACGCATCTGGACGATAAGATCGTCGCCCTGACGCTGGTATTGTACGACGGCCTCACGTGTCCCGTTGATGCGTACAACGCTGGGTTCACTGAGCGTAATCGTTTGTGTTAAGCCGCCGTTGACCTGAGACGTGAGCGTACCATTTGCACGAGAAATGATATCGACGCGACTTTGAGTGAGTTCTGCCATCTTGACCTTGCTCCACCAGAATATCTAATTAGCTGAAATGTAAAACCATAAAAATAAGTTATGATTTCACATTGACGTTTTTTCATGCCGTGTATCAGAAAACGTTTCAGTCTGGTGTGGGCAGTGCAAGAAAAAGACACAGAAAACCGTCCATGCCCTAAGCATTTACTTTATTTTTTAAAATTCTTGTTAACCGATGTTCATAAACAGCAACACCATGCAATCAATAGTTAACTTATCGCGTTTAAAAATCAATCATAAGATGCAGTTTTATTTATGAATTAATCAAAATAACATTAGCCATATTTGTGATTAATCAGCAGAGCACAGGGTGGGAAAGATGATCTCCCATGTCAAAACATTGCTAAATGTTTCCAGTAAAGAGCAAAAGTGACGGAAAAGACTCTCTTTTTTGGGTTCTTTGCTTTCTGCCAGATACTCAAATTCAGCTAAGCTATTCACCTTGCGAATTTGTGATGAAGATCGTCCTGGAAAGGGAGCTGTTTGGGGTTTATTCGCGGGCTGTGCCAGGAAAGTTCTGGAAAACACATCCATCAGGATAAAAGTCGGTACACTGGCTTTTCTCATGACCTGTTACAGCAGGCCGGTTAACCTGTTAAACCTGTGTTCTCACAGCGTTTTACAGGAAATTGATGCTACACTTTTCTGCTTTGCTACTGATGAATTAGAGCCATGACAGCACTGGATGCCGCAAAATCAAGCCAATCTGACAGCCGCCTGAGCGGGGGCACCCGTACTATTTTTTTGATCAACGGATTGGGGATGTCTGCCTGGGCTCCGTTGGTGCCCTATGCACGCGATCGATTGCACTTAGATGGCGCTTCATTGGGTGCGCTTTTGCTGTGTCTGGGAATTGGCTCACTCCTTGCCATGCCGGTGACCGGCACCTTAGTGGCGCGCTTTGGCTGCCGCAGAGTGATGGTCTGTTCGACGTTAGTGGTGTTATTCATGATGCCGCTGCTCGCCACAGTGCAAACACATCTGTTAATGGCAGCAACATTGATGCTGTTTGGTGCCGGACTGGGCATGCTGGACGTCGCCATGAACTATCAGGCGGTAGAAGTGGAAAAAGCAGCCGGCAGACCGATGATGTCGGGCTTCCATGCTTTTTTTAGCCTGGGCGGTATTCTGGGTGCCGGTGCGGTTAGCCTGCTGTTAAGCCTGACGTTTACCCCGTTAATAGCCGTGTTAATCATTATGGCCGTGATGGGGGTACTGTTGCTCTGGCGTCTGCCAACCTATATGAATCAGCGCTTACATCAGCCCGCTCAGTCGTGGCTGGTGATTCCGCGTGGACGCGTCGCCTTTCTGGGCATGCTGTGTTTTATTCTGTTTTTAGCGGAAGGAGCCGTGCTCGACTGGGGCGCACTTCTGCTGTTACAAAACCCCTCAATGACAACGGCGCATGCCGGGCTGGGTTATGCCCTGTTTTCCGTCGCCATGACGATTGGACGTTTTAGCGGCGATAAAATCATTCACCGCGTTGGCCGCTACCCGGTCATGTTGATGGGCGCGCTGGCGGCGGCTTCAGGCATGACCTTAGCCGTGCTCCTGCCCTGGCCAGAAGCCTCACTGCTGGCTTTCTTACTGGTGGGTTTTGGTTTATCGAATACCGTGCCCATGTTATTTAATTCGGCAGGTAATCAGCATGATATGCCGGCGAACCTGGCGATTTCTGCCATGACAACGTTGGGATATGCAGGTATTCTTTCTGGTCCGGCGTTGATCGGGTTCATTTCTCAATGGATTAGCCTTAGCGGTGCATTTTTGCTTATTGCACTGTTATTGTTAGCTGTGGCTGTCAGTGCGCGCAACGTTGCGCGATAATTCAGGTATCTGAGCGCTATGTTGTATAAGTTTCCGCTGACATCCGGTAATGTCACTCGCTTTTTTATCGTATTTAATCTGGTGCTGTTACTGGCGCTGGGCTTTATGGTGCAAAATTCCGTCAATGCCTGGTTGACAGATAAACGTTATGCCATGGCGGATATGGCGCGTGATATTCAAAAACGCATTGATGCCTATCGCTTTGTGACCTGGCAGATCTATGAAAACCTGTCGACCAGCGCCGCCGGATCGACACCCGCCACGAATTTACAAGAGACGCGCCTGCGTCCGGATGTCTACTATCTGGAAAAAACCCGCCGCAAAACCGAAGCGCTGATTTTCGGTTCGCATGACAGCAGCACGCTGGATATGTCGATGCGGATGTCCAGTTACCTGGATACGTTATGGGGTGCAGAAACGCCGACATGGTCAATGTATTTTTTAAATGGTCAGGACAACAGCCTGATCATGATTTCCACCCTGCCCCTGAAAGACATGACCACGCGCTACAGAGAACGCCATCAGTTCTCTGGTTGAGGCACGGCGTGCAGAAATGCTGCAACAGGCTAATGCGCTGGATGAGCGTGAAAGCTTTTCACCGCTGCGTCATCTCGCTTTCCAGAATGACCACTATTTTACCCTGCGTACGACGTTCAATCAGCCGGGCCATCTGGCCACCGTGGTGGCATTTGATTTACCTGTTAATGACTTGATTCCACTCAATATGCCGGTGGAAAACTTCCAGTTGCGTCAGGATGCTCCGCTGAATAACAGCGCCAGCAGCAACCAGGAAGATGTCGAAACCACGCAGGTTTCGTTGGTCAGTCACAATATCGAAATAGCCGCAACGCTCCCGAGCACATCGTTACAGCTGGTCTATCAGGTGCCCTTCTTACGCCTGTTGCTCGACAGCGCGCATAATTTGATGTGGCCGTTGCTGATTAACCTGGTGCTGTTCTTGCTGTCACTTGGCGGAATGTTGTTATTACGTCAACAGTCTCTGCGCCCGAGTGAAAACCAGAGCGCCGAGCTGGATTCGCTCCGTGTGCTCAATCAGGAGATTGTCGCCAGTTTACCGGTTGGCTTGCTGGTCTATGACTTCGCCAGCAATCGCACCTTATTAAGCAATAAAATCGCTGAGCATCTTTTGCCTCACCTTAATTTGCAGAAGATCATCAATATGTCCGATCAGCATCAGGGCGTACTGCAAGCCACGATTAACAATGAGGTGTATGAAATCCGCCACGCGCGTAGCGTCTTATCACCGCATACTCAGCTGTTTATGATGCGCGATCAGGATCGTGAGCTACTGGTGAACAAGAAGCTGCAGAAAGCGCAACAGGTGTTAGATCGTAACCACCAGATGCGTCAGCAGTTGCTTCATCACCTTGGTCACGCGTTAAACCAGCCGCTGGAAAAGATCGTTTCGCAGCTGGTTCACCTGAGCCAGCGTGAGAACGACGAGAGCGTGCTGGATATTCTGGATGAGAGTCAGTCACTGGCCCGCCTGGTTGACGATATCGTGCTGCTCAATCGCCTTGAAGCGCATGACTGGTCCCCGGATGCCTCGGTGTTTAACCTGCAGGAACTGCTGGACGAGATCACTCTGGAAAGTCTGCCGCTGCTGCGTCGCAAGGGATTATCGCTCGTGGTGAATAATCATCAGGCGAATGATGAAATGCGGTTTGGCGATCGCCGTGCCCTGCGCAAAGTGCTGACGACGCTGATGCATTATGCCTTGATCACGACGCGCTGGGGCAAGATAACGCTCGAAGTGAAAACGGCGGAGCACCATCCCGACCGCCTTTATATCGAGCTGGTGGACACCGGTGCCGGACTCACCGTGGATGAACTGGCGAATGTCGACTTCCCTTTCCTGGGCGATACCAGCCAGGATCGTTATGGTCAGGCTTCCGGCATGGCGTTTTTCCTGTGTAAACAGCTGTGCAAGCAGATGGGCGGCAGTCTGGAAATCGTCGCCAAAGCGGATATTGGCACTCGCTATAATATTCAGCTTCCGCTTACGCTTGAAGAAAAGCGCGAAGAGGATGAAGAGAAAATTCTCGAAGGGATTACCGCCCTGGTGGAGATCGCGGTTGAAGACGTCCACAAGATCGTCTGTCGCCATCTGGAGAACTGGGGCGCACGCTGCCTGACGCCAGATGAACGCATCTCAGGCCAGGATCATGATGTACAAATTACTGACGACCCCAGCAAATTATGTGGCTGGGCTTTATTGCTGGCGGAAGATGAACCCGGCCATCATGCTTTAAACGATCAACAGTATCGCGTCAATTTCAATCTCAGCAATGCACTACTTGATGCATTACTGGCACTGATTGAGAAGCAATTGTCCCACGATGTGATGGAGGATGACACCGACGATGACGCCAGCACGCCACTGTTAAGTGGTGGCTATTTCCAGCTGTTTACTGAGACAGTACCGGATGATGTAAAGAGATTGTATACTGAGTCAGCGATATCAGATTATGCCTCGCTTGCTCAGACAGCTCATCGCCTTAAAGGCGTGTTTGCTATGCTCAATTTGACACCGGGCAAACAGCTTTGTGAAGAGTTAGAACACCACATTAAAGTGTGTGACGATTCAAACATTACAAATACCACCAGTAATATTGACGCTTATGTCAATCAACTGCTGCAGCAAGGTAACCAATAAGATGAATAACTTGAATGTAATTATTGCGGATGATCACCCAATTGTTCTTTTCGGTATCCGAAAATCTCTGGAACAAATTGAGTGGGTTAACGTTGTAGGCGAATTTGAAGATTCAACGGCGCTGATCAACAACCTGTCCAAGCTTGATGCGAATGTTCTGATCACCGACCTCTCCATGCCAGGTGAAAAGTATGGTGACGGTATTACGCTGATTAAATATATCAAACGTCACTATCCCGACCTGTCCATTATTGTTCTTACCATGAACAATAACCCGGCGATTCTGAGCTCGGTACTGGATCTGGATATTGAAGGGATCGTACTGAAACAGGGTGCGCCAACCGATCTGCCAAAAGCGCTGGCAGCCCTGCAGAAAGGCAAGAAATATACGCCAGAAAGCGTGGCTAAACTGCTGGAGAAAATCAGTGCGGGCGGTTATGGCGACAAACGTTTGTCGCCAAAAGAGAGCGAAGTATTGCGCCTCTTTGCTGAAGGTTTCCTGGTCACAGAAATTGCCAAGAAGCTGAACCGCAGTATTAAAACCATCAGTAGCCAGAAAAAATCAGCCATGATGAAGTTGGGTGTGGATAACGATATCGCCCTGCTCAACTACCTGTCATCGGTCAGTGCGACCCAAATCGATAAAGATTAAGTCCGCAGGCGGTGCGTTTACGCACCGCCTCTCTTCCCGGCTATCCTTCCCGCGTTTTACGTACCCGCTCCGCATAAATACCCAGCGTCGTTTTCAGCACGTCTAACGTCACTGGCTTCGACAGACAGTTGTCCATTCCGGCATCCATACAACGCTGTTTTTCTTCCGCCAGCGCATTCGCCGTCACGCCCACCACCGGGAATACGTGCCCAAGCTGACGCAACCGCTGTGTCAGGCGATAGCCATCCATATTCGGCATGTTCACATCGGTCAGCACAATATCAATGCTGTTACGGCTGAGGACATTTAACGCATCAACGCCATCCTGTGCCGTTTTAACCTGATAACCCAGCGTGCCAAGCTGCTCTGACAGCAACATACGGTTGATAGGATGATCGTCAACGATCAGCACCATAATGTCGTCGTTATGAATTTTCTCTTCTACCGGACTGGCCAGCGACAACGCATCGTTCACGTCGGATTCAACCGCAATGCGGTAAATGCGCGCCAGCAGGGTTGGCAGCTCATGCAGGGTGGCGGTGCTGTGAATCCAGCGCCCGGCCTGGGGCTCACGCGGCATGTCCACGTGTGAGCCGTCAACGGTGATAACTGCGCGAACCGGAGAGCTAACGTCTAACGAATAATCCGTTAACACCACATCATCACTGCCGGGATCAGCCTGATATTCGGCGACCTGAATACCATGCTGCTTTAACAACCGCTCAAGATACTGCGCCAGGTATTCATTACGCATCGCCAGCCAGATTTTCTTATCCTGTAACCCATCCAGCAGCGGGATTGATGGCTGCTTACCGTTATAGATGGGAATGCGCACAATAAACTGGCTTCCCATTCCTGGCTCAGACTCAACCTCAATATCACCGTCCATCATATTGATAAGCTTTTCGCAAATCGCTAAACCCAGCCCGGTGCCCTGGAAATTACGCTGTACGCCATTACCCACCTGGAAAAAAGGATCGAACAGTCGGGTTAACTCTTTTGCCGGAATGCCGACGCCGGTATCCCGCGTGCGGAACGCCAGATAGCCTTGTGTGACATAGGCATGCAGGATAATGCAGCCCGTATGGGTAAATTTAATGGCATTATTCAAAAGGTTAGAGATCACCTGTTGCAGGCGCAGTGGATCGCCATCAAGCGCCTGCGGCACATCGTGCTCGATATAGCAGTAAAGCGTCAGACGTTTCTTTACTACCAGGGAGAGGTAGTTACCAACAATGTGGGTAATCACTTCACGCGGCGAGAAAGGACGCGGTTCTATCTTCAGCTGCTCCGACTCAATTTTGGAGAAATCGAGAATGTCGCTGATGATTTTCAGCAGCAGGCTGGAGGAGTTATTCATTGCAGTGACCAGCGACGCTATCCCGCTCGGCAACTGGCGCGTCTGCAGCAGATCCAGGTTGCCAATGATGCCATACAGCGGCGTACGAAGTTCGTGGCTGACCGTCGCGAGGAACATCGATTTCGACTGGCTGGCCTGTTCAGCAGCATGGGCCATTTCCTGTAGCGATTGCTCCATACGGACACGCGCGGACACGTCCACCAGCACACAGATGGCTACGTTCTCATTTCGATAGCGGGAATGCACGAAGCTGATTTGCAGGTTAGTGTTGCTGCCCGTCAGCACATCGACAAAGTTGACCTGCTGACCACCGATAATCTCATTCAATCGCTTACGATCTTCTTGCGTCAGCAGCGTGAGATAGTTGTGCGCCAGCTCATTACTGAGAATGTTGGTGCCATCGCTGGTGCGCAGAATACAAATCCCGACCGGGGCCGAGGCCACAATTTTACGGTTAAACTGCTCATGCTCTTCCAGCCGGTGGGCATTTTCTTCCGCTGGCAGAAACATGCGCCGCTCAAATAGCCAGGCCAGCGTAAACAGCACAATCGCGCTCAGGATATTAAGCAATAAGGCATTAATCATCATCAGCTTAAGCTGATCGACCAGTACATCGGTCGATACCGACCACACCACGTTAAGATTCGAGGGCGGCAGCGGTTTTTTCAGCACCAGTTGACGATAACCGTCAAGATAGCCAAACCAGGTTTTGTCATCGGGCAATTCATTTAGTGAAAAACCTAAACCACCCCGGCGCGAGGTCAGGAGCGGATAATAGTTTTCATCCGTGATCGTGGCTGTTACGGGCAGGCTACCGGGCTGAATAAACTCCTCAAGCTGAATGTTTTGTTCCACCCCCAGCAAGGCCTGAAGCTTATCGGCAACGTATATCGGCATCACAACAGAGAAGCTACCCACGCCAGGCTGCGCGCTACTGTTTACCCAGTAAGCGGGATTGCGCCGGTCCTCTTCCGAGCTGTTGCGGTAGCGTTGCAGGTTTTCTTGCAGCAGTTTCAGACTGCGATCGCGACTGACGTTATTGCCGATAGCAAAATCCGCCAGGCACTTACTATCCCCACTAATCAGGAAAACCCGGCTCAAATCATAAGATGAGGCAAAGTTGCTTTTCCAGTAATTGATATAGTTGCCAAGTGAGTCCAGTGAGGTGCGCCAGGTGGTGCTCATGGAGGCGCAGTCGTCGCCTGAATACAGTGGCGTAAACTGCGGTTGAATGGTTTTGCCGGCCGGTAACCGACCTGAGGGATCGGCCCCGCTACTGCCACTGGTTAAATGGTTTTCAGCGATGTACTTGAGCTCACGCATCATGCCCGCCGAGTGGCGCACGTACCAGTCAATGGTCCCGTAGTTGCTGGCGAATTCCTGACGAACCTTATTCTCTTTATCGTGCAGTACGCTGATGATATAGAAGGTGGTCAGCACCGCGCCCAGTAACCAGATTAGCAGCGCCAGCGCGCGAAACAGATAGCGCGAAATGCGAAGCGTCGTGCGGAAAGAGACTAGATATTTCAAAGGTGACTCGCAGGTGGCAAGGTTAGTCGCATCGTTGGATTTTTAATGCTCATACACTAGCTTTATCGCAGCAAAAAAGCCAGTCGGCTGCGGAGCGCGACCGCAGTTTGGGAATGTTTGACCTTACCGGAAATCATCCTTGCTAAAACACCACCGCAAAAAAAACGGCAGGTCGGGTTGCCCCTGACCTGCCGTTCATGACTCACGTGCGTTGGATGACTTACACGTCGTCGTCCGCTGCGGGGACATCGTCGTCGTCGTTGTCGACTTCAGGCACGATATCTTCGTCCCCTTCCGCGACACTGCCGTCGATGGAATCCAGCTCTTCTTCTTCCACCGGCTCCGCAACGCGTTGCAGTCCGACCACGTTCTCGTCTTCTGCAGTACGAATCAGAATCACACCCTGGGTATTACGGCCCACGATGCTGACTTCAGATACCCGCGTACGCACCAGGGTGCCTGCATCGGTGATCATCATGATCTGATCGCTGTCGACCACCTGCACTGCGCCAATCACCGGACCGTTACGCTCGGTCACTTTGATAGAGATAACGCCCTGCGTAGCACGCGACTTGGTCGGGTATTCGCTGTTAGCTGTACGCTTACCATAGCCGTTCTGGGTGACCGTCAGGATAGCGCCCTCTTCGCGCGGCACGATGAGTGAAACTACCCGATCGTTCTGCGCCAGCTTGATACCACGAACGCCCGAGGCGGTACGGCCCATGGCACGCACGGCAGATTCGGCGAAGCGCACCACTTTACCGGCAGCCGAGAACAACATCGCTTCATCGTTACCGTTGGTCAGCGCGACACCAATCAGCTCATCATCATCGCGCAGGTTAATGGCAATGATACCGGCGCTGCGTGGGCGGCTAAACTCTTGCAGACCCGTTTTCTTCACTGTACCGCTTGCGGTTGCCATGAAGATGTTGAAGCCTTCGGTATATTCGCGCACTGGCAGAATCGCCGTGATACGTTCGTTGGCTTCAAGCGGCAGCAGGTTGACGATGGGACGTCCACGTGCACCACGGCTGGCTTCCGGCAACTGGTAGACCTTCATCCAGTAGAGTCGGCCACGGCTGGAGAAGCACAGAATGGTATCGTGGGTGTTAGCCACCAACAGACGATCGATAAAGTCTTCTTCTTTAATGCGTGCGGCTGACTTGCCTTTGCCACCACGGCGCTGCGCTTCATAATCCGTCAGTGGCTGATATTTCACATAACCCTGATGCGACAGCGTAACCACCACGTCTTCCTGATTGATCAGGTCTTCGATGTTGATGTCAGCACTGTTTGCGGTGATTTCCGTGCGGCGCTCATCACCAAACTGATCGCGCATCAGTTCCAGCTCTTCGCGGATGACTTCCATCAAGCGCTCTGAGCTTCCCAGGATGTGCAGTAACTCGGCAATTTGATCCAGCAGCTGTTTGTACTCGTCCAGCAGCTTTTCATGCTCAAGACCGGTCAGTTTCTGCAGACGTAAGTCCAGAATGGCCTGAGCCTGTTGCTCGGTCAGATAATACTGGCCGTCACGAATACCAAACTGCGCCTCCAGCCACTCCGGGCGGGCTGCATCGTCACCTGCGCGCTCCAGCATGGCTGACACGTTGCCCAGATCCCACGCTTGTGAAATCAGGCCCGCTTTGGCTTCCGCTGGCGTCGGTGCACGACGGATCAGTTCGATGATCGGATCGATGTTAGCCAGCGCAATCGCCAGTCCTTCAAGGATATGTGCGCGATCGCGCGCCTTACGCAGTTCAAAAATAGTACGACGCGTCACCACTTCACGACGATGGCGAACGAAGGCTTCAAGAATCTCCTTCAGCGCCATAATCTTCGGCTGGCCCTGATGCAGTGCCACCATGTTGATGCCGAAAGAGGTTTGCAGTTGAGTCAGTGAATAGAGGTTGTTGAGAACCACTTCACCAACTGCATCGCGTTTGATTTCAATGACGATGCGCATGCCGTCTTTATCGGACTCATCACGCAGGGCGCTGATCCCTTCGACGCGTTTTTCTTTCACCAGCTCGGCGATTTTCTCGATCAGGCGAGCTTTGTTCACCTGATACGGAAGTTCGTGAATGATGATCGTTTCACGCCCGGTTTTGGCATCCACTTCTACTTCGCCACGGGCACGGATATAAACCTTACCACGGCCGGTGCGATAGGCTTCTTCAATGCCGCGGCGGCCATTGATGATTGCCGCTGTCGGGAAGTCAGGCCCCGGAATGTGTTCCATCAGCCCTTCAATGCTGATGTTTTCATCTTCGATATAAGCGAGGCAGCCGTTGATCACTTCGCGCAGGTTATGCGGCGGAATGTTGGTTGCCATACCGACTGCAATACCGGACGAGCCGTTTACCAGCAGGTTAGGGATTTTGGTGGGCAGAACTTCAGGGATCTGCTCTGTACCGTCGTAGTTCGGAACGAAATCGACGGTCTCTTTTTCCAGGTCAGCTAACAGGTCGTGGGCGATTTTGGACATGCGCACTTCGGTATAACGCATCGCCGCAGCGGAGTCGCCGTCGATGGAGCCGAAGTTGCCTTGACCGTCCACCAGCATGTAACGCAGGGAGAAAGGCTGGGCCATACGTACAATGGTGTCGTAAACGGCAGAATCACCATGCGGGTGATATTTACCGATAACGTCACCGACGACGCGGGCAGATTTTTTATAGGGTTTGTTCCAGTCATTACCCAGTTCGCTCATCGCGAAAAGTACGCGGCGATGCACTGGCTTCAGGCCATCACGCACATCGGGTAAAGCTCGGCCAACGATGACCGACATGGCGTAATCGAGGTAAGAATTTTTTAACTCTTCTTCGATATTAACCGGTGTAATTTCTCTCGCAAGGTCGCTCATGGAGCCGCTATCCCTCTACTAATCCCGGATTTTAAAGGTGCGAAAGTATATCATAGAGCCGCACGTGAGGGAAAAGTAAAGCAACGACAACCACGAGGTTTTTCATCCCTTACTGGCACAAATTTAACCCAGACAGGTACCACACGAAAATGCACCTTACAGGCGATACCCGGCTGGAGAGGAAACGCATAATTTGCATTCATGATCACAAATAGGTTCTGGTATCAGCAGCGGTTACTCTCACTCCTCAGTAATCAGGATAAAACAACCTAATCAGCACCTGATTGCCTCTGCACCCGCCATAAGAGTTTTAGCCACGAAAAATCCCTAAGTGTGTGTACGACGTTCAGTACCGGGATATCTTTCTGGCCCTTACTCTATAAATTCATTACATTATTCCGCGTATTGAAACGCTCAATGAACGCCTGTTTTCGCGTTGAGATAAGAGGTCTTCACCGCTTGCATGCCCCTGATGCAAGCCAACTGAGCCGGTTGGTTAACCTGATATTTGTTCCAAAAAAGAGGTGGTCTTGATTTTTAAAACCATAAAAAAAGGGTTCAGACTCTGCATGAATTACGAAGAAAAAGATTCGAAACTCGAATACTTCATCTTCCTGGTTTTCCAGCTAGTCTGGTTTTCGCTCTACCTGTCCTTTCTGGCGGACGATTCCCTTTCAATCCTGCTGATCATTGCATTTATTATGCCTCTTATTTCCAGCAGTTTGCGGTGCCTTAACTATCTGAACAGAAGCCGTGCGATTGGTTTTTTGTGGATACCCTTTCCCTATTTCATGGCTTTAATCCCTTTGTTGCTAACCAGAAAACACATAACGTAAGCGCGTTTTTTGTCTCGCCGTTTTACCCTTACGCCAACTGCGATCAGGCCATCTTTAGCTTCCGGTCATCATTCTGATAGTGCTGATAACATAATCACATTTCAGTTGCTCCCTCCTTTCGGCTTGCCAGTGAAACATTCTCTTTTGTCATCGTGCCTTTCGATTTAAGCCAGGTTTGGCTATGACTGCTGACTCTTCAGCCTACGGCCTGGTTCAGCTTGAGGTATACTCCCAACCATCAACGCTATTAGCCGGAGTAACAAGGTTATGATTTCAACTTCACAGGAAAGCGGTCAGAACGTTGACCATAAGGAAATTGCCAAGTTTGAGGCCGTTGCCTCGCGCTGGTGGGATCTGGAGGGCGAATTTAAACCGCTGCACCGTATTAACCCTCTGCGGCTGGGCTATATTGCACAACACAGCAACGGGCTGTTTGGCAAGAAGGTGCTGGATGTCGGCTGTGGCGGCGGTATCCTGGCCGAAAGCATGGCACGGGAAGGCGCAGTGGTCACCGGATTGGATATGGGCGCTGAACCGCTGGAAGTCGCGCGTCTGCACGCGCTGGAAAGCGGCGTCACGCTCAGCTATGTGCAGCAGACGGTGGAAGAGCACGCCAGCCAACACGCGGGCGAATACGATGTGGTGACCTGCATGGAAATGCTGGAACATGTGCCCGATCCGCGTTCGGTGGTGCACGCCTGCGCGCAGCTGGTGAAACCCGGCGGTGAGGTGTTCTTTTCTACCATTAACCGTAATCCCAAAGCCTGGCTGATGGCTATTTTTGGCGCTGAGTATGTTCTGCGCATGGTGCCGCGCGGCACGCATGATGTGAAAAAATTTATCCGCCCTTCCGAACTGCTGGGCTGGGTCGATGAAACGCCACTGCGTGAGCGCAATATGATTGGCCTGCACTACAACCCCATCACCGATAAGTTTCGTCTGGGTAACGGTGTTGATGTGAACTACATGATACACGCCCACTACGGCGACGCCTGATCCGCCGCAGCGTGCGGCTCTGCCCACGCTGCTGTCATCCTGTTGTCATCTGCTCGCGCTAATTTTCCCATGGGGCAGTTCTGTGTCATCGGAGCCGTGACATTTGCACATTTTGCTGATGCCTGCTTTCTGGTGTTTGAAAAACTTGCGCAATGTTTGAAAAATCAGCGGTCGATCATAAATTGCAATATTTTCTCTGGATGGTTGACATGACCTGCGGCCTTACGAGACGCGGCTTAAGAAAACCCTTAGAAAATACAACCCCCGTAGACATCATTTTTTCCTCTTGTTAAGCGCCAGCAAAATACTAGAATAAGCCTCCATATTGTTATACATATCTTCGACAACCCCAAGATGTAGTGTTTATCCACAACATTATTCACAATGAATATGCTGTGCATAAATCGGGATTTCTTTTAATTATTGGATACTCACGCAAAGGTAAAAACGCGACATGAACCAAAGTCTGCTCGTTACTAAACGCGATGGCCGCCAGGAGCGCATTGATCTCGACAAAATTCACCGTGTCCTCGACTGGGCGGCCGAAGGGCTGAACAATGTGTCGGTTTCACAGGTAGAGCTGCGTTCCCACATTCAGTTTTATGATGGCATCAAAACGTCTGACATCCATGAAACTATCATTAAGGCCGCTGCAGACCTCATTTCTCGCGATGCCCCTGACTATCAGTATCTGGCTGCGCGACTGGCTATTTTCCACCTGCGCAAGAAAGCTTACGGTCAGTTTGAACCCCCAGCCCTGTACGATCAGGTTGTTAAGATGGTCGATCTGGGTAAGTACGACCGCCATCTGCTGGAAGACTACAGCCGTGAAGAGTTCGAGCAGATGGACGGCTTTCTCGACCACTGGCGTGACATGAATTTTTCCTACGCGGCGGTGAAGCAGTTAGAAGGCAAATATCTGGCTCAGAACCGTGTATCCGGTGAAATCTATGAAAGCGCACAGTTCCTGTATATCCTGGTCGCAGCCTGCCTGTTCTCAGCTTATCCTCGTGCGACCCGCATGGATTACATCAAGCGTTTCTATGATGCGATCTCGACCTTTAAAATCTCACTGCCGACGCCCATCATGTCCGGTGTGCGTACGCCTACGCGTCAGTTCAGCTCATGCGTGCTGATTGAGTGCGGCGACAGTCTGGACTCCATCAATGCCACTTCCAGTGCGATTGTGAAATACGTTTCTCAGCGTGCGGGCATTGGGATTAACGCCGGCCGTATCCGCGCGTTGGGTAGCCCTATCCGCGGCGGTGAAGCCTTCCATACCGGCTGTATTCCGTTCTACAAACACTTCCAGACCGCCGTAAAATCCTGTTCGCAGGGCGGCGTCCGTGGTGGTGCAGCCACACTGTTCTATCCCATGTGGCATCTGGAAGTCGAAAGCCTGTTAGTTCTGAAGAACAACCGTGGCGTTGAAGGCAACCGCGTTCGTCATATGGACTATGGCGTGCAGCTCAACAAACTGATGTACCAGCGTCTGCTTAAAGGCGAAGACATCACGCTGTTCAGTCCGTCAGACGTGCCTGGCCTGTATGATGCGTTCTTTGCCGATCAGGACGAATTTGAGCGTCTCTATACCAAATACGAAAAAGACAGCAGCATTCGTAAGCAGCGTGTCAAAGCGGTTGACCTGTTCTCGCTGATGATGCAGGAACGCGCCTCAACGGGCCGTATCTATATCCAGAACGTCGATCACTGCAACACGCACAGCCCGTTTGACGCCAGCATTGCTCCCGTGCGCCAGTCTAACCTGTGCCTGGAAATTGCACTGCCAACCAAACCGATGAGCGACGTTAACGACGACAACGGTGAAATCGCGTTGTGCACGCTGTCAGCCTTTAACCTGGGTGCCATCGAAAGCCTGGACGACCTGGAAGAGCTGGCAACACTCGCGGTGCGTGCACTGGATGCCCTGCTCGATTATCAGGACTACCCTATCCCGGCCGCACAACGCGGTGCTATGGGTCGCCGTACGCTGGGTATTGGCGTAATTAACTTTGCTTACTACCTGGCGAAACACGGTGTACGTTACTCCGACGGCAGTGCCAATGGTCTGACGCACAAAACGTTTGAAGCCATTCAGTACTACCTGCTGAAAGCGTCCAATGAGCTGGCGAAAGAGCAAGGTGCCTGCCCGTGGTTCAATGAAACCACTTATGCGCAGGGCGTGCTGCCGATCGACACCTACAAGAAAGATCTGGATGCGATCTGTAATGAGCCGCTGCACCTGGACTGGGAAACCCTGCGTGAGCAGATTAAAACCCACGGTCTGCGTAACTCGACGCTGTCCGCGCTGATGCCGTCTGAAACCTCATCGCAGATTTCAAACGCAACCAATGGTATTGAGCCACCGCGTGGTCATATCAGCATCAAGGCATCCAAAGACGGTATCCTGCGTCAGGTTGTGCCGGAGTATGAGCGCCTTAAAGATCAGTACGAACTGCTGTGGGATATGCCGTCGAACGATGGTTACCTGCAACTGGTCGGCGTGATGCAGAAATTCGTCGACCAGGCGATTTCGTCTAACACCAACTACGATCCGTCACGTTTTGCCAACGGCAAAGTGCCGATGAAGCAGTTGTTAAAAGATCTGCTGACCGCCTACAAGTTTGGCGTGAAGACACTCTATTATCAAAACACCCGTGATGGTGCGGAAGATGCACAGGATGATCTGGCACCTTCTATTCAGGATGATGGCTGCGAGAGCGGCGCCTGTAAGATCTGACGGTCGGGCGGGAAGCCTTTCCCGCCCACATTTTCCCGCGAGGCCGGTGCTGAGCCTCGTCTACTTTGGACAGTTTTTATGGCTTACTCCACTTTTTCACAGAACAAAAATGACCAGTTGAAAGAGCCGATGTTTTTCGGTCAGTCCGTTAACGTGGCGCGTTTTGACCAGCAGAAATACGACATCTTTGAAAAACTGATCGAAAAGCAGCTCTCCTTCTTCTGGCGTCCTGAAGAGGTTGATGTTTCACGTGACCGCATCGACTACCAGGCACTGCCCGATCATGAAAAACACATTTTCATCAGCAACCTGAAGTACCAGACCTTGCTGGATTCGATTCAGGGACGCAGCCCGAACGTGGCGCTCCTGCCGCTGATCTCCATTCCTGAACTGGAAACCTGGATCGAAACCTGGGCGTTCTCAGAGACGATTCACTCGCGCTCTTATACGCACATCATCCGCAACATCGTCAACGATCCGGCTGTGGTGTTTGACGATATCGTCACCAACCAGCAGATTCTGGCGCGTGCCCAGGATATCTCGAAGTACTACGATGACCTGATTGAGATGACCAGCTACTGGCATCTGTTAGGTGAAGGCACACATCAGGTCGCGGGTAAGTCCGTTACCGTCAGCCTGCGTGCGCTGAAAAAGCAGCTTTATATCTGCCTGATGAGTGTCAATGCGCTGGAAGCGATTCGTTTCTACGTTAGCTTTGCCTGTTCATTCGCGTTCGCCGAGCGTGAGCTGATGGAAGGGAATGCGAAAATCATCAAGCTGATTGCCCGCGATGAAGCCTTACATCTGACCGGCACCCAGCACATGCTGAACCTGCTGCGCACGGGCGAAGACGATCCTGAAATGAAAGAGATTGCCGCTGAGTGTCGTCAGGAGTGTTTTGAGCTGTTTAAGAAAGCGGCGTTGCAGGAAAAAGAGTGGGCGGAATACCTGTTCAGCGGCGGCTCAATGATCGGCCTGAACAAAGATATCCTGTGCCAGTATATTGAATACATCACTAATATTCGTATGCAGGCAGTTGGCCTCGACCTGCCGTTTGAAACACGCTCGAACCCGATTCCCTGGATTAACGCCTGGCTGGTGTCGGACAACGTTCAGGTGGCCCCGCAGGAAGTGGAAGTCAGCTCTTACCTGGTCGGTCAGATTGACTCCGAAGTGGGTGAAAACGACTTCGACGACTTCCAGCTGTAATAATGAGCCGTTCTGTTGTTATTCTGCGCAGCTCCGGTACCCGACTGGAGTGCGCAGACGATCACCCTAACCTGCTGACCATGCTGGAAGCCAACAATCTGTGTGTTGAATTCCAGTGCCGCGAAGGCTACTGCGGCTCCTGCCGTATGCGGCTGCTGAGCGGTGAGGTCGACTATGCGGAAACGCCGCTGGCTTTCATTGAACAGGGCGAGATTCTGCCCTGCTGCTGTAAGGCGAAAGGCGACATTGAGCTTGAGCTTTAACGCCTGAGCCGTCCGCGTTTAAAAACCGTAATCCCGACCGGGTTGCGGTTTTTTTTATATCCACGGATAGTTCAGGGAATACGCGCAATCACCTTAATTTCAAAATCAAACCCCGCCAGCCAGGTCACGCCGACCGCCGTCCAGTTGGGATAAGGTGCCTGAGGAAACAGGGCATTCTTTACCTGCATGATGGTTTCAAACTGATGTTCAGGATCGGTATGAAAGGTGGTGACGTCGATAAGATCGTCCAATGTGCAGCCCGCCGCCGCCAGGGTTTGCCGCAGGTTATCAAAGGCAAGCGCTACCTGAGCGGCAAAATCCGGCTCTGGCGTGCCGTCTGTGCGGCTGCCGACCTGGCCGGAGACAAACAGCAGGTCACCAGAGCGGATGGCAGCAGAATACCCATGCATGTCATACAGCGCATGGCGTCCTTCGGGAAATACGGCCTCACGAGTCATCATACAATCACCTTTAATCGATTTACGGTCAGTAAGTCATGCACGCATCACCTGCTTGATTTAAGATACATGGCGTATATGAAATAGAACACAGATACGCGTCGTATGTCAAAGCCAAATACGGTACGTATCTGAAAAGGAGGAGAGATGACAGCACGGCCACGCGCGGTCACGATGGAAGAGAATCGCGTCAAACTGATATCCGCAGCACGCAAAGCGTTTGCAGAAAAAGGCTTTGCAGCCGCTTCTATGGATGAGCTTACTGCCAGCGTCGGGTTAACCCGGGGAGCGCTCTACCACAACTTTGGCGATAAGCGCGGCCTGCTCGCCGCCGTTGTAGCGGAAGTCGATAGCGAAATAGCCCATCGGGCCAAAGAGAGAGCGGCGGGTATAAAAGACAGCTGGAACCAGCTACTGGAGGAAGGGATCGCGTACATTCACATGGCGCTCGACCCTGAAGTCCAGCGCATTGTGTTACTGGATGGCCCGGCCTTTCTTGGCGATCCCTCTCTCTGGCCCAGCCAGAACGCCTGCCTGGCTGCCACGCAAAGCGCGCTGAGTGAGATGGTTAAGAACGGAGTAGTGAAGCCGGTGGACGTCGAAGCGGCAGCCCGCTTGCTCAACGGTGCCGCTTTTACTGCCGCATTGTGGGTGGCCGCCAGTGATGATCCTCAGGCGACCTTAGCGAAAGTGACGGCGACATTTAACGTGCTGGCGGGGGGATTACTGCAGCCTACGGCATCATGCCAGCCGAGACCGGAGTAGCGTTCGTGCAGAAGAGCCGAACAAACAGCCCGGATGTGCAGGGCCGCCTTCACGCAATGCGGCCCTGTAATCCTTAATGCTTAACCGTTTCGATTACGTCAATCCAGCCGTGGCCTGTGCTTACCTCACTGCCGTGCAACCAGCGCCGCAGCATATTCATCGCCATCATCGCCACGACTTTTTGCCGGGTTTCCAGGTTGTGGCGACCGTGGCTGAACTTCACGCGTTGCCCCCATGTGGCCTCTGGCGTATGGAGCGCAACGGAGATTTCGCCTTCGTGTAGATTGCCTACCGACAGGGCTAACGGTGTCTGAAGCCTCGCCGCCAGCGCCTGAGTACGCATTACCTGTACTTCAAGACTTTCGTCCTGCTGCGGTAAAATTTCGGTGGCGCTCAGGGGAACCTCAGCTGAAGCCAGCTGCCAGTTCAGTAAACCTGCGGTGTACTGCTCGCTAATCGCCAGGCGCCAGTTACGCTGATGCAGCTCACGCGCCAACAGTGCAGGCAGCCCCTCGGTGCCTTCAAAAATCGTGCACTCCGCCAGCAGCAAACGCACCTGTTGCCAGACCTGCTCCATTGCAACACGCTGGGCGGCCGGTCCGGTCAGTTTGATTTCGATAATGGGCATCGACGAGCGGTAGCCCATTAACACGTTCTCTGGCAGGGGCAGCGGCTCCAGCTCATTGGCAATGTCACTTTCCCCACGACCAAAAGTGGTCAGGCGCAGACAAAGCGGCGGCTCGGGCAGTTCAAATTTGTCTCTCAGGCGGGGAATGATTTGTTGCTCAACCATCACTTTAAATTCTGAAGGCACGCCAGGGGTGAAAAACAACCAGCAGCGGTTGAGTTGCATGGCGAACCCACAGGCGGTACCGACCGGGTTATCCAGCATTTCAGCGTTAGCGGGGATTTCTGCCTGCTTGCGATTGCTGTCTGCCATCACCCGTCCGCGGCTGGCGAACCAGGCCTCCATGGTTTCCAGCCAGTCTTCCTGCATGACCAGCGCTACCCCGCTCGCTTTGGCCGCCGCCTGAGCACTGAGATCGTCGCTGGTAGGGCCCAGACCGCCGTTGACGATGAGAACGTCCGCCTCAAGGCTACGCGCCTGTAGCGTCTCCACCAGCGATGACAGGGAGTCACCGACCGTCGTACGGCTGGTCATCGGCAGCCCGTGCTGAAATAACACATCAGCCAGCCAGGCCGCGTTGGTATCGACGATTTGACCATGTAACACTTCATCGCCCGTGGACAGCATTTCAACTCTAATCACGTTCTTTCTCCTTGTGCCAGTCACTTCACTTTAGGAAGCCCCTGCGTAAAACACAATCTGTAAGGCGGATTTAGCACGGAATAAGCCCTTTTCTGGCGGGACAGGCGGGAGAGTAAAACAGCGAGACTAACAATGCGGGTGCGAAGAAGCCGGAATTCAAAAACAAAACGGACAGGACGAAGCCTGCCCGTTGTACGTGATGTAGTGCACGTTACGATTAACGGCGAGCCAGCAGCAAGCCTAAAATCAGTCCCGCAGTCGCACCGATGCCGATGCCTTTCCACGGTTTCTCATGTACGTAGTCATCAGCACGGTAAGCCACCTGCTTAGCACGATAGTAGTAGCTATCGGATGCCTGACTAACACGTGACTTTACATCTTCCAGCGCTCGTTCAGCTTTGGTTTTGAGTTCGATATATTTCTGGTCGGCCGGATCGCCTGATGACTTCAGCACTTCTTCCAGCGTTTCGGTCAGCAGTGCGATATCGTCGTCATAGCCTGTTTCGAAAGGTTCAGTCTGTTTTACCATCATTTCCTCCATGTGAATTGCAAAGCACAAAGGTAACTATAGCCATAAAATAGGGCTTTGCGCGGAACCCGACCAGGAATCGCCTGAAAATCAGCATAAGTAAACCGAACGCGAGTCAATCTGTGTCACGCTGAGCGCTACGCAAAGAAGTGTAAGAGATGGCCTGCTGGCCGTAATTTCGCTTCGCTTATTTGATTTATCTGATAAATTTTTAGCGAACTGAATTTTTCTCTACGCCGACTGTCGTACCCTGCTGTTGCCTGTAATAATCAGGCCATGTGCATAACAATGTGCTGACACGACAGTCACAACAAACTCGAACAGCTAAGGAATGATCTCTGGCATGAATCGAAGAATGTTTATGAAAGCGTCAATGGCCTTCTCCGCAGTAAGCGGGATGACAGGCTTATCGACGCTGTTCGCGCAATCCGCCTGGGCAGACGATGGCATTGCTGACGGAACCGCAGTACGCTTCGATTTCGATGAGTTGAAGAAGAGTGCGGCCGCGCTGGCTAAAAAACCCTGGGGCGGCGCACCCGGCCCTCTTCCACCCACGCTGGCGACCCTGACACCGCAGGCATACAACGACATTCAGTATGATGCCAGCCACTCTCTGTGGAACAATATTCCCAATCGCGAACTGGATGTGCAGTTCTTTCACGTAGGAATGGGATTCAAACGCCGCATCCGCATGTTCTCCGTGGACAGCGCCAGCCGTGAAGCACGTGAAATTCATTTCCGTCCTGAGTTGTTTAATTACAACGATGCCAAAGTCGACACCAAACAGCTGGAAGGCAAAACCGATCTTGGCTTTGCGGGCTTCCGCGCGTTTAAAAAGCCTGAGCTGGCCCGCCGGGATATCGTCTCTTTCCTGGGTGCCAGTTACTTCCGTGCGGTCGATGACACTTATCAGTACGGCCTGTCCGCCCGTGGCGTGGCAATCAACACGTTCAGTAATGGTCAGGAAGAGTTCCCCGACTTTACGGCGTTCTGGTTTGAAACGCCGAAAGCCGAGGACACCACGTTTACCTGCTATGCCTTACTGGACGGAGCCAGCATCACCGGCGCCTATAAGTTTGTCATTCACTGCGAAGCCGAACGCGTAGTGATGGAGATTGAAAACCATCTCTTTGCCCGCAAGGACATTCGCCAGTTAGGCATTTCGCCGATGACCAGTATGTTCAGCTGCGGCACTAACGAACGTCGCATGTGTAATACCTATCACCCACAGATTCACGACTCCGATCGCCTGGCGATGTGGAGCGGTAAAGGGGAGTGGATTGCCCGTCCGTTGAATAATCCTCAGCGTTTGCAGTTCAACGCCTATGAAGATGAAAACCCACGCGGTTTTGGTCTGCTGCAGCTTGACCATGACTTCGAGAATTATCAGGACGTTATCGGCTGGTATAACAAACGTCCGAGCCTGTGGGTTGAACCAGTAGGCAAATGGGGCAAAGGCGCCATCAACCTGATGGAAATTCCGACGACCGGTGAAACGCTCGATAACATTGTTTGCTTCTGGCAGCCCGCTGAGCCCATTAAAGCCGGCAGCGAATACAGTTTTGCCTACAAGCTTTACTGGAGTGCCCTGCCGCCTGTACAGAGCGATCTGGCGCGCGTGGATGCAACCCGTACCGGCATCGGTGGTTTCCCTGAAGGCTGGGCACCCGGCGAGCACTTCCCGGATGTCTGGTGCCGTCGCTTTGCTATCGATTTCATCGGTGGTGATTTGCAGGCCGCCGCAGCGAAAGGGATTGAGCCGGTAATTACCGTTTCATCCGGTACCTTCAAACAGGTTGAGATTCTCTATGTCGAACCCATCAAGGGCTACCGCATTCTGTTCGACTGGTATCCCAACAGCGACGCCGTCAAACCGGTTGAAATGCGTCTGTTCCTGCGAACAAAAGAGGAAACCCTGAGTGAAACCTGGCTCTATCAGTACGTTCCGCCGCCGCCGGATCAGCGTAAATACGTTGATGACCGTCAGATGACGGTGAGTTAATCGTTCAGGCTTGACCTAAATGCATCCCAGGCGCTCTGCCGGGATGCATTTTTTTTGCCCATCATCTCCTGCAGCGCGTGGTGAATGCGCACCCGTCAGCACGCCTCTCTTTTCAAACCTGCTCCGTTTCGCCCAGTGTACAGTCAGACTCATTCGCCAGCCTGTTCTGCTCTGCGCATATCAATATGGGCAATGCCATCTTCAAGATAGCTGTCGCTGACCGCAACAAAGCCATGTCGCTGATAGAAAGCCTGGAGATGCGCCTGGGCGGAAAGAAACAGCGAATGTCCCGGCCAGTGCTGCTCACAACTGGCTATCGCCTGCGCCATGAGCTGGTTTCCCAGATTCAGACCACGCGCCTTATCAGAAACGATCACGCGCCCGATGGTGACGTCTGCCTGCGGGCTATCCGGTGACAAAATGCGGGCATACGCGAGCAGATCATCCTGCGCCATGCCCAACACATGGCGGTTATCGGCCTGCAAATCCAGGCCATCGACGTCCAGATAGGCACAGTTTTGCTCCACCACGAACACCTTGCAGCGCAGGACCAGCGCCGCATAAAGCTGCGGTACGGTTATGGCTTGCTGGTGAAGATCCAGCCAACTGATTTGCATCTCTTATCCTTATCACAATGGGCTGACTGCCCGGCGGCGCAATAATACTAATCTACAATGCTACCCTTTCTGCAGCCAGCGTTGATAATGCCCAGGCCAGGCGACGGTGGGCGTTCCGGGTTTTCCCATGCCAAACCCATGACCGCCCGTGAGATAACGATACATCTCCACGTCAACCTGATGCTGTTGGCAGGCACGAGCCATAATCAGTGTGTTATGGGGATCGGAAACCGGATCGTCCTCGGCCTGGACCAGAAAAAAAGGGGGCGATGTTGATGTCACATAATTCTGCACTGACCAGGCTGCATCTTCTGCCGCCGTGGCATGCGCACCGACTAACATACGGTGCGTTGCCGTGTGCGTATAAGGCGCTTCCAGGGTGATGACCGGATAGATCAACGCAGCAGCATCAGCATAAGCGGGCGTGCTGTCCAGGGCATCCATGGCTGGGTAGCTGTGAAGCTGATGCCGGGTCACTGCCATCCCGAGCAGATGCGCACCGGCTGAAAAACCCAGCACCGTTAACCGCTTTGCCTGCGGTCTTAACAGCCGCAGCGCGCGCTGGGCGTCCTGTAAGGCCACTTCATTCCCATCAGTCCAGCCCTCACCGGGAAGACGGTAGCGCAGCACCGCTGCGGTATAGCCGCGTGCGGTTAACCAGCGCGCTGCAGGCCAGGACTCTTTTGCCATCTCAATGCGCTGATAGCCGCCGCCCCCGGCTATCAGAACAACATGACCGTTCGACACGCTGGGACTTAACACCGTTAAGGTCGGAATGGCGATATGACGTTGCGCCCCTGAAGGCAGCGTCTCGATCTGGCCTTCCGGTCCGCCGCCGCCCGGCGGTGTGCCAGGCCAGAGCGGCACCACCCTTTGTGAGTAAGCGGATGGCTGAGCCTGGGAAACGGTACTCCTGGCGGCAACCCATGCAGCTGCCAAACCTGTCAGAAAACGGCGACGATCCATAGCGGATACTCCTGATAGCAAGGTATGGCCCATTTCAGCAGGAAACTATGGAAACAGAATGAAGATAGGCATTTTATAACGGGAAGGTGGACGCATCATTAGAAGCAAGCGGGTTTGAACTGACCAAAGGACTGACGGGACAGGATCAAGGCAAAAAAAATCAGGCCCGGAGGCCTGATTCAGTGTAACGGCGTAAACTTACATCAGCGGCTGGGCCATTTGTACCAGTCTGATTAACGGCTGTGGATAAACACCCAACAGCAGCACCAGAATCGCAGAAATCAGCACCACAACACCACCGGCGGTGAAAGCCCAGTTCGCTGGCGTATCGCGGCTCAGCAGTTCTGGTGGACTGAGGTACAGACTGACAGTAACGCGCAGATAGTAATACAGGCCAATCGCACTACCGACCACGACCGCACCGGTCAGCCACCACAGGTGAGCACTGACACCTGAGGCAATAACGTAGAACTTACCGATAAAGCCCAGCGTCATTGGAATACCGGCCAGTGACAGCATCATTACGGTCATTACCGCAGACAGAATCGGACGATGCCAGAACAGGCCACGGTAGGAGTAGAGTGAATCGGCGTCCGGGCCACGATACGGGCTCGACATCAGGCTCACGACACCAAACGCACCCAGGCTGCTGAACAGATAACCCGCCAGGTAAACCCCAGAGGTTTCCAGCGACAGCTGATGATCTTTAACCGCGATCAGCGCGACCAGCAGGTAACCCAAATGGGCGATAGACGAGTAACCCAGCAGACGCTTGATGTTGCTCTGCGAAATCGCCATCAGGTTACCGAACAGGATGGAAACAAAGGCGATAATGCCCAGTACCGTCCGCACGGCTTCGCTGTCCGTGACCGGCGCGTACATGAACAGACGCATGACAACACCAAAAATGGCAATTTTACTGGCGGTTGCCAGGAAGGTTGACACAGGTGCAGGCGCGCCTTGATACACATCTGGCGTCCACAGGTGGAACGGCACCAGCGACAGCTTAAAGCCCAGGCCGATAATCAGCATACCCAGGCCCACTAGCAACAGCGGTTCCTGAATCATGCTGTCAGTGAGGCTTTTGCCCAGGCTGACAAAGCCCAGGTTGCCGGAGTCAGCGTAAATCAGCGCGATACCAAACAGCAGGAAAGACGATGCTGCCGCCGACAAGATGGTATATTTCAGGGCCGCTTCCAGAGAACGTTTCTGGCGGAACGCGTAACCAATCAACCCAAACAGCGGCAGAGACAGCAGTTCAATACCAATAAACAGCGACGCAAGGTGGTTAGAGGCTGACAGCACAATACCGCCCAGCGCGGCAATCAATACCAGCAGATAGAACTCGTCCTTGTTATCCGGGAATGTTGCCAGCCACGGATAGGCGAAGGTACAGGTTGCCAGGCTGGCCAGCATCACCAGTGCGGTATAGAACATCGAATAAGCGTCGACGCGCAACAGCGGCGTGACGTCCATCGCCCCGACATGGCCCACAAAATAGAGTGACAGCAGAGCCAGGTTCAGGCCAACCACCGTTAGCGTGGCGTTAACAAAGTGGTTGCGTCGCCAGGCAATGGACAGCATCACAACCACCACCGTCAATCCGACGATTAACAGCGGCAGCAACGCGATCAATTGTTGAGGAGTTATTGTCATGGCGAATTACGGCCTTGTAGTTGAAATTGAAGCGGTAAACCACTGCTGAATATTGCTCATTGCAGCATGTGAGGTATCCAGAATCGGCTGTGGATAAATACCCAGCAGCACCAGCAGAACCACGAGCACGCCAATGGTCATGAATTCACGTGCCGACATTCCCGGCAGTGGATCTTTAGATTTCGCTTCACCGTAATAGGCACGCTGCATCATTACCAGCGAATAAACCGAAGCGAAAACCAGACCAAAGGTCGCAATCACAATAATGACAGGGACGATCTGGAAGCTGCCGGTGAGGATCATAAACTCACCCACGAAGTTACCGGTGCCCGGCATCCCCAGGTTGGCGACAGCAAAGAACAGTGATAAACCCGGAATCCATTTGATACGCGACCACAGACCGCCCATCTGACGCATGTCACGCGTGTGCAGACGCTCATACAACTGTCCACACAGGATGAACAGTGCCGCCGCCGACAAACCGTGCGCAATCATCTGTACCACTGCGCCCTGCATAGCCAGCTGGCTACCGGTGTAAATCGCAATCAGCACAAAGCCCATGTGTGAAATCGAGGTGTAGGCAATCAGTCGTTTAATATCAGTCTGCGAGAACGCCATCCATGCGCCGTAGAAGATACCGATAATACCTAACCACATCGCGACAGGTGCAAACTCAGCCGAGGCGTTGGGAAACAGCGGCAGGCTGAAGCGCAGCAAACCATAGGCTGCGGTTTTCAGCAGAATACCCGCCAGGTCCACTGAACCGGCTGTCGGTGCCTGACTGTGCGCATCCGGCAGCCAGCCGTGCAGTGGCACCACCGGCATTTTCACCGCAAACGCGATAAAGAAGCCCAGCATCAGCAGATATTCAACGGTGTGCGACATTGGCGTTTTCAACAACTGTTCGTAGTTGAAGGTCCAGACGCCGGTAGCGTTGTAATGAACAAACACCAGCGCCAGAATCGCAATCAGCATCACCAGACCTGACGCCTGGGTATAAATAAAGAATTTGGTGGCGGCGGTGATACGTGTCTTACCGTCCGATGCCTTATGTCCCCACAGTGCAATGAGGAAGTACATCGGCACCAGCATCATTTCCCAGAAGAAGAAAAACAGGAACATGTCGATGGCAAGGAACACACCGATAACGCCGCCCAGAATCCACATCAGGTTAAGATGGAAGAATCCCTGATACTTCTCGATCTCGTTCCATGAACACAGCACAGCCATCAGGCCGAGCAGTCCAGTCAGCACCACCATTAACAGCGAAAGGCCATCAAGCGCTAAATGGAAATTAATGCCGAAACGAGGAATCCAGGGTACTGAGAAGCTCGATTGCCACTGCGGAATACCCGCTGCCTGCGTCAGTGAATAGCCACCCTGCAACCAGAGCTGCAGTGAAAGCGCCAACGTCAGCCCCATGGTGATCAGGGCAATCCAGCGTGGCACCTTCGCGCCGAAGCGCTCGGTGAGCCAGCAGATAAAACCACCGAAGAAGGGTATGAAAATTAGCCAAGGTAATAACACGGCATACTTCCCTTTTTTTTGTCCTGGCTCGGGCTATCTCACTTGCCCGTTTCGCCCCCGGCAGTGCTCGCATCCTCACGTACTTCAGTACGCTCCGGTTGCTGTGCGCTGGCGGTGGCGAAACGGACTGCGCCGATTACGCCCTTACATCAGACAATCTTTGACATTCTTAATGGGTAAGTTTTCACACCTACCCGCTCATCAATCTTTAAATTACCAGCAACAGGGCCAGAACCACGACAGCACCCACGCTCATCGACGCCACGTACCAGCGCAGATAACCGTTTTCACTCACCACCAGACCTTTATTGGCGATACGTGAAAGCAACGCAGGCAGGTTCATCAAGCCGTTAAGCGGATCGCGTTTCAACAGCCACGCAATGCCCAGGTAAGGTTTGACAAACACTTTATCGTAGAGCCAGTCGAAGCCCCAGGCGGCGAACCACCAGGTGCCAAAGAACCGGCCCGGGCCGCTATTGGCGATGCGGGTAACCAGTTGACGCTTGCCCAGCCAGAGCGCGGCAGCAATAACGATGCCGGCAACGGCGACCAGACCAGAAGCGATCTCCAGCGTCACTTTACCGTTTTCACCAAACTCATTAGCCGGTAAAACACCCGCCAGCGGTGGAGTAATTAATGCGCCAATAAAGGTGGAGAGCACCAGCAGTACAATCAGCGGCAGATGATGGGTAATGCCTTTACCCGCATGAGCATGAATTTTCTCTTCGCCGTGGAACACGATGAAGATCATGCGGAAGGTATAGATTGAGGTCAGGAACGCCCCCACCAGACCCGCAACCATCAGGTTAAGATGACCGTTAGCCAGCGCACCAAACAGGATTTCATCTTTACTGTAGAAACCTGCGGTAATCAGCGGCAGTGCCGCCAGCGCCGCGCCGCCGACCAGGAAGCAGGTATAAACCAGCGGGATACTTTTACGCAGTCCGCCCATCTTAAAGATGTTCTGCTCGTGGTGGCAGGCCAGAATAACCGAACCTGAAGAGAGGAACAGTAAGGCTTTAAAGAAGGCGTGAGTCATCAGGTGGAAAATCGCGGCATCCCACGCCTGTACGCCCAGCGCCAGGAACATATAGCCAATCTGGCTCATGGTGGAGTAAGCGAGAACACGTTTGATGTCCGTCTGAACCAGCGCGGCAAAACCGGCAAGCACCAGGGTAATGGCACCGATAATGCCGACCAGATGCAGCACTTCAGGCGTCAGCAGGAACAGGCCATGTGTGCGGGCAATCAGGTACACACCCGCCGTCACCATGGTCGCGGCGTGAATCAGTGCCGATACCGGTGTTGGACCTGCCATTGCATCCGCCAGCCAGGTCTGTAAAGGCAGCTGGGCAGATTTACCGACCGCACCGCCTAACAGCATCAGGGTCGCCCACTGCAGCATGTGATTGTCGGCGGCAAAGTGTGCCGGTGCCAGTTCAACCATTTCGCGGAAGTTGAGCGTACCCAGTTCGTTGTAAAGAATGAACAGGGCAAAAGCCAGAAACACATCGCCGACGCGCGTGATGATAAAAGCTTTCATCGCCGCTTTGCCGTTTTCTGGATTGCTGTAGTAGAAGCCAATCAGTAAGTAGGAGCACAACCCTACCCCTTCCCAGCCCAGATACATCAGCATCAGGTTATCCGCCAGCACCAGAACCACCATGCTGGCGATAAACAGGTTGGTATAGGCGAAGAAGCGGGAATAGCCCTCTTCTCCGCGCATGTACCAGGAGGCGAACATATGGATCAGGAAACCGACGCCGGTGACCACCGACAGCATGGTCAGTGACAGGCCATCCAGGGTCAGATTGACCTGGATGTTGAAATTGCCCACGTGAATCCAGGTCCACAGCGCCTGAGTGAAGACCTGCTGCCCGTTAGCAAAGAAGTCGAAGCCAACAAAAACGGTCGTCAGTGCGGCTAACCCCACCGATCCCATTCCCACAGCAGCCGATAAATTTTCTGACCAGCGACCACGGGAAAACGCTAACAGCAAAAAGCCGATTAGCGGAAACAAGACAGTTAAATAGAGAAGATTCATCCGCGCATCTCGCTCACAATATCAATGTTCAGCGTCTGACGACGACGATAGAGCTGAAGCAGCAAGGCCAGACCAATACTGGCTTCCGCTGCGGCGAGGCTGATTGCCAGAATATACATCACCTGACCATCGGCCTGTCCCCAGTAGCTGCCCGCGACGACCAGTGCCAGGGCCGCAGCGTTGATCATGATTTCAAGGCTGATCAGCATAAACAGCAGGTTACGGCGCAGTACCAGCGAGGTCAGTCCAAGGACAAACAGCACCGCGGCCAGAATCAATCCATGTTGTAACGGAATCATGCTTGCTCCTTATTCGCCTGCGCGGCTTCGTTTGAACGGTTGCTCAGCACTTCACCCTGACGCTCTTCGCGTCCCAGATGGAAGGCCACAACCAGACCGGCCAGCAGCAGCATTGACGCCAGTTCAACCGCCAGGACATAAGGGCCAAACAGGCTAATACCGACCGCTTTTGCGTCGATGATTTTACCGTC
Organism: Pantoea sp. SJZ147; assembly: GCF_007828605.1. Taxonomy (NCBI): domain Bacteria; kingdom Pseudomonadati; phylum Pseudomonadota; class Gammaproteobacteria; order Enterobacterales; family Erwiniaceae; genus Pantoea; species Pantoea sp. SJZ147. The sequence continues at coordinate 60,175 of NZ_VIVB01000005.1, forward strand.
AATGCCCTGGTCATGCGCTGTCATGATGGCGTAAATCATGACCGCTAGCAGCAGAAACGAAACCAGTCCGGGACCAATCCACAATGACGGGCTCAGCCATTCGCGTTCCTGTTTTTCAGTGGCTTTGCCCAGATTGAGCATCATCACGACGAACACGAACAGCACCATAATGGCACCGGCATAAACGATGATTTCCAGCGCACCGGCAAAATAGGCACCCAGGGAGAAAAAGACGCCAGCCACCGATAACAGCGAAACGATCAGGTACAGCAACGCATGTACCGGATTAGTGTGGGTGATAACGCGTAACGTCGTCACTACCGCCACCAGTCCGCAAAGATAAAACGCAAATTCCATGCCTTGCTCCTTAAGGTAATAAGCCTTTGACGTCGATTGGTTTCGCTTCGTTTTCAGCGTCACCTTTATCTTTACCGTCAATCGCCATACCTGCCATGCGGTAGAAGTTGTATTCCGGATATTTACCCGGCCCCGAGATCAGCAGGTCTTCTTTCTCATACACCAGATCCTGACGCTTGAACTCGCCCAGTTCGAAATCCGGCGTCAGCTGGATAGCGGTGGTTGGGCAGGCCTCTTCACACAGACCGCAGAAAATGCAGCGTGAGAAGTTAATGCGGAAGAACTCTGGATACCAGCGACCGTCTTTTGTTTCGGCCTTTTGCAGTGAAATACAGCCTACCGGGCAGGCTACTGCACAAAGGTTACAGGCAACGCAACGCTCTGCCCCGTCGGGATCTCGGGTCAGTACAATACGACCACGATAGCGTGGTGGCAGGTAGACCGGCTCTTCCGGATACATCTGGGTTTCGCGTTTCGCGAAGGCATGCATGCCTATCATCCAGATACTGCGCACTGTCGTGCCGAAGCCTACGACAATATCTTTTAATGTCATTTGTTTACCCCTTACTGCGCTGTATACAGAATGACTGCGGCGGTTGCCAGCAGGTTCAACAGCGTCAACGGCAGACACACTTTCCAGCCGAACGACAGCACCTGGTCATAGCGTGGACGCGGAAGCGCAGCACGAATCAGGATGAACATCATCATAAAGAACGCCGTTTTCAGGGCGAACCAGATGAATGGCGGCAGGAAAGGCCCATGCCAGCCACCGAAGAACAGCGTAACAATCAGCGCTGAAACGGTGGTAATCGCAACGTATTCGCCCACAAAGAACAGGCCAAACTTCATACCGGCATATTCAATGTGGTAACCGTCGGCCAGTTCTTGCTCAGCTTCTGGCTGGTCAAACGGATGACGGTGGCACACTGCGACGCCCGCAATACAGAAGGTCAGAAAACCAAAGAACTGCGGGATGATGTTCCACAGGTGCGTCTGGCTGTTGACGATATCGGTCATATTGAACGAGCCCGCCTGCGCCACTACGCCCATCAGCGACAGCCCCAGGAACACTTCATAACTCAGCGTCTGGGCAGAAGCACGCATGGCACCTAACAGCGAGTATTTGTTGTTACTCGACCAGCCAGCAAACAGCACCGCATAGACCGCCAGGCCTGCCATCATCAGGAAGAACAGTAACCCGATGTTCAGGTCAGTGACGACCCAGGTCGGTGATACCGGTACGATGGCAAACGCCAGCAGCAGTGACACAAAAGCAATTACCGGCGCCAGGGTAAAGATAAAGCGGTCTGTAAAGGGGGGAACCCAGTCCTCTTTAAAGAACATCTTGATCATGTCCGCAACCAGCTGCAAGGAGCCGCCCCAGCCTACGCGGTTTGGTCCGTAGCGGTTCTGGAACAGGCCAAGCAAACGACGCTCGGCGAAGCTCATAAACGCACCACAGCCCACGACAACCAGCAGAATCACCAGCGCTTTACCCACGGCGATCAGAATGTCGATAACACCCGGAGTTAACCAGCTCATTGCGCCGCCTCCTGCAGAGAATCAATTTTTGCATTCGCCAGGAATGGCGGCACGCCTGGCAGACCGAGTGGAAGGCCCACCTGCCCTGCCTGCAGCGAAGAAGAGAAGCGCACAGGTAAGCGAACGGTTTCACCGGCACAGGTTAATTCCACGGATGCGCCGCTGTTCACGCCCAGCTTAGCCGCATCACCCGGGTTCAGCACCAGAGTCGGTGCCGACATACGCTGTTGGATTACCGGCGCACGCTGCGTCATCTCTTCACTACCAAACAACTGGTAGTAAGGGGCGACACGGAACTGACCGGTGGTAGCATAAGCACCTGGTACGCTGCTGAACCAGGCTAACTGCGCCTCGCTGGCCTCAAACAGGCGAACGCCGGGATCGCCGTGACGCAGTTTACCGCCCACTTCATCCTGGAATTTGTTCCATGCCTGAGGTGAGTTCCAGCCGGGTGCCCAGGCAAACGGAATCTGCGAACGCGGTGCGCTCGGCTGGTTGTTCCCTTCCATAGAGAAGGCAAACATGGTGTCCTGATCCTGTGGCTGACGCGGCTCATGCACGCTGATATTAGCGCGCGCGGCGGTACGTCCACTGGCACGATGCGGTGAACGCGCCAGTTTCTGACCACGAATACGGAAGCTGGCATCCGGTGCAGCTTCTTTAATGCCTTTAAGCTGTGGCAGGCTGGCGACCACGGCGTCAATAACATGATCGAGCTGCGTCCAGTCAACGTGACGGCTTTCCAGCGCGCTGTGCAGTGAATGCAGCCAGCGCCAGCTTTCAAGCATCACGATGCTGTTGTCGTAATAGGCAGGATCGTAGACCTGGAAGAAACGCTGTGCGCGGCCTTCATGGTTAATCGAGGTGCCGTCACTTTCTGCGAAGCTGGCAGCGGAAAGAACCAGTCCGGCTTTTTCCAGCGTGGCGGTGCGTTGATGATCAACCACGATCACATTAGCGGCATGATTCAGCGCGGCATCGACCTGCGCTTTTGGCGCATGACGATAAAGATCGTTTTCCAGCACGACGACCGCATCGGCTTCGCCGCTTTGCAGCTGCTCCAGCGCGTGGTCCAGGGTGTTTCCGCCCATCAGGCCCAGCCCCATGCTGTTCGCATGGCTTGCCAGTAAGGTAATACCCACCTCTGCGCCGCGTGCTTTAAGCGCTTTCGCCACGTTTGCTGCGGCTTCAATCATGGCGCGGCTGCCGGAGTGGACGCCGGAGATAATCAGCGGCTTTCTCGCACCCGCCAGAGCCTGTACCACCACATCCAGCTTGCCGTTCAGCGCAGGGTCGAAATCGCTTACGGCCGGGGCGGTTTCGTCCAGCGCATTGGCGATGGCAAATCCAAGACGTGCCTGATCTTCCACTGGGGCACGGTAGCTCCATGCGGCAATATCATCGAGACGCGTTTCATCGACGTTGGTAACAAAGAGTGGATGCTTAGCGTGCTGACCGATATTCATGATGGCCGCGATTTGCCAGTCTGCGACTTTCTGCGCAGCGGCCATTTCACGGGCCTTGCCTTTCACCGCCTGGCGAACAGACAGGGCAACGCGCGCGCCGACCTGCGTCAGGTCTTCACCCAACACCAGCACCGCGTCATAGCTTTCAATTTCGCGCAGCGACGGCGTATAAATCCCACCTTCGCGCAGCACTTTTAACAGCAGCTCAAGGCGCTCCTGCTCACCCGCAGGCATACCGGTAGAGAAGTTTTCGGCTCCGACCAGTTCACGCAGCGCAAAGTTACTCTCGATGCTGGCGCGCGGTGAGCCAATACCAATCACGCGTTTCGCCTGACGCAGAACGTCAGCACCGACGTTCACCGCCTGCTCTGCATTCAACGTTACGCGGTCGCTGCCCCGTAACTGCACCGGATGATGAGGACGATCTTTCAGGTTCACGTAGCCGTAACCAAAGCGACCACGGTCACACAGGAAATAGTGGTTAACACTGCCGTTATAACGGTTTTCTATGCGGCGCAGTTCACCATAGCGCTCACCCGGGCTGGTGTTACAACCTACGCTGCACTGCTGGCAGATGCTTGGCGCGAACTGCATATCCCATTTACGGTTATAGCGTTCAGAGTGGGTTTTATCGGTGAAGACGCCGGTTGGGCAGATTTCAACGAGGTTACCGGAAAACTCGCTTTCCAGCGTGCCGTCTTCCGGGCGGCCGAAGTAAACGTTGTCATGGGCACCATAAACGCCCAGATCGGTGCCATCAGCATAATCTTTGTAGTAACGCACGCAGCGATAGCAGGCAATACAGCGGTTCATTTCATGCGAAATGAACGGGCCAAGATCCTGATTGCGATGGGTGCGTTTGGTAAAGCGATAGCGACGGAAGCTGTGGCCGGTCATCACCGTCATATCCTGCAGATGACAGTTACCGCCCTCTTCACATACCGGACAGTCGTGCGGGTGGTTCGTCATCAACCACTCGACCACGCTTTCACGGAACTCTTTCGCTTCGCCATCATCAATAGAGATGAAGGTGCCATCAGACGCCGGCGTCATACAGGACATGACAAGGCGGCCGCGGGTATCTTCAGCGTTCTGGAATTGCTTTACCGCACACTGGCGGCAGGCACCCACGCTTCCCAGCGCCGGATGCCAGCAAAAATAAGGAATATCAAGGCCCAGAGACAGACATGCCTGTAGCAGGTTGTCCGCTCCGTTCACATCATATTCTTTACCGTCTACATGGATTGTAGCCATAGTGACATGCTTCCGTAAGGCTCGTCATAAACGAGCGTTAATCAAATTCTTGTCCCTGCACACTGCAGCAGGAACGGCGGCACAGGGCCAGCTCCCGTGGATAACGGCGAATTACCAGCGCGCTTTCAGCAGGTTTGGCTGAATACCACCGATAGCTCGGGTATTACCAAACACCTGCGGCGCGATGCCGGCTTCAAACTCTTCACGGAAATATTTAATGGCGCTTTGCAGCGGTTCGACGGCACCAGGTGCGTGAGCACAGAAGGTTTTGCCCGGGCCGAGCTGGCGGCAAAGCTGCTCCAGGGTTTCGATATCCCCCGGCTGGCCTTTTTTCTGCTCCAGCGCGCGCAGGATCTTCACGCTCCACGGCAAACCATCACGGCATGGCGTACACCAGCCGCAGGATTCGCGAGCAAAGAACTCTTCCAGGTTGCGCACCAGTGAAACCATATTGATTTCATGGTCGACGGCCATAGCCAGGGCAGTACCCAGGCGGCTGCCTGCTTTACCGATGCTGGCGAACTCCATCGGCAGATCCAGGTGCTGATCGGTCAGGAAGTCTGTTCCTGCACCGCCCGGCTGCCAGGCTTTGAAGCGCAGGCCATCGCGCATGCCGCCCGCATAGTCTTCAAGGATTTCACGAGCAGTGATACCAAACGGCAGCTCCCAGACGCCGGGGTTTTTTACCCGACCTGAGAAGCCCATCAGTTTCGTACCGGCATCATCGCTCTTTGACAGGCCCTGATACCATTCAACCCCGTTGGCCAGAATAGCTGGCACGTTTGACAGCGTTTCAACGTTGTTAACGCAGGTCGGTTTACCCCAGACGCCCGCGCTCGCCGGGAAAGGTGGCTTAGAACGTGGGTTAGCACGACGCCCTTCCAGCGAGTTGATCAAGGCCGTTTCTTCACCACAAATATAGCGGCCGGCACCGGTGTGCACGATGAGTTCGAAATCGAACCCTGAGCCCAGGATATTTTTACCCAGTAAACCGGCTTCGGTGGCTTCGGCGATAGCGCGGCGCAGGTGCACCGCAGCTTCAATGTATTCGCCACGCAGGAAGATATAGCCACGGTAAGCTTTCAGGGCAAACGCACTGATCAGCATGCCTTCCACCAATTGATGGGGCATTTGCTCCATCAACAGGCGGTCTTTATAGGTGCCCGGCTCCATCTCATCGGCGTTACACAGCAGGTAACGGATGTTCATGGATTCGTCTTTCGGCATCAGGCTCCACTTCAAACCGGTAGAGAAGCCTGCACCACCGCGTCCCTTCAGGCCGGAATCTTTCACCAGCGCCACGATCTCATCCGGTGCCATGCCTTTCAGGGCTTTTTCTGCACCGGCATAACCGTTTTTACTGCGATACTCATCCAGCCAAACGGGCTGCTGATCGTCACGCATGCGCCAGGTCAGGGGATGGGTTTCGGCAGTACGAATGATCTGTTTAATTGTCATTGATACTGCTCCAGCAAAGAGGCGATGCCTTCCGGCGTCAGATGAACGTGCGTATCTTCATCCACCATCATGGTTGGGCCTTTATCGCAGTTACCCAGGCAGCAGGTTGGCAGCAACGTAAAGCGACCATCGGTTGTCGTCTGACCCGGCTTGATATTCAGGTTTTCTTCCAGTGCAGCCTGAATTCCCTGAAAACCCGTAATGTGGCATACCACGCTGTCGCAATAGCGGATCACGTGGCGGCCAACCGGCTGACGGAAAATCTGACTATAGAAAGTGGCAACACCTTCTACGTCGCTGGCAGGAATACCTAACACGTCTGCAATGGCGTGAATTGCGCCGTCGGGTACCCAGCCGCGTTGCTTCTGCACGATTTTCAGCGCTTCAATTGACGCGGCGCGTGCATCTTCGTAATGGTGTTTTTCGTGCTCAATCGCATGGTGCTCTTCCGCACTCAGCACGAAGACCTCGTTGGGGTCGATCGTTTTAATAGCAATGTGTTGATCGTGCATAATTAGCGGTCCACGTCTGACATAACAAAGTCGATACTACCGAGGTACACGATTAAATCGGATACCAGGCTGCCACGGATTACCGAAGGAATCTGTTGCAGATGCGGGAAGCTCGGCGTACGCACACGTGTGCGATAGCTCATCGTGCTGCCATCGCTGGTCAGGTAGTAACTGTTAATCCCTTTGGTCGCCTCAATCATCTGGAAGGATTCATTGGCCGGCATAACCGGGCCCCATGACACCTGCAGGAAGTGAGTGATCAGGGTTTCAATGTGCTGCAGCGTGCGCTCTTTCGGCGGCGGCGTGGTCAGCGGATGATCCGCTTTAAACGGCCCTGCCGGCATGTTGTTCAGGCACTGCTCAAGAATACGCAGCGACTGCCACATCTCTTCCATTTTCAGCTGCACGCGCGTGTAGGCATCACTGATGCCGGCACCCACGGGCACGTCGAAGTCGAAGTTTTCATAGCCTGAATATGGCCGCCATTTACGCACGTCAAAATCAAGACCGGTCGCGCGCAGAGCCGCACCTGTGGTGCCCCATGCCAGCGCTTCTTCCATATTGTAGGCCGCCACGCCTTGTGAACGTCCCATCAGTACCGTGTTGCGCAGCGCCGCTTTGTCATACTCTTTCAGGCGCTTCGGCATCCAGTCCAGGAAGTCACGCAGTAAGCGTTCCCAGCCATTCGGCAGATCGTGTGCCACACCGCCAATACGGAACCAGGCCGGGTGCATACGGAAACCGGTAATCGCCTCAACCACGTCATAGATTTTCTGGCGGTCGGTAAAGGCAAAGAACACCGGTGTCATGGCACCGACGTCCTGAATAAAGGTGGAGATGTACAGCAGGTGACTGTTAATGCGGAACAGCTCGGAGAGCATAACGCGAATCACATTAACGCGGTCAGGGACAACGATACCGGCCAGTTTTTCTACCGCCAGTACGTAAGGCATTTCGTTGACGCAGCCACCGAGGTACTCGATACGGTCGGTGTAAGGAATGTAGCTGTGCCAGGACTGACGCTCGCCCATCTTCTCCGCGCCACGGTGGTGATAACCAATGTCCGGGACGCAGTCGACGATCTCTTCACCATCCAGCTGCAAAATGATGCGGAAAGCACCGTGCGCGGAGGGGTGGTTTGGACCGAGGTTGAGGAACATAAAGTCTTCATTGGCGGTGCTGCGTTTCATGCCCCAGTCTTCAGGCTTGAACGTCAACGCTTCCATTTCCAGATCTTCTTTTTGCTTAGTCAGCGTAAAAGGATCGAACTCGGTCGCGCGCGCGGGATAATCCTTACGCAGCGGATGCCCTTCCCAGGTCTGCGGCATCATAATGCGCGTCAGATGCGGGTGACCATCAAAGGTGATGCCAAACATCTCCCAGGTTTCGCGCTCGTACCAGTTGGCATTGGCGAAAATAGTGGTGATGGTCGGCACATGCATATCGTTTTCAGATAAAGCCACCTTGAGCATGATGTCGCGATTGCGTTCAATCGACAGCAGGTGGTAGAAAACGGAAAAATCCGCGTCAGGTAAACCTGCGCGGTGGGTACGTAAACGTTCGTCCATGCCGTGCAGGTCATAGAGCATGACGTACGGCTTAGGTAATTTACGCAGGAATGTAATGATTTCCAGCAGCTGTTCACGCTTTATCCACACCACCGGAATACCGGTGCGGGTGGCCTGAACGGTAAAGGCATCCGGCCCAAAACGATTACGCAGCTCGCCAATCACCGGATCATCCAGGTGATCGCGGGTTTGCCATAGTGGCTGAGCGAGATCTTGCGTGGTCAAATCTGTCATACGTTACTCACCATTCCGGCCTGATAACAGGCGCTCAAATGAAGGCGTCAGGATGGTGCCATGCATTAATTTGTGATGTTGTCTGCTGCAGGCACGAATTCCATCCATACGGTTAACTTAAACTTCGTCTGGTGTACGCAGGTTGGTTACTGCAATACGTTCACCACGCTTACGTTCACGCTCAGGCTGCATATTGGCACGATAAACGCCCTGATCACCGACCACCCACGACAGGGGACGACGCTCTTTGCCAATCGACTCCTGCAGCAGCAGTAGCGCCTGCATATAGGCTTCAGGACGCGGCGGGCAGCCTGGGATATAAACGTCAACCGGCAGGAACTTATCCACGCCCTGCACGACAGAATAGATATCGTACATGCCGCCTGAGTTGGCACAGGCACCCATGGAAATGACCCATTTCGGCTCCAGCATTTGATCATACAAACGCTGAATCACCGGGGCCATTTTGGTAAATGGCGTACCAGCGATCACCATAAAGTCAGCCTGACGTGGAGAAGCACGCATAACCTCAGCACCAAAGCGCGCCACATCGTGCACGGCGGTGAAAGAGGTCGTCATCTCAACGTAGCAGCAGGAAAGACCAAAGTTGTACGGCCACAGGGAATTTTTACGTCCCCAGTTCACCATGTCGTGCAGGGCATGTTCGAGCTTGCCCATGTAAACGCTGCGATGAACGTGCTGCTCCAGCGGATCGCTGACGATTTCCTGCTTTTGCAGAGGGTAACGGTCGTTCTCACCACCGTTTGGGTCTATGCGGGTGAGCGTATAGTCCATCTTATTGCCTCTCTTTTACTGCTTGTGAGGATTGGTGTGACTTACCGTGGGAGTTTTAACCACGATTCGGCGGCGTGCAGGCGTCCAGTCCAACGCGCCAATGCGCACCAGATAAACCAAGCCCGCCAGGAGCACCAAAATGAAAATTGCGGCTTCCGCAAAGCCGATCCATCCACTTTCGCGGATTGAAGTCGCCCATGCGTATAAAAAGAGAGCTTCTACGTCGAAGATAACGAAGAACATCGCCACCAGGTAGAATTTTGCTGACAAGCGGAGGTGAGTATCACCGACAGATTCAATGCCGGACTCAAAAGGTGTGTCTTTGTAACGGGCACGCGCTCTGCCGCCAAGCAGCCATCCTCCGGTTAACATAAACGCACAGAGGCCAAATGCAATGACGATAAAAACGACGAATGCCCAATGCTGAGCGATGATTTCGGTGGTAGTTGACATACTCTTTGCTTACTCATCAAAAGTGGCGCTGGCATCCTGCTCGGGTTCTGGCAGCAAACTCACCACATCGATTCAAAGGGAAGGATAAAAACCTTACAAATTTTGCTGTTACTCTGGAATAAGCAGCAATTTTATGGGGTTTTTTACTCCTTTCTATAACCTTTTGTCAACTTAGACAAAAGTATCCAAACTTTATTTTACACCTGCATCATATTATTAACATATGATGCGCGTGTTTCCAGCTAAATCGCTTCAGTCTGTAAGGGTAATTTTAGTGTAGCGGGTATTTGCGCGCATGGATCGTGCATTTAACCCCCATATTTTGACAGGATTTTCAGGCTTTTCCTTCCCTTTGGAATGGCTATTTTGTTGATCCAGAACACAGAATTATCTTTTTTGTGTTAAATTTCAGCAGTTATCAGACTGATTCGAATCAACTATTTCACATTTTACAGGCGTCCTTCTCTCACGTCCGCTCGATTGCGGGTGGCTGACAGCAAGTAAAGACAACCCCTCGAAAATCGGTTTTATTGCGCAAGAAAAAGCCTAAAAAAAAGCCCCCTGTCCTTTTTACAGGACAAGAGGCGTATTTACAGAGGTTATCGTGCTGCTAAATTGCGCATTTTTTGCAAAAGAATGCGGTATTTACTCTTCATCATCCAACAACAATGTGCCATCGGCATTGGCCACCATGTTGTAAGGATCGTGCGTAGACTGCATAGCATTAAAGATCGCCAGCGCCAGCTCGTTATCACTGTCAGCATTGCGACACAGCAGGTATTGCGTATCAGGTAATACCGGTAAGCCTTCAGCGGCACCCATGACACGCAATTCCGGGCTCATCATTTCTACCGGACGCGCCGTTACACCTAATCCTGCTTTCACCGCAGCGCGCACGGCCGCCAGGGTTGATGCAACGTAGGAGATACGCCACGGAATACCGGCTTCATTAAGATGGTCAATCGCCATATCGCGGTACGGGCTTGGCTCATCGAGTAATACCAACGGAATCGCTTCCCCACGCTGGAACACGTAATCCGCCGCGCAGTACCATAAGGTCGGCGACGTGCGCAGGACCTGGTGAGTAAAGTTACCCGGGCTGGAGGTCGTGACAACTAAATCGACTTCGCCCTGGTTCAGCATTTCCATCATAAAGGGATTGCGTTTCACGCGAACATCAATCGCCAGTTTTGGATAGACAGAGGTCACGCGGTTTAACAGGAACGGCAGAATGGTGTCGGACGTATCGTCAGAAGCGCCAATCGTCAGTACGCCCTGGATGTTGCTGTACATCAGGGAAGTACAGGCTTCATCGTTAAAACGCAGGATTTTCCTGGCATAGCCCAGAAGCTGAATACCGTGTTCTGTTAACAACTTGTTGCGGCCATGTCTGGCAAACAACTCTTTACCAACCAGTTGTTCCAGACGTTGCATCTGCTGACTTACTGCCGATTGCGTTCTGCACACCGCAGCAGCAGCGGCTGCAAAGGTGTTCAAATCAGCAACAGCAACAAAAGTTCGGAGCAGATCGAGATCGAGATTAAGTATCGGACGATTTGCATTAGTCATGTTTTTTTCTTCACTTATTAGATTTTTAAGAACTACTATCCTGGTGTTATTACATGCTTATCAAAGCGATAAGCGGTAATGATGCTTCATGGCGTCCCGGCAAAGGGCCGACATAAAATTTACTTACGGAGGAAGACGGAACTTCCCTGCAAAACAAGGAAACCGGCTCCTGAAGACAGAGACAACTTCTGTGCCGAGGGCACGGGATGCAAAAATGCGGGAAGCTGTGTAGTTGTCTTTTTTCTACCCCCAAAATGCGGTTAAGCAGGGGTAAACAGGTCTGGAATACGCTAACGGTGTGTAGCGTTTAATCTCATCAAATAGTAAATTATACTTAATCATTTTTGACCGCAAAATGGAAATGTTTTTATGAAAAGCATTGCATATTTTGATCAAATCGCATCTTACATCCCATCCATCCTTGTCCCTCCTGAGCGGACGTAACCTGCCGGAAAACAGTAAATACGACTTTTCATTGTCGAAACATGCATTGAAGATGCTCTGCATTATTTCTGTCGGCCTTAATAATCGTTAAAAAAACCTTAGATATAAATGCGTTAACATCAAGAGCAACCGTTGTTTTTCAGGTTACTCTGATTAACTGCGGTCAAAGCCGCGCAAATTTTATGCATTAATAAAGCATAATTAAACTATTTCGCTCATGACGCATTGCGCATACTCAGATTGTGTCACGGCCTTCAGGTTCATTATCGGCATAATAAAAGCAGACATTACCCAGCGCTCAACTTTTACTCACAGAACAATAAACCAGGAAAGCCTTATAAACCAAACGTTTCAACCGGACTGCATGATAACCAATATGCATTACGTCGTCTGCCCGAAGACAAAGATGCTGAACACGCCAAAACCGTTTCTTGCCCTTCTTTTGTAGGCCTGAGGAGAGTACATTGTGCAGGTTTGTTTTCAGCGGCAGGCAAAAGGATTCTGCACATTAAGGCGGCCACAATGACTTTTCAAATTGATAAATCCGGCAAACTGGACAATGTCTGTTACGACATTCGTGGGCCGGTTTTAAAAGAGGCTAAACGCCTTGAAGAAGAAGGTAATAAAGTTCTTAAGTTGAACATCGGCAATCCGGCACCTTTTGGTTTCGAAGCGCCGGATGAGATTCTGGTTGATGTCATCCGCAACCTCCCCAGTGCACAAGGGTACTGTGATTCCAAAGGGCTGTATTCTGCCCGCAAAGCCATAATGCAGCACTACCAGGCGCGCGATATGCGCGACGTTACGGTCGAGGACATTTACATCGGCAATGGTGTGTCAGAACTGATTGTCCAGGCTATGCAGGCGTTACTGAACAGCGGTGATGAAATGCTGGTGCCTGCGCCCGACTATCCGTTGTGGACCGCCGCCGTCTCCCTGTCGAGCGGCAAGGCCGTGCACTATCTGTGTGATGAATCCGCAGGCTGGTTCCCGGATCTTGATGATATCCGCAGTAAAATCACGCCGCGCACCCGTGGCATTGTGATTATCAACCCCAATAACCCCACCGGTGCGGTTTACAGCAAAGAGCTGTTAATGGAAGTGGTTGAGATTGCCCGTCAGCATAACCTGATTATTTTTGCTGACGAAATCTACGACAAAATTCTGTACGACGCGGCACAGCACCATTCTATCGCTGCGCTGGCACCGGATTTACTGACCGTCACCTTTAATGGCCTGTCTAAAACCTACCGCGTCGCGGGTTTCCGCCAGGGCTGGATGGTGCTGAACGGACCTAAAAAGCATGCGAAAGGCTATATCGAAGGCCTGGAAATGCTGGCATCCATGCGCCTGTGTGCCAATGTACCGGCGCAGCACGCGATTCAGACTGCGCTGGGTGGCTACCAAAGCATTAGCGAATTCATTGTGCCCGGTGGACGGCTCTATGAGCAGCGCCAACGTGCCTGGGAACTGATCAACGAGATCCCCGGCGTCAGTTGTGTGAAGCCGCAGGGCGCGCTCTACATGTTCCCGCGTATTGATGCTAAAAAATTCAATATTCACGACGATCAGAAAATGGTGCTGGATTTCCTGTTGCAGGAGAAGGTCCTGCTGGTACAGGGCACGGCGTTTAACTGGCCGTGGCCCGATCACCTGCGAATCGTCACGCTGCCACGCGTTGACGATCTGGAGATGGCGATCAATAAGTTTGGCCGTTTCCTGCAAGGCTACCGCCAGTAGTCCTGTTGCGCCTATACTGATGTGATGTCGGGGAGAGCTCGCCTCTCCCCTGTTGCAAACAGGAACCACCATGACTCAAAGCCATTTCTTCGCCCACCTTTCCCGTCTCAAACTGATCAACCGCTGGCCGCTGATGCGTAACGTACGCACCGAAAACGTCTCGGAACACAGTTTGCAGGTGGCGATGGTTGCCCATGCTCTGGCCGCCATTAAGAACAAGAAGTTCAATGGCAATCTCAATGCCGAGCGCATCGCTATGATGGCGCTGTATCACGATGCCAGTGAAGTGCTGACCGGCGATTTACCGACGCCGGTGAAGTACTACAACGCGCAGATAGCCCACGAATACAAAAAGATTGAAAAGATTGCGCAGCAGAAGTTGATTGAGATGCTGCCGGAAGAACTGCAGGATATTTACCGCCCGCTGATTGATGAGCACCTGCACAGTGAAGAAGAGAAAGCCGTGGTGAAGCAGGCCGATGCACTTTGCGCATACGTAAAATGCCTTGAAGAGCTGTCGGCCGGCAACAATGAATTTTTATTAGCAAAGGCGCGGCTGGAAAAAACCCTGAGCCAACGTCGCTCACCCGAAATGAGCTATTTCGTCGAGGTGTTTATTCCCAGCTTTAGCCTGTCTCTGGATGAAATTTCGCAGGATTCGCCGCTCTGATACGGGCGGCTTCACGCCGCCACGTTCTGCTTAGTCTTTACTGTGAAAAGCAAACTTGCCCGTCGTCTGTTGGGTGACCACCAGCGATGTCAGTGAGGTCAGGCGCAGCGCCACCTCATCGATGCGTGGTGTATCATCTGGCGCATTGGCGGCAATGACAGCACAGCCTGCCGCCAATCCTGACATCACACCAGCAGGCGCGTCTTCGACCACGACACAGTCGGCCGGAGAGAGTTTCAGCATTTTTGCCCCAAGTAAGTAAGGATCGGGTTCCGGTTTGCCCTTTGCCACCTGCTCAGCCGTAATAAACACGGCAGGCTGCGGTAATCCTGCTGCTTTATGGCGCGCATGTGCCACCGGCACGGAACCTGAGGTGACAATCGCCCAGGGGATCTGCAACGCATCCAGTTGCGTGAGCAGCGCTTTTGCGCCTGGCAGCGCCTGCACGCCGTCGGTGTCTTCTGCTTCTGTTTTTTCCAGCGCCAGAAACTCAGCCTGTATCGCTTCTTCTGACTGGCCCGACATGAAGTGGCGCAGTGAAGTAATAGCCTGCTTACCGTGAATGAAGTCCAGAATTTCATCAGCCGCAATGCCATGACGTGCACCCCAGTTGCTCCAGGCGCGTTCTACCGCCGGTAGTGAATCAACTAAGGTGCCATCTAAATCAAATAAAAAACCACTGTACTCCACGCGTCACTCCTCATCAGGCGTTAATGATTTGCGCAATCTCGTTTACGCTTAAATGGTATTGGCGAGGACAAGTCTGCCACAAAGCCAGCATCCGTTGATACTTTTCCCACATCGGCGTTTGCGCATTAAAGCCGTGCGTGCCGGCATCAAAATGGGTATAGCGCCCTTCGGTATTCACCATAAAACGCACGTAGCCCAGATAACGCGATTCCGTGGCGGCATCAAAACCCAGGAACGCCAGACGTCGTGGATCGATGTCGCCTTCGGCTTTAAGGTTTGACCAGGAAACCTGCAGCGCATGGTGCATCTCCATAATGTCGATGAGCGTACGGCAGGTTTCTTCGGGTAGTTTGCCAAATTCTTTATCCAGTTCACGCATCTGCAGGCCGTAACCACGCTCAATGATGGTTTGGTAGCGACGAAAACGTTCGGCGTTCTCCGGCTCCAGCATCGCCATGATTTTGTACTGGTTTGTCAGGATCAAACGTTGTGCATGGGTCATTTCCATCATCTCTTCCTCAAGCCCGCTGGCCGTTCAGGTTTTATACGATGGAAAGATAATTACACAGGGGAAACGATGTGGGCGTTGCCACATCGCTTTTCATTGATTTAAGCGCGGGTTTGGGTGCAATAATTTGCCGCACGGCGCAGATTAAAGATCGTCCAGAAATGTCCGGTCCAGCTGCTTAAAGGCACGCTTAAGCAGATCGGCCAGTGCCTGGTATGTGGGTTTCCCCTCAACCGGGGCAATCGCCTGCCCTGCGGCTTCCAGTTTCGTGCGCACCTCGTGAAACCAGCGCAGCAGCGTGGGCGGCAATGGCGTGACCGAACGCTTACCTAACCACCATAAACCCTGCATGGGCAAACTGCAGGCGAACAGGGCCGTCGCGACCGCTGGGCCAAGTTGGCCACCCATCGCGATTTGCCACGTTAACGTAAAGACCGCCAGCGGCGGCATAAAGCGAATTGAAAACCGTGTCGCCGAAGAGACACGATTTTCAGGAAAGACTGGCGCCAGGCGTTTATCGTTGGGCCAGGTCTTCATATAATGCTGTCCGCGTTGAAACATCCGGAACCAGCCGGTGTGGGATTCATTCGCCATGGCTCGCCTCAACTAATGCTGTATTTTTTGAAAAATAATTATAACGACACAACTTTACGTAACATCCTTCAAATGTTTTTGTCTTTAAAGGTGACTCCGGCTATTCTGTCGCCGATTTAACAACGTCCCTGCCGCAACTTTCCTTGTAACAGAGACGACAAGGCCCGTTTTAAGCGAATTTTCAAATTTATGCGTAAAAACTCAAATTTTTTTGCGTAAAAACGCACTATTTTGACCTGGGTATGACTTCTGTCATTAATCTGGCTGCTTCAATGGGCTACGCTGTAAGTCTGATTGCGTTATTTTTAGCCACTTTTAACAAATAGGTACTTCCATGTCGAGTAAGTTAGTACTGGTTCTGAACTGCGGCAGCTCTTCCCTTAAGTTTGCCATCCTTAATCCCACCAGCGGTGAAGAATTCCTGTCTGGCCTGGCAGAATGCTTCCACCTTCCCGAAGCGCGGATTAAATGGAAACTTGAGGGCCAGAAGCAGGAAGCCCCTCTGGGTGCTGGCGCTGCCCACAGCGAAGCGCTGAATTTCATTGTTAAAACAATTCTGGCACAAAAACCAGAGCTTTCAGCACAAATCGCAGCAATAGGTCACCGTATTGTTCACGGCGGCGAAAAACTCACGCAGTCAGTGGTCATTTCTCAGTCTGTCGTGCAGGGTATCAAAGATGCGTCATCTTTTGCACCACTGCATAACCCAGCCGGCCTGATCGGTATTGATGAAGCCATGAAAAACTTCCCGCATTTGTCCGACAAGAATGTGGCGGTTTTCGACACGGCTTTCCATCAGACAATGCCGGAAGAGTCCTATCTTTATGCGCTGCCGTATGCGCTTTATAAAGAACATGGCGTTCGTCGCTATGGCGCGCACGGCACCAGTCACTACTATGTGACCCACGAAGCGGCAAAAATGCTCAACAAGCCGCTGGAAACGCTGAACATTATTACCTGTCACCTCGGTAACGGTGGGTCTGTTTCTGCCATTCGCAACGGCGAATGTGTGGATACTTCGATGGGCCTGACACCGCTGGAAGGCCTGGTGATGGGTACCCGCAGTGGCGACATCGATCCCGCGATTATTTTCTTCCTGCACGACACCTTAGGCATGAGCGTTGACGCCATCAACAAAATGTTGACCAAAGAGTCCGGCCTGTTAGGGCTCACCGAAGTCACCAGCGACTGCCGTTATGTCGAAGATAACTATGCAACGAAAGCGGATGCCAAACGCGCGATGGATGTCTTCTGCCATCGTCTTGCCAAATACATTGGCAGCTATACGGCGCTGATGGACGGCCGTCTTGATGGTGTGATCTTTACCGGTGGTATCGGCGAAAATGCGGCAATGGTGCGCGAGCTGACCTTAAATAAACTGGCGCTGCTTGGCTTTGAGGTTGACCACGACCGCAACCTGGCGGCACGCTTTGGCAAGTCAGGTTTTATCAATAAAGAAGGCACCCGCCCGGCTGTGGTGATTCCGACTAACGAAGAGTTAGTGATTGCCCGCGACGCCGCACGTCTTACCGCCTGATCTCCTTTCGCCGTCAGCCCATGCTGACGGCGTTGTTTTGACACCCAGTGAAATCTGAGAGGTTCAATCGTGTCACGTACAATTATGCTCATTCCGACCGGCACCAGCGTCGGTCTGACCAGCGTTAGCCTTGGCGTCATTCGCGCCATGGAACGTAAAGGCGTTCGACTGAGCGTTTTCAAACCCATTGCTCAACCGCGTGCGGGCGGCAATGCACCAGACCAGACCACCAGCATTGTGCGCAAGAGTTCAGGCATTCCGGCCGCAGAGCCGTTGCCAATGTCCCGCGTGGAATCGCTGTTGGGGTCAAATCAGCAAGATGTGCTGATGGAAGAGATTATTGCCCGCTACCACGCCAATACCCAGAATGCTGAAGTGGTCCTGGTCGAGGGCTTAGTCCCCACGCGCAAGCACCAGTTTGCCAACGCTCTGAACTACGAAATCGCCAAAACGTTAAACGCTGAAATCGTCTTTGTGACCGCGCTGGGTAACGATTCGCCTGCACAGCTTAAAGAGCGTATTGAACTGACGCAAAGCAGCTTTGGCGGGTCAAAGAATAAAAACATCACTGGCGTGATCATTAACAAACTGAACGCGCCGGTCGACGAACAGGGCCGCACGCGCCCCGACCTGTCAGAAATTTTCGATGATTCGTCAAAGGCCAGCATTGCCAACATCAATCCTGACCAGCTGTTTGCCAATAGCCCACTGCCCATCCTGGGTTGTGTGCCCTGGAGCTTCGACCTGATTGCCACCCGCGCCATTGATATGTGCCGCCACCTTAACGCCCGGGTCATTAACGAGGGTGAACTTCAGACGCGCCGCGTAAAATCAGTGACGTTCTGCGCACGCAGCATTCCGCACATGCTTGAGCACTTCCGTCCAGGCTCGCTGCTGGTCACCTCTGCCGACCGTCCTGATGTGCTGGTTGCTGCCTGCCTGGCGGCAATGAACGGTATTGAGATTGGTGCCATCCTCTTAACCGGTAACTATGAAATTGATGAGCGCATCGCCAAACTGTGCGAACGTGCCTTCCAGACCGGCCTGCCGGTATTTATGGTGAAAACCAATACCTGGCAAACCTCGCTCAGCCTGCAAAGCTTCAACCTTGAAGTGCCCGTGGACGACACGCAGCGTATTGAGAAAGTCCAGGAGTACGTTGCCAGCTACATCAATGCTGACTGGGTTGAATCCCTGACGGCCACGTCTGAACGCAGCCGTCGCCTGTCACCGCCGGCGTTCCGCTATCAGTTGACCGAGCTGGCACGCAAGGCAGGCAAACGCATTGTGCTGCCGGAAGGGGATGAACCCCGCACCGTCAAAGCGGCAGCCATCTGCGCCGAGCGCGGCATCGCGACCTGTGTTCTGTTAGGCAATCCGGATGAAATCCAGCGCGTTGCGGCAGCTCAGGGCGTTGAGCTGGGCAAAGGGATTGAGATTGTTGATCCCGAAGTGGTTCGCCAGAACTACGTTCCACGTCTGGTCGAACTGCGTAAAAGCAAAGGCATGACCGAAGTGGTTGCTCAGGAACAGCTGGAAGATAACGTGGTGCTGGGCACCATGATGCTGGAAAGTGGTGAAGTCGACGGGCTGGTCTCCGGCGCAGTACATACCACTGCAAACACCATCCGTCCGCCGTTACAGCTGATCAAAACCGCACCCAACAGTTCGCTGGTCTCATCGGTGTTCTTTATGCTGCTTCCGGAGCAGGTGCTGGTCTACGGCGACTGCGCGATCAACCCGGACCCCACCGCTGAACAGCTGGCAGAAATTGCCATTCAGTCCGCCGATTCCGCCAAAGCCTTCGGCATCGATCCGCGCGTCGCGATGATCTCCTACTCAACCGGTAACTCAGGTGCAGGTAGCGACGTGGAGAAAGTGCGCGAAGCAACGCGACTTGCCCAGGAAAAACGTCCAGATCTGGTGATTGATGGTCCGTTGCAGTATGACGCGGCGATTATGGAAGACGTGGCAAAATCCAAAGCCCCCAACTCGCAGGTTGCCGGGCGCGCAACGGTGTTTATCTTCCCGGATCTCAATACCGGTAATACCACCTATAAAGCGGTACAGCGTTCAGCTGACCTGATTTCAATCGGGCCAATGCTGCAGGGCATGCGTAAACCGGTCAACGACCTGTCACGTGGCGCGCTGGTGGATGACATTGTCTACACCATCGCCCTGACGGCAATTCAGTCGCAGCAGGCTGAAGGCTAAGTTTCCATGGCTGAATAAGAGCATGCAGACTGCATGCTCTTTTTTTTGCTTATTGCAGCGTAACGTCAAGCGCGCGCAGGTGCTGAGGCTGCCAGGACAGCCTCACTTCACTGCCGGCCTTCCAGTCGGGTGACACCTCAGATGCGGCCATTTTCACCATAAAATTCCCCTGCCCGGCAACCTCAGTGAGCATTCTCACGTGATCCCCCAGATAGATAAACTGCTGTATCCTGGCCTGAACAGACTGTTCGCCCGGTTTGGCGGCGTTCACATTGATGCGTTCTGGGCGAATACTGAGCTGTATTTTCTTACCAGGCGAGCTCGGGCGCACCTTCAGCGCATCCAGCTGAACACCGTTATCCAGCGTCACCTGATAATAATCGCCATGCTGTCCCGACTGCGTGGCCAACAGGCTGTTATTTTCGCCGATAAACTGCGCCACAAAGGCGTTATCGGGCTGCTCATAAAGTTTATGCGGGCTGTCCATTTGCTGGATCATTCCATCATTGAAGACCGCCACCCGGTCTGACATGGTCATGGCTTCACTCTGGTCATGCGTGACATAGACAATGGTCAGCCCGAGCATGCTGTGGAGCTGCTTGATCTCCATCTGCATGTGCTCGCGCAGTTGTTTATCCAGCGCGCCTAGCGGCTCATCCATCAGGATCAGTTTGGGTTCAAAGACCAGCGCCCGCGCCAGGGCCACGCGCTGCTGCTGCCCCCCAGACATCTGCGCTGGATAGCGGTCTGCCAGCGAAGTGAGTTTAATCATATCCAGCACCCGCTTAACCCGCACACTGATATCGGCTTTGCTCAAACGGCGAATCGACAACGGAAACGCCAGATTTTCCGCCACCGTCATGTGGGGAAAAAGCGCATAGTTTTGGAATACCATACCGATATCACGTTGATGCGGCGGCAAGGTGTGAAGGGGTTTATCACGCAGCAGGATTTCACCATCGGTGGGCGTTTCAAATCCGGCCAGCATCATCAGGCTGGTGGTTTTCCCGGAGCCAGATGGCCCTAAAAGAGTCAAAAACTCCCCTTCTGCCACATCCAGATTGAGGTTGCGCACCACCAGCTTGTCGCCGTCGTAGCTCTTTTTGATGTTGCGAAAACTGACAAAATTTCTCATGGCGTACTCTCGTAAACAGGATAAAAAAGGTGTCGGCACGATTCATGCATCATCCTTTTGACGTGCGAATTCTGGCGGGCCTTTTTTAGCACTACCACAACGCCTTTGATTTGCACAAGCAGAATTTGACAACAGGAAAAGAAACGGCTTACAAAATCACTTTGCAGGCCATTGTATTTTATTGTCTTTTTATATTTAACATTAATTTAACGTGAGATTGCTCACAGAATCAGGCAATCCAGGATGATGCACGCTGATGGTGCCTCAGGGCGAAACTGAGGCAATTTGCAGATGATGTTCCAATCGGGCAAGGACAGGCGCAAAGGCGGCGGGGATATCTGCCTCGTTAACGCAGGCGTAGCCCAGCAGCAAGCCTCGCTGCGGCGTCCCTTGCAGGTAGTAGGATGAAAGCGGACGCGTTAACACACCGCACTGTTCTAACTCTGCGCTGAAGGCCACATCGTCGATGCTGTCGGGCAGCCTGAGCACCAGATGCAAACCTGCATTGCTGTGGTGCACAATCCAGTCAGCGCCCAGCGAGGTGCTAATCACCTCCACCAGCACGGCCCGGCGACGGCTGTAAATCTGCCGCATGCGCCGAACGTGGGCCGCATAGTGCCCTTCCCGAATAAACTCCGCCAGGGTGAGCTGCACCAGGCCGTAGCCGCCACGATACAGCTCTGAGTGTGCCATTTTCATGCGTGCGGCCATGGATTTAGGCACCACCATGTAGCTGAGCCGGATGCCCGGGTACAGCGTTTTGCTGAAGGTGCCCAGATAGATCACCGGTGCATCCGCCGCCAGGCCCTGTAGCGCCGGGATCGGGCTACCGGTAAAGCGAAACTCGCCATCGTAGTCATCTTCCACCACCCAACTGCCGCTGCTTTTCGCGCGCTCCAGTAATTCATGGCGCCGTTGCAGACTCATCACCGCACCCAGTGGGTACTGGTGGGAAGGTGTCACACAGATCAGGCGCGGTACCGGGCTGTCCGGTTGCTCAGGGGGCAAAACCAGCCCCTGGTCGTCAACCTGAGTGGGAATCAGCGTCACCCCATTCACCACCAGCACATTACGAATTCCCCAGTATCCCGGCTCTTCCACGATAGCCCTGTCACCGGGATCGCAGAGCATTTTCGCCAGCAGATCCAGCGACTGATGCGTTCCGGCGGTGACCAGGATCTGCTCGGGGCTGCAGTTCACCGATCGGATCACCCGCAGGTAATCGGCCAGCGCCTGTTGTAACTCGACGCAGCCGCCGTGGCTGGCATAGCTCAGATTCTCAACCGGCAGCCGCCGGCTGAGGCGAAGCTGTATTTTTCGCCAGATGTCGTGCGGCATATGGCTGACGTCCGGTACGCCGGGCATAAACGCGCCCCACTGATGGCTCCCGGCACCGCTGTTCGCCAGCAGACGTGAACCCCGTCGCGACAGCCGGACGGGTTTCATCGGCGGCGTTACCGGCCTGACCAGCGGCTCTCCCGGTGCCTGTTCCGGTAATACCGCACTGACGAAGGTGCCGCTTCCGGTACGGGTTTGTAAGTAACCCTCAGACTGAAGCTGTTCATAAACTGCCAGCACGGTGTTACGTGAGACTGCGAGTTCACGAGCAAGGTCGCGGCTGGCGGGCAGTCGCGTCGCGGTGGCAATGGCTCCATCCTGAATGGCTGCCTGCAAAACATCATACAATCGCTTATTCAGCGTACCGCCGGAAAGCGAGGCCAGACGTTGTGCAAGCAGGTCACCGAGTAAGCTTCGCAAAATTGGTACCTCAAAATAAAAAAAACTGGCTCTGGATTATAAAACCCTGAAAACGCTAAAAAGCAAGGAGGCAGATTCCACTGTAACAATATGGCAACAAACACCATGAGGTCGCGTTATGAGTAACAGTGAAGTTCAGGTTCGTCGTCTCAATGCTACGCCGCGCGGCGTGGGCGTGATGTGCGATTTCTATGCGGTGAAAGCAGAAAACGCCACGTTATGGGATCATCAGGGGCGCGAAATTATCGATTTCAGCGCAGGCATTGCCGTGCTGAATACCGGACATCGCCATCCCAAAGTCATCGCCGCCATCAAAGAACAGCTTGACCATTTTACCCATACCGCGTTTCAGGTCGTGCCCTACGAAAACTACATCGCCCTGGCAGAAAAACTGAATGCGCTGGTGCCGGTGAATGGGCCCGCCAAAACCACTTTTTTCTCCACCGGGGCGGAGGCCGTTGAGAATGCGGTGAAAATTGCACGCGCCGCCACGGGCCGTCCTGGCGTTATCGCCTTTACCGGGGCTTTCCACGGTCGCACCAACATGACGATGTCGCTGACCGGCAAAGTGGTCCCCTATAAAACCGGTTTTGGCCCTTTTGCCAGCTCAGTATTTCACGCCCGCTACCCGAATGCACTGCATGGCTGCAGCGTGGATGATGCACTGGAAAGTTTGCAGGCCATTTTCCGCTGCGATATCAGCCCACAACAGGTGGCGGCCATTATCTATGAACCGATTCAGGGTGAAGGCGGCTTTAATGTGGCACCGCCCGCCTTCGTCACCGCTCTGCGTAAGCTGTGCGATCAGCATGGCATTTTGCTCATCGCCGATGAGATTCAAAGTGGCTTCGCCCGCACCGGCAAGCTGTTTGCCAGTGAGTACTATCCCGACGTGCAGCCAGACCTGATCACAATGGCAAAAAGCCTGGCGGGCGGTATGCCGCTGTCGGCGGTATCAGGACGGGCTGAGGTGATGGATGCGCCGCTGCCCGGCGGTCTGGGCGGCACCTACGCCGGCAGCCCACCGGCCATTGCCGCCGCGCTGGCCGTGCTTGAGGTGATTCGCGATGAGAACCTGAGCGAGCGAGCCCTGCAACTGGGTGGACAACTGGTTGAAACCCTGCAAGGTGCAGGCTGTAAAGCGCTGGCAGAGGTGCGCGGTCATGGTTCAATGATCGCCGCTGAATTCATGGATGGCGCAGGCAAGCCGAGTGCGGACATCGCCAAAGCAATTCAGCAACAGGCGCTGGACGAGGGGCTGCTGCTGCTCACCTGCGGCGTGCACGGCAACGTGATCCGCTTCCTCTACCCGCTCACCATCCCGGACGCGCAGTTCCGCACGGCACTGAACCTGCTGAACCGTATTCTGGGCAAGTATTGAGTTTCGCGTTCTGCCACGCAGCCCGTTCCGCAGCGTGGCAGTACCCTGGCATTAAGATTGCAAAGCAAACACCGGGCAGAGGATTCTGCCCAAACATAATAATTCAGGAGTCCGGGGATGATGAAAAATATAGCGGCACTGGTTCTGGCGGCGGTGGCTGTCCAGGCGCAGGCCGAAAACCTTACGGTGGTTTCTTTCGGTGGTACCAACAAAGACGCGCAGGATAAAGCGTTTTATAAGCCTTTTATGGCCTCAAGTCATGACGGCATAGAAGCGGGTGAATATAACGGTGAGATGGCGCGTATCCGTGCCATGGTCGAAACCAAACAGGTCGGCTGGGACGTGGTCGAGCTCGAAACTCCGGAACTGGAACGTGGCTGTGAAGAAGGGCTGCTTGAAACGCTGGACTGGAGCAAGTTGGGTAACAAAGCCGACTTTGCCAAGGGCAGCGTAAGCGAATGTGGCGCAGGCTTCTTCGTCTGGTCTACCGTACTGACCTACGATGGCAACAAGCTAAAAACGGCCCCAACCAGTTGGGCGGATTTTTGGGACGTGAAAAAATTCCCGGGCAAACGCGCCTTGCGTAAGAGCGCGAAATACACGCTGGAAATTGCGCTGATGGCGGATGGCGTGAAGCGCGAAGACGTTTATAAAGTGCTGGCAACCCCGGCGGGCGTGGATCGTGCTTTTAAGAAGCTGGATCAGCTCAAGCCGAACATTCAGTGGTGGGAATCGGGCGCACAGCCCCTGCAGTGGCTGGTTTCAGGCGACGTAACGCTGGCGTCGGCCTATAACGGTCGCATCGGCACCGCCCAGGCAGAAGGCCATAACTTTAAAATCGTCTGGGATGGCAACCTGTACGACTTCGACAACTGGGCCATTGTGAAAGGCTCAAAACACAAAGCGCTGGCGGAAAAGTTTATTGCCTTCACGCTGAAGCCGGAAAACCAAAAGGTCTATGCCGAAAATATTCCTTATGGCCCTGCCAATATCCAGGCTGGCAAGCTGCTGGCTGCCGATCGTTTAGCCCAACTGCCCACCGCGCCTGACAATATGGCCAAGGCGGTTCAGGTTAACGCGACGTTCTGGCTGGAACATGGTGAAGAACTGGAACAGCGCTTTAACGCCTGGGCCGCGAAATAACCCTCTGCCGGACCCGCTCCGGCAGCACCATTGAGGAGGTCGGCATGAGTCAAAACCCCGTTATGGATTCAGCGCCCGTCAGACGCACGGAAGGCGCATTCAGTCTGCGTCACAAATTCAACCGGGCTGGTTGGATCAAAACGCAACGCTCCCTGCTTTTAGTTGCCCCTTTACTGATTTTCGTCGTGGTGTGTTTTTTATTTCCCATCGGCTCGATTCTCAGTATGAGCGTGAATAACCCTGAGCTTAAAGATGGGCTCCCGCAAACCAGCCAGGCCTTGACCAAGTGGGATGGCAAGGCGCTGCCGGATGAAAGCCTGTTTGCCACTATGGCAAAAGAAGTCAGCGCGGCGCGTGAACAGGGCCAGATTTCCGGCATTGCTAAGCGGTTAAGTTATGAAGACAGCACCTTTCGTCGGCTGATCCTGGCCGTCCCTCGCCAGGCTCCCGAGGATGGCCTGAACGTCAAACAAACGTTGATCGACAAGCAGCCGATGTGGGGAGAGCTGGCCACCTGGCAAACCCTGAAACGCGTCGCCAAACCTTATACCAGTTATTATCTGCTGTCGGTGTTTGACCATAAGGTCGATGCCAAAACCGGCGACATCACACCACAGTCGCCCGACCAGGCGCTTTATGTGAATGTCCTGCTACGCACGTTGTGGATGGCGACCGTCGTCACCTTATTGTGCGTCGGCCTGGGCTATCCGCTGGCTTACTGGCTGGCGAAACAGCCGTCTAACCGGGCCAACCTGCTGATGATTATGGTGCTGCTGCCCTTCTGGACCTCATTAATTGTGCGTACCGCGAGCTGGATTGTGTTGCTGCAGTCTGGAGGATTAATTAACCGGACCTTAATGGCAACAGGTCTCATCGACAGCCCGCTCACGCTGGTGTTTAACCGGGTCGGCGTCTACATCTCAATGACACATATCCTACTGCCCTTCATCGTGCTGCCTCTGTATGCGGTAATGAAAGGCATTTCCCCTAGCTATGTTCGTGCTGCCGTGTCGCTGGGTGCGCATCCCTTTGTGGCCTTCTGGCGCGTCTATGTGCCACAGACGTTTGCCGGGATTACCGCAGGTGCGCTGCTGGTGTTCATGATGGCGATTGGCTACTACGTGACACCTGCCCTGTTAGGCGGGCCGGACGATCAGATGGTCAGCTACTTTGTCGCCTTCTTTACCAACAGCACCATGAACTGGGGCATGGCCGCCGCCTTAGGCAGCCAGTTGTTGATTATCGTGACGTTGCTGTATGTGGTGTATTCACGTGTCACCCGGACTTCATCCGAAGTTGCGGTGCGTTAAGGAGCGAATGATGAGACAAGAAGGTTCAACGTTGCTGCGGGTCTGGCGCTACCTGTTTAATTTCTACGGCGCAGCGGCACTGCTGTTTTTGATTGTGCCTGTTCTGGTCATCGTGCCGCTGTCATTTAACGAAAGTTCGTTTCTGAGCTATCCGCTAAGTGGCTTTTCGCTGCGCTGGTATGCGGCCTTTTTTCACTCGAAGGAGTGGATCGGTGCGCTAATGAACAGCCTGCTGGTTGCCCCACTGGCGACGCTGCTGGCCAGCGTCCTCGGGGTGCTGGCCGCTATGGGCCTGGTACGCGGTGAGTTTCGCGGAAAAGCCCTGGTGATGGCGATCATTATCTCTCCCATGGTTGCGCCCGTGGTGATCATCGCCGTTGGCATGTTTTTCTTCTTCGCCAAACTGTCACTGCTGAACAGCTATCTTGGGCTGGTACTGGCCCATGCGCTGCTGGGCGTGCCCTTTGTGGTGATCACGGTAGTTGCCGTGCTGAAAAGTTACGACACAAATCTGACGCGGGCCGCCGCCAGCCTCGGTGCCTCGCCGCTGCTGGCGTTTCGTAAAGTCACCCTGCCGCTGATTGCACCCGGCGTATTTTCCGGCGCGTTATTCGCGTTTGCGACCTCATTTGATGAAGTGGTCGTGACGCTATTCCTTGCCAGCCCAACGCAGCGGACATTGCCGATTCAGATGTTTGCCGGTATCCGCGAAAATCTCGATCCCACCATTGCAGCGGCCGCCACTATCATGATTGCGGCTTCGCTCTTATTACTGATCGTGATGGAAGTGCTGCGGCGGCGCGGGGAAAAGATGCGCCAGGCGCAACCGGCTTAGATCACCCTCAGTATAAGGGTGCGCTGTACCACCGCCCTCGGGGTTAACCTGTGGGCGGTGGTACGATCTGGACAGTGCGCATCCTGCCGCTGTCAGCCTGACAGGCGCACAGTCACAGCAAGCGCTGAACCGGCCCTGCGCCTTGTCATCGTCCGGTGAAGGTGAACCGCACCGTTGACCCATAACCGCTTTCCTGTTCTGACAGGCCGACTAGCATAAATCCCCTGCCCGTTTCTTGCGCGCAAGGTGAATGGACGGCGTGGCCCTGACAACGCGACTGATGGCTAAAAGACGGGGAGCTGATAATCAGGCGGGAATGCGGCGGCGATTAAAACAGAGGGCTAGCTTTGCGAACGGCCATGACCGCTCGCAAAGTTAACAGAAGGTATCAGTGACTGTTTTCGTTGTTACGACTCAGCCATAAAGACAAGGCTTTAAGCGAATCATCGGTAAACTCATCACAGCGCGCGGTGATTTCATCCGGGGTCATCCAGAAGATTTCATCCACCTCTTCTTCCTGCATGGCAAAGGGGCCGTGCGATACGCAACTGAATAAGCCGCCCCAGACGCGGCAATGCTCATCTTCAAAGTAGAATTTGCCATGTTCTGCAAAGGGAACATCCGCAATGCCCAGCTCTTCTTCGGCTTCGCGTCGCGCAGATTCCAGCATGTCCTCGCCACTCTGCACCACGCCACCGGCAGTTGCATCCAGTTTACCCGGCATAAAATCTTTGATTTCAGTACGGCGCTGAACCAGTATTTTGCCCATACCGTCATGAACCACGATATAGGTTGCGCGGTGACGTAAGCATTGCGCGCGCATCTGCGCACGCGTAGCCTGTGCAACGACTTCATTCTCTTCGCTTACGATATCGACCCATTCGATTTCGCCACCAGCAATGTGATCCACCATCCGTAACCCTTTCCTGTTTAGCGTGTCTTTATGCACGCGCTGTTTGCCACGTTTTTATCAGTCGTAAGGTAATCACTTATGACGGGTTGAGCAAGCGCCGATCGCTAGCGATTTTTGCCGCTTTCCGCTAACCATAACTGGACTGATGCTCGCTGCCATTGAAACTCGGCATAATGTTGTAAACGCGCAGGCAACGTATCGCCATGCAGCGCCAGTCGATTAAGCATGACAGCCAAATCGGTATCTGCAATGCACCACTCACCAAATAAATTTTGCTGCCGCTCCGGTAACAGGCGCTGTACGGCGGCGATCAGTTTATCCGCCGCTTCCAGTGCCGCTGGCGACAACGGCGCAAAGTGCTCTCCCGCAAACAACACCTCGGTAGGACGCTCCTGGCGAATCGGCATCAGATCGCTGCGTAGCCAGGCCTGAATTTGCCGGGCGCGCGCACGTTTCTCGCGATCTTTGGGATAAAGACGTTCGTACTCGGGGGCGGCAAAACGCTCCTCAAGGTATTCGCAGATCGCCGAGGATTCACTCAGCATAAAGTCATCGACCTGTAAGGTCGGCACACGGCAGGTTAACGACAGATCGCGGTAGGTTTCCGCACGCTGCTGGTTTTGCGATAAATCGAGACGCTTTACGCTAAAAGGCACCCCTTTTTCGCTGAGCGCAACATAAGCCGACATGACATAAGGACTAAAGAAAGATGAATCTGACCACAGGGTGATGGAAGGGTAATTCATCTGCTACCTCGAATGGCTAAAAGGGGTGCCTCATGTTTACCGACTTTTATTTCTGAAAACAACCAGGCGCTGGTCCGATGTTTGGGGTCAACTCGCTAAATTACGAAGCGGCTCACGCCACACGGGTACGACTCTTCTATGATGAAGTAAGCAAAAAATAAAAAATCAGACGGAGCCGCACTATGCATATCTTAATCACCGGTGGAACCGGGCTTATTGGCCGCCATCTTATCCCACGTTTACAACACTTCGGTCACGAGGTTAGCGTGGTCACCCGCGACGTTGCCGCCGCACGAGAAAAGCTGGGGGAGGACATCGCGCTCTGGTCAGGCCTGGCGCAACAGCAGTCGCTTGACGGCATCGATGCCGTCATTAACCTGGCCGGCGAACCCATCGCTGATAAACGCTGGACCGAGGCGCATAAACAGCAGTTGTGCGAGAGCCGCTGGCAAATCACGGAACGCATCGCCTCACTGATCAATGCCAGCACCACACCACCGCGCGTCTTCATTTCGGGATCGGCGACGGGCTTTTATGGCAACAGTGGCGACGTCGTATTAACCGAGGATGATCCCGGCCAAAATGAGTTTACCCACGAGCTGTGTGCCCGCTGGGAGCAGTTGGCGCTGACCGCTCAAACGGAGCGCACGCGCGTCTGCCTGCTGCGAACCGGCGTCGTGCTGGCGCGCGAGGGCGGCGCGCTGAGTAAAATGAAACTGCCGTTTAAACTGGGTATCGGCGGCCCTATCGGCAGCGGCAAACAGTATATGCCGTGGATTCATATTGATGACATGGTCAATGGCATTATGTGGTTGCTGGACAATGACGACTGCAGCGGCCCTTTTAACATGGTTTCACCCTATGCCGTGCGCAATGAGCAGTTTGCCGCCACGCTGGGCGAAGTGATGCACCGCCCTGCTTTCATGCGCACCCCAGCCAGTGCCATAAAACTGATGATGGGTGAATCTTCTGTGCTGGTGCTGGGTGGGCAACATGTGCTGCCCAAACGACTGGAGGCGTCGGGTTTTCGCTTCCGCTGGTATGAGCTGCAGGACGCGTTACAGGACGTGGTAAAAAACTGAGCGACAGAGGGGAGCATGGCGCTCCCCTGTCGTTTACTGCGACGTGACGGCGGGTTTTGACTTCACCCTACGCAGCGCGCCGTGATTCGGTTGCGGGACGCGAATGATAAACGTCAGCACACCAGCAAACACATACAGACCGGTGTACGCCCAGACCACGCCGACGATATCAAAAAACGGCAGCATCACCGAGGCGATCGCGGGCGCGACAAAATTGCTCATACCGGCAGACAGGTTATATACCGAAACGGCCGCGCCCTGATGATGCGGCTCCAGCGTGGGGAAAACCGCCGTCATCGGCACAAAGGCCGCAACGAAAATCCCCAGCATCACGGCGGGAATAAGGGCGACCAGGAAATTGTGACCGGCATAGACAGGCAGGTAGTAGAACGCCAGGCTGGAAACGGCCATTCCCAGGCAGCCAAACCAGCGAACCTGGCGAATCCAGCCAATACGTTCGCCCATGATGCCCCAGAAAATATTGGTAAAGATGGTCACAAAGAAGAACACCGCCCAAATTTGTAGCCACTCCGACAGGGTAAACCCAAGGCGGTCCACAAACAGCAGCGGCATGATGATGGCAAAGCCAAACAGCGACAATGTGTTAATGATGCGGATAAGGCAGGCATAAAACACATGCTGGTTGGTGAACAGGATGGTCACCGCTCGCGACATCTCCGTCATTTTTTCCCGCAGAGGCAAGTTGACGCGAGAACGATCGACCGGCACGTTGCGCAGGCTAAAGTACGCCAGCAAGCCGCCGCAGGTGACCCAGCCAATCGCCAGCCATAATGTGCCGGTTTCACCAACGGAAGGGATAATCAGGCTTGGCAGATAGCTTCCCACTACGCCGATCCCCACTGAATACATCGCCCAGAACCAGCCCGTGGCGGCAGCCAGCCGTTCCCGTGGCAGGACCTGCACCAGCAGCATCATGAATGAGTAGATAAACAGCGGATAGGCCAGACCACGAATACCATAGAACAGCACCATGAGCGGATAATTACGCATCCCCAGTCCCAGGCTCATAAACAGGGCATGCATGACCACCCACAAAATAAAACCAATCAGCATGGCGCGCTGCGGGGTAATCAGCTCCGCCACCACACCTGACGCCCATGCCGCCAGCGCCACGGCTAAACCGTAAAAAGTGAACACCAGCGCCGACTGGCCTGGCGTGAACCCCATATCGGTAATATGGCGTGACAGGAAAGCCATCTCGAAGCCGTCACCCGCCATAAAAACGGCAATAGCCACAAATCCCCAGATCAGATGTTTGGGCAAGCCAAACCAGTACGCAGTAGAGTGCATGACGATGGTCCTTCTCTGTTCGGTTACAGGTTAATCAGGTCAGCGAGCGAGACTGACATGGTTGACGGTAGAGCTCACAGCACGCGGTCAGACGGTCAGGCGGCGCTAAAGCCTCTCGTCCTAGGCAGAAAACGCCAGGATTTGGCACGTTGAGGTACATTCGCGCGTCCGCCCGCTCATGACCCGCCGCATTGACGAGATGTATAACGATGGTCAGCGCCAGCACCGCGACGTTCAGGCAGCTGCGCGTTACCCGCTTCATGGGCTCTGCTCTGCCCGGTGCGGATAAGATGCGGCATGTTCCGATGCCACATTGCTGCCGCGATTTCACCATCGGCGCTTTTAGCGCTGAGCGGCCAATATCCATAGCCAGAACCTGTCATCTCCCTACACCACGGCAAGAGGTTGCTCTGGCTGGACCAACCATGTTTCCAGCCCGGCCACGGTCGTGGTCAGCCGCGCATGAAAATCATCAGACGCGGCCAGCTCACCAAACAGGGAAGACTGGCTCATATACGCCGTCAGCGGATCGGTGCGGGCAAACCACTGCTGAATCACGTCGGGTTGCAGCACGCCATCCTGATAGTCATAGGGCAGCTCGCCCCGGGCCCAACGCTGCAAAAACAGATAGAACAGCGCGGGTAGCACCAGGCTGGCGGCTGGCGGCGTGCCGCGCCGGTAACATTCCTGCAAGGTCGGCGTCACCATCGCGGGAATTTTTGACAGGCCATCCGCCGCCACACGTTGGTTGGTGTCTTTGATCCAAGGGTTACTGAAGCGAGACAACACCACATCCCGATAGTCCGCCAGGTTTAGCGGGCTGGGAGAGAGCGAGGGAATGACATCCTGAGAGACGTATTCCCAGGCCATCTGGTGGATAGCTTTCTGTCGGGTGCTTTCATCGATGTAAAGCAAGCCGATAAGGGTTCCCGCCCAGGCAATTGCACTGTGGGTGGCGTTCAGGATACGGATTTTGGCTTCTTCCCAGGGCAGCACCGAGTCCACCAGCTCGACGCCAACCTGCTCCAGCGCCGGACGTCCGGCAATAAAATCGTCTTCAATGACCCACTGAATAAAGGATTCCGCCATCACCGGCACCGCATCATCTTTACCTGTCGCGGCCTGAACCCGCTCAGCGACATCTGCCGTGGGGCGCGGGGTGATACGGTCAACCATGGTATTTGGCGATGTCGTCTTCTCGCGTACCCACTCGGCCAGGCGATCTGCGCCCTTCGCCGCCAGGAAAGCTAAAAAGCCCTGGCGAAAACGTTCACCGTTATGACGCAGATTGTCGCAGTTCAACAGCGTTACGGGTGCACCGCCGTTGGCAACACGTGCCGTCAGGATGCGCACCAGCGCGCCATACAGCGTTCGTGCCTCGCCGTTAAGATCCGCACGGATATCGGGCTGCTGCAGGTCCAGTTCATGCTCCGGCGTTAAATAGTAACCGGCTTCGGTCACGGTAAACGCGATCACCCGGGTTGCCGGATCGGCCCCCTGCCGCACCAGCGCGCGGATCTCTTTGTCCCACGGCAGAACCTGACGAATCGAGGTGATGGTTTCGTAATCGCGATCGCCTTCTGGCGTGACCGTTTCCAGCACATATTCGCCTTGCTGCGCAGCCAACTGCGTGAGTAACGGCGTGGCATCATCGCGGATATTTCCCAGGGCGATATGCCAACGGCTGTCACCCTGCTGCATCAGTCGATGCAGATACCATGCCTGATGAGCACGATGGAACGAGCCTGCGCCGATATGCATCCAAACTGACGTTGTCATCACGACCTCTTTAAGCATTTGTTTAACTAAAGGGCATTTGCCCGGATGCACATATGTTAATCAGAGGTTACGTCGATGTACTGTGATTAATTTCACATTTAAAACATTCGCCCAGAAAATGCGCTTTTGCCCGAATAGGCTTTTCGCCGCATTGCGCGATAAAATGGCGGTTCACAGAAGATGGAATGCCGGAATGAACAAAGAAGAGAAGAAACAGGAACTCGCCGCGCGTGCTGCCTGGATGTATTACGTCGCGGGCTTAACGCAGCAGGAGATCGCCCGGGCGCTGGGATTGTCGCGCCAGGTTGCCCAGCGCCTGATATCAGGGGCGCGTGAAATGGGAATGGTCAGCGTGAAGATCGATCATCCTGTCACGCACTGCCTGCGTCTGGCGCACGATGTGCAGGAAAAATTTGGCCTGCAGCATTGTCGCGTCGTGCCCTCCGGTGGCCTTGACGACGACGCCATACAGCAGATGCTGGCGGTGGAAGGTGCAGAGGTGATGTCACAGTTTATCAATGACGATCAGCCGCAGGTGTTTGGCATTGGATCGGGCAAAACGCTGCGCGCCATTATCGATGCGCTGCCCTGGGTGGAACGCCCTCAGCACCACTGTGTTTCCATGATTGGCGCGATTGCCCGTGACGACTCGGGCACCCGCTATGACGTGCCACTTAAGCTGTCTGAAAAAATGCAGGGCAAGTATTTCTTCATCCCCGCACCGCTGTTTGCTGACAGCCCGGAAGATAAGCAGATGTGGTGTCAGCATCAGGTCTATCAGCGCGTGGTCGATCGTGCACTGCAGGCGCATGTGACGTTTCTGGGGATCGGGGAAGTTAACCCCGGCTGCCCACTGAATGCGGAAGGCTTTATTACTGACAGTCAGGTGCAAGCGCTGAATGCGCGCGGCGTTGTCGGGGAAATGCTCGGCCACTTCTTCAATCAGCAGGGCGAACGTGTTCTGGGGGAGACCGATGCGCTGTTAACCAGCGTGACGCTGGAAAGCCAGACGACGCGCAATATCATCGGCTTTGCCGGTGGTGAGCGAAAATATGCTGCCATTCAGGCTGCGGTGAACGGCGGCTGGATATCGGGCCTGGTGACCGACGAAACCACCGCCATGCGCCTGCTGAATGACAGGTAACTCAACTACTTCAGCGATCCCTTAAGGAACTGCTGTAAGCGTGGGCTTTTCGGGTTACCGAATAATTCCGTCGGGGGTCCCTGCTCCTCAATTTTTCCCTGATGCAGGAAGATCACGTGGCTGGAAACGTGACGGGCAAATTCCATTTCGTGCGTGACCACCACCATGGTTTTGCCCTCTTCGGCCAGTTTCTGCATGATGCGCAGCACCTCACCGACCAGTTCGGGGTCCAGAGCAGAGGTAGGCTCATCAAACAGCAGCACTTCCGGCTCCATCGCCAGTGCGCGGGCAATCGAAACGCGTTGCTGCTGACCACCGGACAGGTGTACGGGATATTTTCCCTGCGCCCGCTCATCAATGCCGACCTTGTTCAGATAGGTAATGGCGCGCTCGCGTGCTTCGGCTTTACTCAGCCCCAACACCTGAATCGGCGCTTCCATGACGTTTTCCAGCACGGTCATGTGGCTCCACAGGTTGAAATGCTGAAAGACCATCGTCAGACGGGTACGAAGCAGGCGCAGCTGCTCCTTGTCTGCCACTTTCAACTGGCCATCCGTATCGCGCACCAGGGTAATGGCGGTGTTGTTGACCACAATGGCACCTTCGCTCGGTTTTTCGAGGAAGTTGATACAGCGTAAAAAGGTACTTTTCCCTGAACCCGACGAGCCAATAATACTGATGACATCGCCCGCATTGGCGTGCAATGACACGCCTTTTAATACTTCATGTTCACCGTAATGTTTATGCAGGTCGGTGACGCTTAATTTGTTATCAGCCATAGTCTTACTCAATGCGATGAAGAAGGTTTCACGTGCGCCAGCCAACGACGTTCCGCAAGACGAAACAGGCTAATCAGCACATAAGAAATAATCAGGTACAACACGGCCGCAATGCCGAACGCGGTAAAGGGCTGATAGGTTGCCGCGTTAATGTCCCTGGCGATTTTCAGCAAATCTGGCACGGTTGCGGTAAAAGCCAGAGCGGTTGAGTGCAGCATCAGTATGACTTCATTGCTGTAAACCGGTAAGGCCGTGCGCAACGCAGAAGGCAAAATAATGCAGCGATACAGTTTAAAGGTGGAAAAGCCATAGGCCCGCGCGGCTTCGATTTCGCCGTGTGGCACAGCACGAATCGCACCGGCGAAAATTTCCGTGGTGTAGGCGCAGGTATTCAGGGTGAAAGCCAGTAACGTACAGTTCAGGCCGCTACGGAAAAACGCATTCAGCAGCTCCGTGCCTTTAACGATTTCCAGCGTATACATGCCGGAGTAGAACACCAGCAGTTGTACATAAAGCGGCGTACCGCGAAAAACGTAGGTAAAGAGCCACACCGGCAGGCTGATAAAACGATTCGGTGACACGCGCGCAATCGCCAGCAACACCGCCATGCAGCCGCCCAGCACGACCGAGACAATCAGCAGCCACAGGGTAATGGCTACGCCGGTGAAGCGATAACCGTCTGTCCAGAGCAGCGCTTTCCAGTATTCGTGAAGAATCTCGATCATAGCTCCGCCCTCTTCACACCGACCGTGTAGCGGCGATTGAGCCACCAGAGAATGCCGTTAGACAAGGTCGTAAAGACCAGATAGATCACACCGGCTACGATGGCAAAATAAAATGGCTGCCATGTGCTTTTGCCGGCCAACTGCGTGGCTTTAACCACATCTTCCAGACCTAACAGGGAAACCAGTGCCGTGGCTTTCAGGATCACCTGCCAGTTGTTACCAATGCCGGGCAGCGCATAGCGCATCATCGCCGGAAACAGGATTCGGCGGAAAATCTGGGAACCGGTAAAACCAAACGCTGTGGCTGCTTCGATTTGCCCTTTTGGCACCGCCATAAAGGCACCGCGGAAGGTTTCGGTAAAATAGGCGCCGTAGATAAACCCCAGCGTAATGATGCCCGCAACCATGGGATCGATATCGAACTGGGCCAGTCCGAGCGCATCGGTAAGGTGATTCAGCGCAATCTGCAGACCGTAGAAGATCAGCAGCATCAGAACGAGGTCGGGCACGCCACGAATCAGCGTCGTGTAGCCCTCAAAAATCAGGGACAGCAGGCGATTACGCGATAGCTTCGCGCCAGCACCAATCAGCCCCAGGATCACCGCCATCAAGACTGAACTCAGCGCGAGTTCAAGCGTGACCAGCGTCCCTTTTAAAATGACATCAGAATAGCCATACAACATGGAAAAAAGTCCTGTCGTGGGGTGGAAACGACGCGGTGCCCGCCCTACAGACGGGCCGCGTTGCTTCTGTTAACACATAAACGATAACGCACAACGTTGCCCCGGCCAGACAGGCTGGGGCAACCAGAGGCGCATCCTGTTATGCGAACAGCAGAAGCGAAGACGACAGATCAGTCACCGTACACGTTGAAAGTAAAATATTTCTTCGCAATTTTGTCGTAGGTACCGTCTTTACGCATAGATTCGAACGCTTTGTCGATGGCCGCTTTCAGCTCGGTATCATCTTTACGCAATCCCATGCCGGTGCCGACGCCAAAGATTTTATCGTCTTTCACTGCCGGGCCTGCAAACGCATAGCTCTTGCCAACCGGCTGTTTCAGGAAGCCTTCGGCAGCCTGAACTTCGTCCTGGAAGGCAGCATCGATACGGCCAGCGGTCAGATCCTGATACACCAGATCCTGGTTAGCATAAGGCGTGACGGTCACACCTTTTGGACGCCAGTTCTGATTAGCATAGGTTTCTTGGGTGGTGCCCTGCAGTACGCCGATATTTTTGCCTTTCAGCGACTCAGGAGTGGGTTCAATTTTTGCGCCTTTAGGCGCCACTAAACGCGCATTGGCGGCATAGAGCTTGTCAGAGAACGCAATTTCTTCCTGACGCTTAGCGGTGATAGACAGCGAGGAGATGATGGCGTCGATTTTCTTGGCTTTCAAAGAGGGGATCAGCGCATCAAAGTCGCTTTCTACGTAAGTACACTTGGTCTGAATACGTTTACAGATTTCGTTAGCCAGATCGATATCAAAACCGACCAGCTGTCCTTGCGCGTTTTTCGACTCAAACGGCGGATATGTTGGGTCAGTGCCGACACGAATCGAGGTCGGTACTGCTGCAAATACGCTGGCCGCACTGGACAGGCCCAACATTAAAGAAAGAGCCAGAACACGCTTCTTCATAGATTACCCTCAAGTAAAATGCTTATTGTTATGTGGTGCATGATGTGTGTTTGCGACTAACACTGCTTTTTCCTGTGCATGTTTCATGCCAGTTCTGCAACGTTACCGCCTGCCCAGCCAGCCGTTTAGCCACGAAAAGGCTGGGTTTGTGAATGGAATATATCAGCGATGTCGCAGAGAAAAAGCGATGTTGTGAACTTTTAGTTCAGGAAATGCAGGAACAGTGATCGCTCCCGCGTTTCTGCACCAAAGAAGTGCGGAAGAAGAAACTTATGCACCTTGCCAGCGCACAAATAAATCCTGCGGCAGTTCAATATCAAACTGGTCGATAACCCGATTAACAGTCTGATCGACCAGTTGATCAATAGTGGTGGGACGGTGATAAAAGGCAGGCACCGGCGGCATAATGATGGCCCCCAGTTCAGCCGCGGTGGTCATCATCCGCAGATGACCGATATGCAGCGGTGTTTCACGCACGCACAGTACCAGCTTGCGCTGCTCTTTCAGCACCACATCCGCTGCACGTGTCAGCAGCGAGTCGCTGTAGCTATGCACAATACCGGACAGGGTTTTCATCGAGCAGGGCAGAATCACCATTCCCAGCGTTTTAAACGACCCGGAGGAGATGCTGGCGGCAATATCGCGCACATCGTGAACCACATCGGCCAGCGCCTGGACGTCCCGCAGGCTGTAGTCGCTTTCCAGGCTCAGCGTCTGACGTGCTGCCTGACTGATGATCAGGTGCGTTTCCACATCACTGACCTGCTGCAAAACCTGCAACAGCCGGATGCCAAATATCACGCCGCTTGCGCCAGAAATACCAATAATGAGTCGTTTCATCGTTCAACCTTGCAGTGGCAAAGCGCACCATAATAGCGCAGACCGGCAGAAAACACAGAGGGCGGGATAAGTCCCGCCCTCTTATTTGCATTCAGGTTAGCTTAGCCTTCGTTATGCAGCTCAAGATTTTCCACTTCATTTTGACGGGCAATGGCTTTTGCGTCGTCATTACGCAGAGATTCCAGATATTCAAGATAGCCCTGATCGACGTCTTTCGTCACATAAATACCGTTGAAGACGGAACACTCGAACTGAACGATATCCGGGTTTTCTTCCCGTACGGCTTCGATAAGGTCATCAAGGTCCTGAAAAATCAGCGCATCCGCTTTGATGATCTGGCGAATTTCTTCTACTTCACGACCGTGGGCAATCAGCTCGGTCGCGCTTGGCATATCGATGCCATAGACATTGGGAAAACGCACTTCCGGTGCGGCAGATGCAAGGTAAACCTTTTTCGCGCCCGCTTCACGAGCCATCTCGATAATCTGCTCAGAGGTGGTGCCGCGCACGATAGAGTCATCAATCAGCAGGACGTTTTTATCGCGGAACTCGGCACGGTTAGCGTTGAGCTTGCGGCGAACCGCGCTGCGGCGCAGTTGCTGACCCGGCATGATAAAGGTACGGCCGACGTAGCGGTTTTTAACAAAGCCCTGACGGTAAGGCTTATCGAGGATACGTGCGATTTCCAGCGCGGTATCCATTGAGGTTTCCGGAATCGGAATCACCACGTCGATATCCAGATCTTCCCACTCGCGGGCAATCTTCTGGCCCAGCTTGGTGCCCATACGGACGCGGGCGCTGTAGACCGAAATC
The DNA here is from genome assembly GCF_007828605.1 of Pantoea sp. SJZ147. Classification (NCBI taxonomy): domain Bacteria; kingdom Pseudomonadati; phylum Pseudomonadota; class Gammaproteobacteria; order Enterobacterales; family Erwiniaceae; genus Pantoea; species Pantoea sp. SJZ147. The sequence goes on from NZ_VIVB01000005.1 coordinate 99,110, forward strand.
TTATCCAGGAATGAGTCCGGACGGGCAAAATAGACGTATTCGAACAGGCAAGGATTGTTTTTAGGGTTTTCGGCGCACTGACGGGTAGAAAGCTGTCCCTGCTCAGTGATATAGACCGCTTCACCCGGTGCAACGTCACGGATGAATTCAAAACCCAGGGTGTCCAGTGCCACACTTTCAGACGCCACCATGTACTCGGTACGGCCATCGGCAATGACGCGTTTGCCCAGCACCAGCGGACGAATGCCGTTAGGATCGCGGAAGGCCACCATACCGTGACCGATAATCATCGCCACCACGGCATACGCGCCACGAACCTGCTGGTGCACCGCCGCAATGGCGGCGAAAACGTTGTCGGCTTCCAGCGGATAGTGCTGAAAACGATCCAGTTCCTGAGCAAAAATATTCAGCAGAATTTCAGAATCTGAGGTGGTATTCACATGACGGCGACCCTTTTCGAACAGGCGCTTACGCAGTTCATGTGCATTGGTCAGATTGCCGTTATGGGCAAGAGAAATACCGTACGGCGAGTTGACGTAGAACGGCTGTGCTTCAGAAGCGCTGGAGCTGCCCGCGGTAGGATAGCGTGCGTGACCAATCCCCATGTTGCCTTGCAAACGTTGCATATGACGCGCTTCGAAGACGTCGCTGACCAGACCATTCGCCTTACGCAGGCGAAAGCAGTTCAGCGCATCGATGGTACAAATGCCTGCGGCATCCTGCCCACGGTGCTGGAGCACCGTTAACGCGTCATAGATCGACTGGTTGACCGGCATGAAACCGGTGATACCGACAATACCGCACATGTTGTCATTTCCTCATTAAGCCGTACGCCCGGTGGCCTCACCGGGGCAAAAAACTCGACGTGCTTTTCAGGTAGTCAAAAAACCACCTGATTATAGAACTGAACTCGGGAATAAGTTGAGACTGCTGCCAGTCCGGGCTCTTCGAAAAGCCCGTGAATGTATCAAGGAAGAACAGCAAAGCGGCCACGATGAGCACACCACGCAACGCCCCGAAACAAACGCCTAATACCCGATCGGTTCCCGACAGGCCGGTTTTCTCAACCAGCGAGCCGATAACGTAGTTCACGATTGCCCCCACAATCAGGGTCGCGATGAACAGCACCGCAATCGCGATTCCGTTACGAACCAGTTCGTCGTCAAAACCTGTGAACCAGACTGCAAGGTAGGCATAGTAATGACTGGCGACAAAAAACGCGCATCCCCAGGTAACAAGAGATAAGGCTTCGCGGACAAACCCTCGAACCAGGCTGACCAAAGCCGAAAAACCAACTACCGCAATAATGACGTAATCAATCCAGATCATGAACTCTTCCAGCGCCAGTGCCATTGCACCCCTGCTTCCAGTTCGGGGCGCATTCTAACAGAAAAAGAAAACGTTTGCGTAGGGGTTTTCAGGTTCTGCATCCATAAAAAAGGCGATGAAAAAATCCGTCTTCGCCTGTGTCATTATTAACCCATTAACAGGTTGAAAAGTGGTCGCTATTCACGCCTGAGCCGCTCCCGGTGTCCCCGTTCCCGCGGCGAAAGGCGCTGCCTGTTAATCTTATCGGCAGCACCAATCAGCGGTTTAACGTGCGCTGTAAGATTTTACGACGCCGCTTAAGCCCGACACGTTTTTCAGCTCAGCCACCGCCGCCTGCATTTTGGCTTTTGAAGCGTCCGGCCCGACATAAATACGGGTGATTTGTCCCTGTACCGGCGTGGACGGCACCGTATAAGCCCGGTAACCCGACAAGCGCAACTTCGCGACGATTTCATTGACCTTACTGGCATTTTTCAGCGCACCCAACTGCACGACATAGGCCTGACCGGCAGGCTGAGTCTCTTTAGGCTGCTCTGCTGGGGCGGACTTTTCCGCAGGCTGCGATTGTTCGGCAGGTTTGGTTTTTTCAACCGGCTTAGCCTGTTCAACCGGCCGGGTTTTTTCCACCGGTTTGCTCTGCGGCGGCTCTGCCGATTTCGGTTTAGCCTGTTCAACCTGTTTTGGTCGGGTTGGCTCCACCGGTTTGGCTTTCGGTGTGGTCGTGGCCGTCGACGAATGTACCGGCGGCGGCGATACCACGCTCGGCTCGCTGCTGTGCTCTGGCTGACTGCTGCCCTCGGCGGCGTCAGCGTCATCCGCATCAGGATGGCTGACCGCACTGCCCGCGCCCGCAGGCGGCTGCGCAGGAAGCGACTGCGTCACCGGCGGCACCATTTCGCTGTCCTGCTGATCATCGGGTTTGGGCACCAGAGGGATCGCGGCAAACTCTTCTTTGTAATGCTTTTTCTTACCATCCAGCAGCCCCGGCAATACGATTACGCCGACGGCTACCAGAATAACGGTACCGACTAAACGGTTTTGAAACTTACTCGCCACGTCCTTTCTCCGTTTCAATCGATTCCATGACCTGCGCGACCGTCAGGAAAGAGCCGCAGACCAGAATGACATCCTGCGGTTCCGCCTGCTGGCGCGCCTGTTGCCAGGCCTGTTCAACATCCGCGAACGCCTGAGCGGAGGTCACGTGCGCCATGAGTTGTTCCGCGCTGGCACCGCGAGGGCCATCAAGCGGCGCGCAATACCAGTTGTCCACCTGAGGTGACAGCGCCGCCAGCGTGCCAGCAATATCTTTATCGTGCAGCATGCCAACGACCGCATGTACCCGACCTGCCTGCGGCAGCGCCGCAAGTCGCGAGGCCAGATAGGCTGCGGCGTGGGGATTATGGGCAACATCCAAAATTACGCGAGGTGATTCGCTGATCGTCTGGAAACGGCCGGGCAAAATCGCCAGCGGCAGATGCGCACGAATCAGCGCCTCGCTGACTTTCAGCCCTGAAGCGCGAAGCGCCACCAGGGCGGTAGCCGCGTTAGGCAATGGCACCTGAGGCAGAGGTAAATCACTCAGCTCGCCTTGCGCATCGCGCAGTGACCAGCTTTCTGCCTGCTGCCGGTACTGCCAGTCGCGCCCGTGCTGCATTAACACCGCGCCTTTTTCACGGGCGACTTCAGCAATGGTGGCGGGCATATCCGGTTCACCGACGACCGCCGGTTTAGCCTGGCGGAAGACACCGGCTTTTTCCCGACCAATACTGTTACGATCCGGGCCAAGCCAGTCGGTATGGTCCAGCGCAATACTGGTAATGACCGCGACGTCTGCATCGACAATGTTGGTCGCATCCAGCCGACCGCCCAGCCCGACTTCCAGAATGACCACATCCAGCTTTGCCTGCCTAAACAGGTTAAGCGCCGACAGCGTGCCAAATTCAAAATAGGTCAAAGAAATCGTACCGCGACCCGCTTCAATGTCGGCGAAACTGGCGCTGTGTTGGGCTTCACTGAGTTCCTGCCCCTGAACCCGGACACGCTCGGTGTAACGCACAAGGTGCGGTGAGCTGTAAACCCCGACCCGATAACCGGCGGCCATCAGTAGGGTTTCCAGAGTGCGACAGGTGGTGCCTTTGCCATTCGTGCCCGCAACGGTAAACACGAAGGGCGCAGGCTTAAGCAGGTCCAGACGTTGCGCCACCAGGCGAATACGATCCAGGCCCAGTTCTATCGCCTGAGAGTGGAGGTGTTCAAGATAATAAAGCCACGTGGCCAAAGGCGACGTGGCTTGAGGAAGGTGAAGATTGTCCATATGTCCCGTTTTGCAAATTTATACCCGGTGAAAGCCGCAAGGTATACGGTGCATTGGTGGAAGGCGCGACCCGCGCGCCTTCGGTCTCCTGTCAGGCCTCGTTGCTCTCCGGGTCGGTCGTCGCAGGTGCGAACGCTTCACCGTCGTGCAGCGGTGCTGGCAGATTCATCATTTTTGCCAGCAGACTCGCCAGTTTATAGCGCATTTCAGGACGACGGATGATCATATCAATCGCCCCTTTCTCAATCAGAAACTCACTACGCTGGAAGCCCGGCGGCAGTTTTTCACGCACGGTCTGCTCAATCACGCGCGGGCCGGCAAAGCCGATCAGGGCTTTAGGTTCGGCGATATTCAGATCGCCCAGCATCGCGAAGCTGGCAGAGACGCCGCCCATGGTTGGATCGGTGAGGACCGAAATATACGGCAGACCCCGCTCCTGCATTTTCGCCAGCGCGGCGCTGGTTTTGGCCATTTGCATCAGCGACATTAACGCTTCCTGCATACGCGCCCCGCCACTGGCAGAGAAGCAAATCATCGGGCAGTTATCTTCCAGCGCCTGCTCCACTGCTCGCACGAAACGTGCGCCAACCACAGAACCCATTGACCCGCCCATAAAGGCGAATTCAAAGGCGGCTGCCACCACCGGCATACCGTGCAGCTGACCTTTCATCACAATCAGCGCATCTTTTTCATCCGTGGCTTTCTGTGCAGCCACCAGACGATCTTTATACTTTTTGGAATCCCGGAACTTCAGCAGGTCCTTGGGTTCCAGTTCGCTGCCCAACTCGACCAGCGTGCCCTGATCGAGCAGGCTCGCCAGGCGCTCACGGGCGTGCATGCGCATGTGGTGGTCGCACTTAGGGCAGACCTCAAGATTACGCTCCAGCTCGGCACGATAAAGTACCTGGCCACAGCTGTCGCATTTCGTCCACACTCCTTCCGGAATATTGGCACGACGTGCAGGCGTAATGTTGCTTTTATTAAGAATGCGTTCAATCCAGCTCATTGATGACCTTTCTGTTAAAAACTGACCTGGTCCAGTCGTCTCGATACTGCTGAAAACCGCTTCAGCAGACGGTAAATGTCGCTCATTAAACCACAACCAATTAAGACTGTGGATAAAAATCTGGTCTTACCCCTGAGCAACGCCGCTGCTCAGGGTGGATTTTACTGCTTAGCCTGGCGGCGATGACGCCAGATTTCAATCACACCCGGCAGAATCGATACCACGATGATCCCGAGGATAAGCAGCTTAAGATTTTCCTGCACCACAGGCAAATCGCCAAACAGATAACCCGCATAGGAGAACAGCAGCACCCAGGCCAGCGCGCCGGTGACGTTAAACAGCGCGAAGTGGCGATAGGACATGTGCCCCATTCCGGCGACGAAAGGCGCAAAGGTGCGCACGATAGGCACGAAGCGGGCCAAAATAATGGTTTTCCCCCCGTGACGGGCATAAAACGCATGGGTTTTATCGAGATAGCTGCGGCGGAAAATCTTTGAGTTCGGGTTACTGAACAGCCGTTCGCCAAACAGTTTGCCGATGGTGTAGTTCACGGCATCCCCAAGAATAGCGGCAATGACCAACAGCGCCACCATGAGATGCACGTTGAGATCGTTACCCGGCAACGCGGCCAGCGCCCCTGCCACGAACAGCAGCGAATCCCCTGGCAAAAACGGCGTCACCACTAATCCCGTTTCGCAGAACAAAATCAGGAATAAAATGGCGTAAATCCAGATGCCATACTGCGCTACTAATTCGGCCAGATGCACGTCAATGTGCAGAATAAAATCGACCACAAAATGGATGAACTCCATAACGATCCCTTGTACGTAAGGTTAATTAATCCGCGAGGAACAATGGCCCCATCGCCGGCTGTGGTAAAGCAAAATGCGCGGGATAATCCACCGCAACCAGATAAAGCCCTTCGGCTTTCGCCGTCGCCGCTGCCAGGGTACGGTCTTTGGCGGCCAGCAGTTCAGCCATCCAGGATTCTGGCTGATTTCCACAGCCAATTTCCATCAGACTTCCGACAATATTGCGCACCATATGGTGCACAAAGGCATTCGCTTTGATATCGACAATCACATAAGGCCCCTGACGCGTGACATTAAGGTGCATCACATTGCGCCACGGCGTTCGCGACTGGCACTGCACGGCGCGAAAAGACGTAAAATCATTCTCGCCCAGCAGGCACTGACCGGCACGCTGCATCTTTTCCACATCCAGAGGATAGTAAAAGTGCGTCACACCGTTGCCCAGAATCGCCGGACGTAGCCGCTGATTGTAAATCAGATAACGATAGCGCCGGGCCGTCGCGCTAAAGCGGGCGTGAAAGTCATCCGGCACCGCCTTTACCCAACGCACAGCGATATCATCAGGCAGGTTGGCGTTGACGCCTAACGTCCAGGCCGCATCGGCACGCGGCGCCACGGTTTCAAAATGCACCACCTGTCCGGTGCCATGGACCCCGGCATCGGTGCGGCCGGCACAGAATACGCTGACCGGATGGTCAGCCACTTTCGACAGCGCCCGCTCCAGCTTTTCCTGCACGCTGCGCACTTCCTGCTGACGTTGCCAGCCATAGTAACGGCTGCCGTCGTACTCAATGCCCAGTGCCAGTTTTTTTGTCTGACCTTCTGACATCAGTACATGTACTCCTGGACCAGCTTCTCAGCGGTTTTTACGGCCATCAGCGCGCCGCCGAAACGAACGTTGTCCGCCACTGACCAGAACTGCAACAGCTCCGGAATGCCGTAATCATTACGCACACAGCCGATGCTCATTTCATCGGTGCCGGAGGCATCCGTGACCGGCGTCGGCACCTCGGCCTCTTCACTCAGACGAATATCGGCCGCCAGTGCCCATTCTGCCCTCGCCTCTTCGGCCGACAGCGGGCGCAGGTTTTCAATGTGGACAATCTGCGCATTGCCATAAAACACCGGTGCCTGAATGCTGCTGACGGCAACCGGCAACCCGTCGTCCTGCAACACTTTACGCACCTGATCGACCAGTCGACGCTCGCTTTCTACGCTGCCTTCGCTGTCCGCCTGCTGCGGCAGAAGGTTAAAAGCCAGCTGGCGACCAAAATGGTGCTCGTCAGCGGGCACGCCGTTCAGCAAACGTGCACTTTCCCCTGCCAGCGCATCCACGGCCGCTTTGCCGTGCGTGGAGACAGAGATCAGATTCGTCACCTGTAAACGGCCTAAACCTGCCGCATCGACCAGCGGTTTAATGGCCGTCAGCAGCTGGCTCACCAGATTATCTGCCACGCTGATGATATTGCGATTACGGTAATCCGCCAGCACCTGGGGATTGACGTCCGGCACCACCAGCGGCACGTCCGGTGACAGGGCAAACAGCTCACTGCTGTCGATAACCAGGCAGCCTGCACTCGCCGCTTCTTCTGCATAGCGTTCTGATGCCTCGCGACCGGCAACAAAAAAGGCCAGTTGCGCCTGTGACCAGTCAAACTCCGCCGCGTTTTCGACCCGAACAGAACGGCCTTCGAAACGTTTAATTTCACCGGCACCGTTATCGCTCGCCAGCAAATACAATTCACCAACCGGGAACTGGCGTTGAGCCAGCAGTTCCAGTACAGCGTTCCCTACTGCGCCTGTTGCGCCAAGTAGCGCAATATTCCAGCCGTCAGACATGTTGGTTTACCTCAGACAATGACATAAAAACAGAAGGCGGTGATGTCACCGCCCGGGGATTCAGAATTATCCCTACCTTCACCCGCCGCTCACGCAGGCGGAACCAATCAGGTTGAGGATAATATGGCGTTAAAGCCCAGTTGAATAAGCAGATCAGCGGTGGCCTGATCATCACAGTTCACCTGTAATGATGACCATTCACGACGCTCTTCATACTGTTTGCGCAGGCGGTCAAACTCGCCCGGTTTTGCCGCCACTTTTCGCAGTGGCGCATCATCGCGGCGCACATCATACACCAGATGCACTAACCGTTTCAGCGTTGGCTGATCGAGCGGCCCATTCAGACGGATCTGGCTGAATTCCGGCGTCGGTAACAGGCTGCCGAGCGGCACCTGCTGCGGTTGACCAATAAAGTCGCACCAGGCCTCGAAAACCTGGGTGGTGCCGCGCGCTTTGCCTTCCAGGGTGTAACCGGCAATATGGGCTGTGGCGATATCGACCTTATCCAGCAGTGCCAGCGAGAGATCCGGCTCCGGCTCCCAGACGTCCAGCACCACGCTCAGATCGTGGCGCATATTCAGCACTTCCAGCAACGCGGCATTATCGACTACCGGGCCGCGGCAGGCATTAATCAGAATGGTGTCAGGCTTCAGGGCCATCAGCCGCGCAGCATCCGCCAGATGCCAGCTCTTGTAAGGGCCAGATTTAAACAGTGGCGTATGAAACGTCAAAATATCGGCCTGCTCAACCAGCGTATCGAGCGAGTGAAAATCCCCTTCGTCCCCACGGTCAGCCCGGGGTGGATCGCACAGCAGCGTTTTCACGCCCCAGGCTTCCAGGCGTTTCTGCAGACGGCTGCCCACGTTACCCACGCCAACAATGCCCACGGTACGATCGCGCAACAGGAAACCGTCGCGTTCAGCCAGCAGCAGCAAGGCAGAAAAAACATACTCTACGACGGCGATGGCGTTACAACCGGGTGCGGCCGAGAACGCGATGCCCGCCTGCGCCAGCCAGGCTTCATCGACGTGATCCGTCCCGGCCGTGGCCGTGCCCACAAACCTGACAGGTTTATCCTGCAGTAACGCCGCGTTAACCTGAGTGACCGATCGCACCATCAGTCCATCAGCGTCGGCTAATTGCGCTTCGGGTAATGGCCTGCCAGGTACGGCAACCACATCGCCCGTACGGCTAAAGAGTTCACGGGCGTAGGGCATATTTTCATCGACGAGAATTTTCACCACGGCTTTCCTGTGTGTTGCATTTAAGGGCGCTATTCTGGCACAAAAGCCCCGCCTTAGCCTAACCTCCCCATGCCGTCGACCATAAGGCTGGCAGAAGCATGTCAGACAGGCGTAAACTGCCGCGGGTCTGAGGCTGGAGTCATACTATGTTTTTTCTGTTTCCGCTGTTTGCGGTATTGATTTGGTCGGTTAACGCTATCGTAAATAAATTATCGGCGGGGGCAATCGAGCCTGCAGCCATCTCCTTTTATCGCTGGCTACTGGCGTTGCTGGTGTTAACGCCGTTTGTGTTACCCGGCGTGATACGGCGCTGGCAGGCGATCAGGCCGCACCTCTGGCGTTTGATGGTTCTGGGACTGCTGGGCATGGCGCTGTATCAAAGTCTGGCTTACTATGCCGCCCACAGCGTGAGCGCCCTGTTTATGGGCATTATTGCGGCGCTGATTCCGCTGTTAACGGTGTTGCTCAGCCTGCTGATCCTGCGGATTGCGCCGACGGTGGGCATTCTGGTGGGCAGCCTGATTTCGTTCTGCGGCTTAATCTGGCTGGTCAGCGCAGGCAACCTTCACCAGCTGCTGAATCACGGTATCGGTGCCGGAGAAGCGATGATGCTGGCGGCATCCAGCTGCTATGCGCTTTATGGCGTGATGACAAAACGCTGGTCGATTCCGTTGCCGGTCTGGCAGAGCCTTTACGTGCAAATTGCCTTTGGCGTTCTGCTGTTGTTGCCCGGCTTTTTGATGACGTCAGATGTCTCGCTCACGTCGCGCAATCTTCCCCTGGTGGCCTTTGCCGGGCTGTTTGCCTCTATTCTTGCGCCCTGGCTGTGGATACATGGCGTTCAAAAGTTAGGGGCCAGCATCACCAGTATTTTTATGAATCTGACACCGGTGTTTACCGCCATCATTGCGGTGCTGTTTCTGCATGAACATCTGCACAGCTATCACTGGATTGGCGGCGGTCTGACGCTGACGGGCGTTCTGCTGGCCCAGCGACTGCGCAGGCCGTTAACCGCGCACAAACCGGTTAACACCGATCCACATTGAACTGGACGGTAACCCGTAGCCCGCCCAGTAACGGGCTGCGATCCAGCGTCACGACAGCGCCGTGCCAGGCACAAATATCCTGGACCAGCGCCAGCCCAATGCCGGCACCGGCATGCATAGCGGCATTATCCAGCCGGATAAAAGGCTGCAGCGCTTTTTGCTGCTCGTCCGGGCTAATCCCCGGCCCCGCGTCTTCAATTTGAAGTGTTCCGCTCTGGAGGCGCGCAGTGATCATCCCTTGAGAAGGGGTATATTTAATCGCGTTATCCAGCAGGTTGGCACAGAGTTCGCCCAGCAACAGCGCGTCGCCTTTCACCTCACTGTGTTCATCACCCTCATAACCCAGATCAATGTATTTTGCGCGTGCCGCGGCATAACGGCTAAAGCAGGCCTCGCGGACGATGGCCGCTAAATCCACCCGCGCCATGGGCTTATCTTCCCCGTGACGGGCTTTAATTCGCGCCAGTTGCAGCAGGCGATCGGTCAGCAGGATGGTGTCATCCAGCGTATGCTGCATGCCCTGCAGGCTTTCGCGCCACTGTTCAGGCCGGTCGCTGTCCAGCGCCGTGCTGATCTGGGTTTTAAGGATGGTGAGCGGGGTGCGAAGCTGGTGAGCGGCATCGGCGCTGAACCTGTCCTGCCGCGCCAGTAGCCCTCTCAGTCGCTCAAGGTAGCGATTAAAGGCGATGATGAGCGGCTGTAACTCCGACCACGGCAGGGACGGCAACGGTGTCAGCGCCGCGCCGTTACGGCGCAGCACGATGCGTGACAGACGGCGCAGCGGCCGCAATACCCGGCGCAGCATCATGCTCGCCAGTAACAGCGTGATGAATACCAGCGCGCTTTGGCTGAGTAACGCAGTGCGCATCAGCCCCTGAGCAAATGCCTCACGGGAGTGAATGGTTTCCGCCACCAGCACCAGCGCCATGCCTTCCACGCCCGACTCACTGACCGGCTGCCATAACGCAGCCACCCGAATGCGCTGCTTCTGGTAAAGCCCGTCATAAAAATGCACTAACGCGGGATAGGCTGCAGACATTTCGCTGGTGGCAGGAATCGGGGGCAGCCCGTCATAGCCTGATAACGTCTTGCCCTGGGGCGAAATCACCTGATAATACAGGCGGTCATTCATATTGCGCTCAAAGCTGTCGAGCACCACCCAGGGCACATCCACCTCCAGATGCTGATGACGAACCACCAGCCGCTCGGCGACGGTGCGCGCAGAGGCCAACAGGGAGCGATCGTAGGCCTGATTCGCCGCCGCCAGGCCGCTCTGATAATGGGTATAAACCGACAGAATCCACAGTAGCACCAGCGGCAGGCCGAGCCACGCCAGCAGCTCACCGCGTAGAGAATGAATCAGTCGCATGGCAGGGTTTCCAGGCTATAGCCCAGCCCTCGCAGCGTCACAATGCCCACATCACTCCCGGCCAGTTTTTTGCGCACCCGATGGACATACAGCTCAATGCTTTCCGGGCTGGCCTCGTCCACCAGCGTAAAGGTCTGCTCATAGAGGTGCTGCCGCGAGACCGGACGGCCACGGCGCTGCATCAGCGTGGTGAGCACACTGGACTCACGCGGCGTCAGCGCCAGGGGTTTTTCGTCCAGCAAAAAGTAGCCCTCGCCGTTAAGCTCAAGCTGTCCCAGCGTTTGATTTTGTGGTGATTGCCCCTGTGAACGCCGCAACAGCGCACGCAGACGCGCATCCAGTTCATCCAGTTCGAAGGGTTTGGTCAGGTAGTCATCAGCACCGGTGTTCAGGCCGCGCACGCGGTCGTCCAGCGTAGTGCGCGCGGTCAGCAGCAGCACTGGCATATTTTGTCCCCGACGGCGCAGCCGCGTTAACACCTCGATGCCGTCCAGACGCGGCAAAGAAACATCCAGCACCACCAGCGCATAGTCTTCGCTTTGCAGGCTGTGGTCGGCCGCCACGCCATCGACCACCCAGTCCACGGCAAAGCCTTTCTGGGTTAACGCTTTCTGTAACCATCGCCCCAGTTCCGCCGTATCTTCAACCAGTAAGAGACGCATATCACATCCTTTCACTAAACCTCATCAATGAAAGGTAAATGAAAGGTTACTGATTTAACAATTCAGCAACGCCGAATTGTCGGTGGTAATCACACTCTGGAAGAAAGATGGAGCGCACGATGAAAAAAATAATCCATACCGCCCTCGCCTCTGCCCTGCTGGCTTTAATGTTGCCGTCATCCGGCTATGCCGCTGCACCAGACAGAACGGAATGCATCGCACCGGCTAAACCCGGTGGCGGTTTCGACCTGACCTGTAAGCTGATTCAGGTTTCGCTGATGGAAACCAAACAGATTGAGAAACCGATGCGCATCACCTATATGCCAGGCGGCGTGGGTGCAGTGGCCTATAACGCGATCATTGCGCAGCGTCCTGCCGAAGCCGGTACGGTCGTAGCCTTTTCGGGTGGCTCGCTGCTGAATCTGTCCCAGGGCAAGTTTGGTCGCTATTCGGTTGATGACGTTAAGTGGCTGGCGGCGATTGGCACCGATTACGGCATGATTGCCGTCCGTGAAGACGCGCCGTGGAAAAACCTGGGCGAGCTCATGGCCGCGATGAAAAAAGATCCGACCAAAGTGGTTGTGGGCGCGGGTGCCTCCATCGGCAGTCAGGACTGGATGAAGACCGCGCTGATCGCTAAAGAAGCCGGTATTGATCCACGCAAAATGCGCTATGTCGCCTTCGAAGGCGGAGGTGAAGTGGTCACCGCCCTGCTGGGGAATCATATTCAGGTAATGTCGGGCGATCTCAGCGAGATGGTGCCGCATTTACAAGGGGGCAAACTGCGCGTGCTGGCGGTAATGGCAGACAAACGCCTGCCCGATCAACTGGCGTCAATTCCGACCGCCAAAGAGCAGGGATTTAACGTGGAATGGCCCATTATCCGTGGCTTCTATCTTGGCCCTAAAGTCAGCGATGCCGATTATCAGTGGTGGCAGAGCGCCTTTGAGAAAATGGTGCAAACCCCAGAGTTCAAAAAGCAGCGCGAACTGCGTGGCCTGTTTGAATTCAATATGTTCGGCGCAGAACTGGATAAATACGTGAAAGATCAGGTTGCCGCTTACCGCGAGCAGGCGAAATCCTTTGGTCTGGCTAAGTAACCGGGGGACATCATGAGCGATCGTATTTTCGCCACCCTGTGGCTACTGATGTGCCTGGCAGGCCTGGTCATCGCCTGGCAAATTCAAAGCGAATACAGCTATGAGCCCGTTGGACCGCGCCCTTTTCCGCTCATCCTTCTCAGCCTGATGGCCTTCTGTGCCCTGATGCTGCTGCTGAGAAAACCGGATGACATCCAGTGGCCATCGGCAGCCACGATGAAACGTCTGGTGGCGCTGGCGGTGATGATGCTGGTTTACGGCGGGATGTTTGAAACCCTAGGCTTTCCGCTATCCACTTCGCTGCTGACTTTCGGTCTCGGCATGCTGTTTGGTGCACGTTGGTGGGCCGCCCTGCTCTCTGGTGCGGTAATGGGATGGTCACTGTTCTACGCCTTTGACCGTTTACTTGACGTGACCTTGCCCGCTGGCAGCCTGTTCAATTAAGGAGAGAAATAATGGAAACCTGGTCTTTCCTGATGCACGGTTTTGCCGTTGCCATGACGCCTGAAAACCTGCTGATTGCCCTCATCGGCTGCTTTATCGGCACGATCGTCGGCTTACTGCCCGGACTCGGGCCGATCAACGGCGTGGCGATTTTGATGCCGCTGGCGTTCGCCCTGCACCTGCCTGCCGAATCAGCGTTGATTCTGCTGGCGACGGTTTATCTGGGTTGTGAATACGGTGGGCGCATTTCCTCCATCTTGCTCAACGTCCCGGGCGATGCCGGCGCGATCATGACCGCGCTGGATGGCTACCCGATGGCGCAGCAAGGCAAAGCGGGTGTGGCACTCTCGATCTCTGCCGTCAGCTCCTTCGTCGGTTCCACCATTGCCATCCTCGGCATCATCTTATTCGCCCCGTTGCTGGCCCGCTGGTCGCTGGCGTTTGGCCCAGCCGAATATTTTGCGCTAATGGTCTTTGCCATTGCCTGCCTGGGCAGCATGATGAGTCAGAACCCACTTAAGTCGTTCCTGTCGGCCCTGATCGGGCTGAGCATGGCGACCGTGGGCGTCGATGCCAATACCGGCGTCTATCGCTTCACCTTTGACAGTGTGCACCTTTCTGACGGCATCCAGTTTGTGGTGGTGGTCATTGGCCTGTTCTCGGTCAGCGAAATTTTGCTGATGCTGGAATCCACACACAGCGGGCAGAAAGTGGTCCGCGCCAGTGGCCGCATGATGTTCAATATGAAAGAGGCCGCCATGTCTACCGGTGCCACGCTGCGTGCCTCGTTTATTGGCTTCTTTGTGGGTGTGTTACCCGGCGCGGGCGCGACTATCGCCAGTGCTATCGCCTACATGGCCGAGAAAAAAATCAGCGGCAGCGATCAGTTTGGTAAAGGGGATATTCGCGGTGTGGCTGCGCCGGAAGCGGCGAACAATGCCTCCGCCTGTGGCTCGTTTATTCCGATGCTGACGCTCGGCATTCCCGGTTCCGGTACCACCGCAGTGATGGTCGGTGCGCTAACGTTGTATAACATCACTCCAGGCCCGGCGATGTTTACTGAGCAGCCGGATATTGTCTGGGGATTGATTGCCGCGCTGCTGATTGGCAACCTGATGCTGTTGATCATGAACATCCCGATGATTAACGTGTTTGCGCGTATGCTGACGATTCCGCTGTGGTTCTTAGTCCCGGCTATCGCCGCCATCTCCGCGGTGGGCGTTTATGCGGTTCACAGCACCACCTTTGACCTGCTGCTGATGGTGGGATTGGGCATTTTCGGCTATATCCTGCGAAAAATGGATTTCCCTATGTCACCGCTGATTTTGGGGTTTGTACTGGGTGAAATGCTGGAGCAAAACCTGCGTCGGGCGCTGTCTATCAGCAATGGTGAAATGGCTATCCTGTGGGAAAGCCCGATTGCCAAGGTGCTGCTTATCCTGGCTGTAGCCGTATTGATTGTGCCTCTGGTGTGGAAACGACTGCGCCGTAAACCCGCCCCCGTGCATCAGTAAGTAAATCTTTGTGCGAAACACACAAGCCCCGTGGATTTCCCAGGGGCTTTTGTTATCATAGCGTATTCTGTTTCCGGCGCACCCCACGCTGTTCTGTTTCCCAAGGAATCCGCCATGCAACCTGTCAGCGGCCCCGGTGTGCCGGTCGGCGATCGTTCATCTGTTAATCCGCAAACTGACGCCCCGCGTGCAGGAAGCGTTGCCGGTGAACAGCCCCTTTCTCCTGCCCAGCGCACGACGCTTGAGCGTTTGATTGTGCGCATTATGTCGCTTAGCACGTTTAAGGCGCCCGAACTCTGGGCCGGTTTACGCCATGAAGTAGGTGTTAAAAGCGAAGCAGAGCTTCAGTCGCGCCATTTTCCGGCTGCGGAGCAGTTTCTTAATGCCCGCCTGGCGCAGGTGCAGACAGGCCACGGCACACGTCAGTTAATGACGCAGCTGACCGACCTGCTGCCGAAAGGTAATAATCGCCAGGCGGTCAGTGATTTTATCCGCCAGCAGTTTGGTCAGACGGTACTGAGTGCCTTAACCCAGGACCAGCTGCGCCAGGTATTAACCATGCTGCAAAATGGTCAGATGGCAATTCCGCAACCCCAACAGAGCCGTACCAGCGATCGTTCGCTGCTGCCTGCGGAGCATCAGGCGCTGAATCAGCAAATTGTTCGTCTGGCTGCCGCGACAGGCGAATCCAGTGGCAAAATATGGACCGCTGCGCTGAAGCTGGTCAATCTCACCAGCGGCGATCCTATTCCGTCGCGCCATTACCCGCTGCTTACACAGTATTTGCAGGTGCGTCAGACGTTGAGCCAGCACAGTGCGCCGACGTTACAGCTGATTGAAGCCTCGTTAAAACATCCTTTGGATCAGCGTGAACAGCAGATGCTGCAGGATTACAGCCTGCAACGTTTTCAGGCCACGCCGCAAATGGTGCTGACCCCGACGCAAACCCAGGATCTGCTTAACTTCCTGTTTGCGCGTCGGGCTGAAAGAGCCCATGAGCAAGCCCTGGCCGACAACGAACTGAATCCGCATCCGATATGGGCGCCCATTTCCGGTTCGCTGCCGCCGGCTTTGCAACCGCTGGCAGCGCGCCCGGTGCTGAGCGCGGTCGTGGGGTTGATTGTTCTGGCCTTTTTACTGTGGCTGGTGTTGTAATTTAACACCCACAGGATGCCGCAGAAGCTGTCTGCGGCCATTCGCCCGCCTCATCGCCCCATGTCATCGGATGACCGTCTCGCTTCCAGAAATCCAGCCCGCCAATCAGTTCTTTGACTTTAAATCCCAGTAACGCCAGTTGATACGCCGCTTTGGTTGAGCCATTACAGCCGATGCCATCGCAGTAAGTCACATAGAGCAGGTCGCGATCCAGAGAAGCCGTGCTGGCTTCATTGATTTCCCGATGAGGGAAGTTTACCGCGCCGCTGATATGGCCTGCCCGCCAGGCTTCCACCTGACGGGCATCGATCACGACAATCCCCTGCCGTTGGTGGGCCAGATCGTCAGCCAGATCCCAGGCATCGGTGTAATAAGCCAGTTTGGCCTGCAGATATGCAACGCTCTGCTGCGGTAACGCCGGGGGAAAACCTAAAACAGATGACATTCTTTTTTCTCCTGTTGTGACAGACAGGCAGTTTACGGCAAAGTGGCCTACTGAATAATACCGCTTTCAACAAGGTGATAAGACCATTATGACGTCGCCGCTGCTGCAATTGTTTCATCATCAGGCAACCGGTGGTCTGCGCGACCGCCTGTGCGCCACACTTCGTCAGTGGATTGAAACCGCGCACCTTCAGGTCGGGCAGAAACTGCCCTCAACGCGTCAGCTGGCAACCGATTTAGCGCTGTCGCGCGTCACGGTTGAAGCCGCTTACGCCCAGCTTGAAAGTGAAGGTTACCTGCGGCGGGAATCCGGTCGCGGCAGCTTCGTCGCCATCACGCTGCCGGGCAGTTCGCCCCGCGTGCGCGCCAACCGCATGGCGACATTCTCACAGCGCGGCCAGCAGATGCTGGCAACGGGCGGCTGTCAGGATGCGCCCTTTCCCTATGCGTTTGCGGCAGGTTCGCCGGATTTACGTGCCTTTCCTCATCCTCTCTGGCGGCGGTTAACCGCCCGCGTTCAGCGCACCGCTGGCCCTGACGTGATGGGCTACGGCGATCCGCTGGGTTATCTGCCACTGCGCCGCGCGCTTGCTGACTATCTGGCTCTGTCACGTGGCGTGCAGTGCGAGGCTGATCAGGTGATTATTTTAACCAGTTCACAACAGGCGCTGCAGCTGCTGGCGCTAATGCTGGTTGATGCGGGTGATGAGATCTGGATGGAAGAGCCGGGCTATGCGGGGGCGCGTAATGCCTTTCTTTCTGCGGGGGCCAGAGTGCGCGGTATTCAGGTGGATGCCGAGGGTGCGGTTCCCCAACCCGGTTCCGCAAAACTGATGTATCTGACCCCTTCGCATCAATATCCCACCGGCGTGTCCTTAAGCCTGCCGCGCCGTCTCGCCTGGCTGGACTGGGCACGTCGTCACGGCAGTTGGCTGATTGAGGACGATTACGACAGCGAGTTTCACTATGACGATCGCCCTGCGCCTGCGCTGCACGCGCTCGACAACGATAGCCGGGTCATTACCCTCGGAACCTTTTCGAAATCGCTGTTTCCCTCGCTGCGTCTGGCGTGGATGGTGGTGCCTGGCCCGTTGGTGGCACCTTTAGGCCGGGCGCGCAGCCTGCTGGACGGGCATAGCGCACTGCTGCCGCAGGCGGTAACGGCAGAATTTATGCAGCAGGGGCATTTTGCCAGCCACTTGCGGCTGATGCGCCAGCTTTATCACAGCCGTCGCGATCGCCTGCTGGAGCAGCTAGCCCAGCGTCTGGCGCCATGGCTCAGGCCGTTTCCCTGCCCGGGTGGATTGCAGACAACCGTTGCGCTGGTGCAGGGCGACGATGCCGCCTTAACGTTACAGGCGGCAAAGGTGAGTTTATTACTGCCCCGACTCAGCCCACTGTACAGCGATAGCGCACCTCAGCAAGGCTGGATTTTAGGCTTTGCGGCGCTAACGCCCGATGAGATTGTGGCCGGGTGCGACAAGCTGGTCAGGCTGCTTTCAGCAGGCTCATCACGCAACAGTGGCTGAGTGGCAATCCCAACGTAAAAAAGGCCGGCAAGCGCCGACCTTTTCGTAGGGTTCACGTCATGCTAAGTGCAACATGACGTTTTAGTCCAGCGTTATGCCTGGTATTTGCGCATGGTCAGCGTGGCGTTGGTGCCACCAAAACCAAAGCTGTTAGACATCACGGTGGTCAGCGTTTTTTCTGTCGGCTGCGTCACGATGTTCATGCCTTCTGCCGCCGCATCCAGCGAGCTGATATTGATGCTTGGGGCAATAAAACTGTGCTCCAGCATTAGCAGCGAGTAGATGGCTTCCTGCACGCCCGCCGCCCCTAAGGAGTGGCCGGTCATCGCTTTGGTGGCAGAAATGTACGGCGTGTTGTCGCCAAACACTTCACGAATCGCGCCCAGTTCTTTGACATCACCGACCGGGGTAGAAGTACCGTGGCTGTTCAGGTAGTCGATTGGCGTGTCCACGCCGTGCATCGCCATCTTCATGCAGCGCACTGCGCCTTCACCCGATGGCGCGACCATGTCTGCACCATCTGAGGTTGCGCCGTAACCTACGATTTCAGCGTAAATGTGCGCACCACGTGCCAGTGCATGCTCCAGTTCCTCAACCACGACCATACCGCCGCCGCCCGCAATGACGAAGCCATCGCGTTCGTTATCATAGGTACGTGAGGCTTTTTCTGGCGTCTCGTTGTAACGCGTAGACAGTGCGCCCATTGCATCGAACTCACAGGCCATTTCCCAGCACAGCTCTTCGCCGCCGCCCGCAAAAACAATATCCTGTTTGCCCAGCTGAATCTGCTCAACCGCGTTACCAATACAGTGCGCAGAAGTCGCACAGGCTGAACTGATCGAATAGTTTACGCCGTGGATCTTAAACGGCGTAGCCAGACAGGCTGAAACGCCTGACGCCATCGCCTTGGTCACCACATAAGGGCCTACCGCTTTCAGACCGCGTGGGCTGCGCATGGCATCCGCACCAAAAACCTGAAAACGTGGGGAACCTCCGCCAGATCCTGCAATCAGACCAACGCGTGGATTGTTCTGGTAAGCCTCGTTGCTCAGGCCAGAATCTTTGATAGCCTCTTCCATAGAGAGGTAAGCATAGATGGACGCATCACTCATAAAACGCACAACTTTGCGATCGATGAGGCCAGTGGTATCGAGTTTAACGTTACCCCAGACGTGACTACGCATGCCGGAATCTTTCATCTCTTGGGAAAAAGTGATGCCTGAGCGGCCCTCACGCAGAGATGCCAGCACCTCTTGCTGGTTATTACCAATACTGGAAACGATCCCTAAGCCAGTAATCACAGCACGTTTCATTCAATCATCCTCACCACTTCTGTTATTTGACGAGCACTCTAGCTTACACTTGTACGCCGAACAAGTCCGATCAGCCATTTCCTTTTGTAAATTTGCGTCATGTCACGTCGACCGATAAAATCCTGACACTCCCTGAAAAATGAGCCTTTACTGTGAAACTGCCCCAGGTTGAACACGCCCAACTGAGCTGGAACGAACAGGGTACACCTGTTTCCCGAGCGTTTAACGACGTCTATTTTTCCAATGACAACGGTCTGGAAGAGACGCGGTATGTCTTTCTGGGTGGCAATGATTTCCCGCAACGCTTTCATCAGCATCCACGCGATCTGCTGATTGTTGCCGAAAGCGGTTTCGGCACAGGCCTTAATTTTCTGACGCTGTGGCAAGCCTTTGATTCCTTTCAGCGCCACCATCCTGATGCGGCCTTAAAACGACTGCATTTCATCAGCTTTGAAAAATTTCCGCTGACCCAGGCCGATTTGACGGCGGCGCATCAGCACTGGCCCGAACTGGCCCCCTGGGCTGAACAACTTCAGCGCCAGTGGCCCCTGGCACTGCCGGGCTGCCAACGTGTGTTATTTGATTCGGGCCGCATCACGCTGGATCTGTGGTTAGGCGATATTAATGCGCTAATTGATAATTTTGATGACAGTCTGCATCGTCAGGTCGATGCCTGGTTTTTAGATGGCTTTGCGCCGTCGAAAAACCCCGATATGTGGACGCCTGACCTGTTCCAGTCGATGGCAAAACTGGCGCGGCCGGGTGGCACCTTCGCGACCTTTACGGCGGCGGGTTTTGTGCGGCGCGGTTTGCAACAGGCGGGCTTTGCGGTGACCCGGCGTAAAGGGTTCGGGCCAAAACGGGAAATGCTGTGCGGTTCGCTTGAGACCGCACCCGCGCTGGCGCATCGCCAGCCCTGGTATGCGCGCCCTGCGCTGTCCGGCAAGGAGGTTGCCCTGATTGGCGGCGGCGTGGCAAGCGCCACGCTGGCCCTTGCGCTGCTGCGCCGGGGCTTTCAGGTAACGCTCTACTGTGCCGATGAGGCACCCGCTCTGGGCGCGTCCAGTAATCGCCAGGGCGCGCTGTATCCCCTGCTGAATCAGCACGATCCCGCGCTGGCCAGCTTCTTTCCTGCTGCATTCAGTTTCGCCCGTCGCCTGTATGACGCACTCGATCTCCCTTACGAACATGACTGGAGCGGTGTATTACAGTTGGGCTGGGACGAGAAAAGTGCCAGCAAGATTGCGCAGATGCTGAAGATGGCCTTACCGGCTGAGGTCGCTTACAGCGTCAATCGCGACGAGGCGGAGGCACTGGCCAACGTGGCGCTGGATTGTGGCGGCATCTTTTATCCGCTGGGTGGCTGGTTAGCCCCGGCCGAATTGACCTCTGCGTTGTTATCCCACGGTGAACGACTCGGATTGCGTGTTCACTGGCTGCACCGCGTCACCGCGCTGGAGCCGCATTCGCAAGGCTGGCAGTTGACCTTCAGTGAACAACCCGCCACCTGCCACCAGGCTGTGGTGCTGGCCAACGGTCATGCGATTACCCATCTGCCCCAGACCGACTCGCTGCCGGTTTATCCGGTCGCCGGCCAGGTCAGTCATATTCCGGCTTCACCCGCGTTATCGGCGCTGAAAACGGTGCTCTGTTATGACGGTTATCTCACCCCAGCCAGCCCACAGTTTGGGACGCACTGTATCGGCGCCAGTTATCACCGTGGCGATACGTCGACGGCCTACCGTGAAGATGACCAGCAGCAAAACCGCAGCCGTCTGCAGCACTGCCTGCCCCACAGCAGGTGGGTGGATGAAGTGGACGTCAGCCAGGGCGAGGCGCGCAATGGCGTGCGCTGCGCCACCCGGGACCATTTGCCCATGGTGGGCAGCGTGCCGGATTACGCGGCGACGCTTGCCACCTATGCGGATCTTGCACAGCAACGCACCCGCGAAGCAGAAAGCGAAACGGCACCGTATTTTTCAGGGCTTTATGTGTTTGGCGCGCTTGGCTCACGTGGATTGTGCAGTGCGCCCCTGGCGGCAGAAGTGCTGGCAGCTCAGCTCAGCGGCGAACCCCAGCCGCTGGATGCCAGCACGCTGGCAGCGCTCAATCCAAATCGTTATTGGGTAAGAAAATTGCTGAAGGGCAAAAAAGCGGGGAACTAGCACGGGCGGCGTACCGCCCCGTGCATTCAGGCAGACTGCTGGCGGGCCTGTAAAAACAGGTTATCCCACATACCAATCACCAGCGCCTGATCCCGGGGCGATAATTCTCCGGCGGCGATAGCGTTTTGCAGGCTTCGTGTCACCTGGATCTGTAACGCTTGCGGCGTGTGTTCGTCCAGGCGTTCCACTTCCGCCACTGCCAGCGTGAGGTGGCCACGCAGATAACCGCTGGCAAATAGCTCATCGTCACTGGCGTGCTCAACCATGTCGTCAATCAGGGCCAGAATACGTGCCTCAAATTCTGCGATCATCTCATCATTCCTCTGTTATTAAGTCCCTTCTGCATCACAAATCGTCCGGCCAGGGAAATTGCGATGCGGTCAGAGAAGGCCTGCCATAATAGTCAGCCAGGGCTGAAATAAAGCGTGCGGGACGGGCAGGAATACCCGACGCCAGGTAGTTCATGACCTGGGCATGAACCTTTCGCTGGAACACAATGCGATCTGGCTCACAATCTCCTTCGAGATTGTCACAACTGACGTTGAAGGGAAAGCCTGCAGCCACACAAAACATCCATTCCAGCGCCTGCGGCTTAACCTCTACCGCTTCGAACTGGCTTTGCGTTTGCGCGTCGCGACCATCCGGACAATACCAGTAACCAAAATCCACCAGCTTGCGCCGGGCTTCACCCGCGATGCACCAGTGCGAAATTTCATGTAACGCGCTGGCGTAATATCCATGAGCAAACACCACCCGATTCCATGGCGATTCGTCATCCGCAGGAAGATAGATCGGTTCGTCATCGCCTTTAATTAGACGGGTCTGAAAGTCGTGGCTAAAGCAATCATCAAACAGCGCGATCAGCTGTTCGTAGTTATGAGTTGTTGTCATTAAGTCATCACGTAAAAGTATTACAGATTCAGCGTGGTCAGCCAGGCCATCAATTCACTGCCGTGGCTGTCCCAGAGCAGTTTGGCGCTCATGACCGCCGAAACGATTACCACCATCGGGCGGATCAGCTTTTGTCCACGTGCCAGCACCAGCCTTGCACCCAGCCGGGCGCCACAAAATGCCCCCAGCATCATGATAAGCCCTGTGCCCCACACCACTTTGCCACCAAATATAAAAAACAGCAGGCTACCAAAGTTGGAGGTGAAGTTAAGCAGCTTGGCGTGCGCGGTGGCTTTTGCCAGGTTATAGCCGCACAGCGTAACGAAGGCCAGTGCGTAGAATGAGCCGGCACCCGGCCCAAAAAAACCGTCATAAAAGCCGACACAGCCACCGCCAATCAGGGCGAAAGGCAGCCCCTGCAGACGGTGAACGCGGTCTTCTTCACCGATACGTGGCATCAGCAGAAACCACATGCCGATAGCGATTAACAGCAGCGGCAACACCTGACGCAGCATATCAGCCTGCAGGTGCTGGATGAGAATGGCCCCGCCAATCGACCCCAAAAAGGTCATGGCGATATTCAGCCGCTGCTCGCTGAGTCGGATGGCCCCGCGCCGGACAAAATAGAGGCTGGATGAGAAAGATCCGCCGACCGATTGCAGCTTGTTGGTCGCCAGCGCCTGCGCCGGTGACAGCCCGGCAGCCAGCAAAGAGGGAACCGTTAACAGTCCGCCGCCGCCCGCAATCGAGTCAATGAACCCAGCCAGCAGGGCAATAAAAAATAGCAGCACAACCAACAGCGGGCTGACAACGAACCATTCCATGGGAACCCTTACAGTAAATGTTTATCCAGCAGTGCCTGACAGGCCGCAGGCAGCGGCGGTGGCTCACGTTTCACCGGCGCAGAACCAGGCTGTTTGGGCAAAAACCAGCTCTGAAGTTCGGCTCCACAGCCATCACCCGCAGGCGGTGGGGCCTGCTCTTCACACTCGGTGCTGCCCTGAGGACAGCGCAAGCGGACGTGCATGTGCGCGCGATGCGCAAACCAGGGACGCACTTTTCGAAGCCAGCCGCGATCGCTACCCGCATCAGCACAAAGCTGCTTTTTAATCGCCGGATTGACGAAGATACGTGTCACATCCTCATCTTTCGCCGCCAGTTTGATCAGGCTATCGATTTCAGGCTGCCAGTGACGCGCCACCACGTTCTTGTCGTCAGCGGTGACGAGATCCAACGGCTGCGGTTTAAGGAGTTGCTGCGCGCTCCAGCGGGTTTTAGGCAGTTGTAGCCAAATATCGACGTCCAGCCCGGTTTGGTGGCTGGCATGTCCACTGCTAAAGCGCCCGCCTGCCGCCATGCCCATATCGCCAATCAGCACGTTTCCCAGTTGGAGGTTATGTGCCTGGGTCGCCAGGCGCTGAATAAACAGGATCAGATCGGGATGACCGAAATAACGGCGCTGATCCTGGCGCATGACCTGATAATCCGGCGAGTTAAGCGGCAACGCCTGGGCACCCACGATACAGCCGTTGGCAAAGCCCCCAATCGCATTGGGCTCACCCGCAACAGGGTGCTGGATACGTTGCCACGGCGTTGCCGCCAGGCTGGAGGCACTCAGCAGGAGCGCACTCACCATCAGCAAGATTTTCATAGGCTCACCAACGTGGCACCGTCGAGTTAACCTCACCGCACTGTGCGCGCTGGCGCAGCAGATGATCCATCAGCACGATCGCCATCATGGCTTCTGCAATGGGTACGGCACGGATGCCCACACAAGGATCGTGACGACCTTTGGTGATCATCTCCACTTCCTCGCCATCGCGGGTGATGGTTTTACCCGGTACGGTAATACTGGAGGTCGGTTTCATGGCCAGATTCGCGCTAATCGTCTGGCCGCTGCTGATGCCGCCGAGGATACCGCCTGCATGATTGCTCTGAAAACCGGTAGCGCGGATTTCATCACGATGTTGACTGCCGCGCTGATTCACTACGGCAAAACCGTCGCCGATTTCCACACCTTTCACCGCGTTAATGCTCATGAGCGCATGCGCGAGGTCAGCATCCAGGCGATCAAAAACCGGTTCGCCCAGGCCTGGTGGGACATTTTCCGCCATAACCGTGACCCTGGCCCCAATCGAATCCCCTTCTTTCTTCAGGGCGCGCATCAGTTCATCCAGCGCCTCCAGCTTGTCGGCATCCGGGCAAAAGAAGGGATTCTGTTCAACGATGCTCCAGTCTTTCAGTTCGCAGGCAACGTCGCCGATCTGCGCCAGATAGCCGCGAACCAGGATACCGTGCTTCATCTGCAGGTATTTTTTAGCAATCACGCCGGCCGCCACGCGCATCGCGGTTTCGCGTGCCGATGAACGGCCACCGCCACGGTAGTCACGCGTGCCGTATTTTTGCTCATAGGTGTAATCCGCATGGCCCGGACGGAACAGGTCTTTGATGGCACCGTAATCCTGCGAACGTTGATCGGTATTCTCGATCAGCAGGCCAATCGAGGTACCGGTGGTGATGCCGTCAAAGACACCGGACAAAATTTTCACCTGATCCGGCTCACGGCGCTGGGTGGTGTAGCGCGACGTTCCCGGACGGCGACGATCAAGATCGTGCTGAATATCGGCTTCGGTTAACGGAATGCCCGGCGGCACGCCATCAACGATACAGCCCAGGGCAATACCGTGAGATTCACCAAACGTGGTGACGCGAAAGAACTGTCCGATGCTGTTTCCGGCCATTGAGATTCCTTGTTACGGTTTGACGGGCGAAAGTTCGCCCACCCTTTTAGTCTTTATAAAATGAGAAATGGTGCTGTGCATCAACGATCTGCTGACGGGTGAGCATAAAGACGCCGTCACCGCCGTTGTCGAACTCCAGCCAGGTGAAAGGCACGTCAGGATATTGCTCCATCATATGCACCATGCTGTTACCCACTTCGCAAATCAGCACGCCCTGTTCGCTCAAATAGCCCGGCGCGCAGGCGAGGATGCGGCGCACCAGTTTAAGCCCGTCGCTGCCCGCAGCCAGACCCAGTTCGGGTTCATGCTGATATTCGCTCGGCAGGTCGTCCATATCTTCCGCATCAACATAAGGCGGGTTAGTCACGATCAGATCGTACTGTACCGGCGGCAGTTCGCGGAACAGATCGGCGCGAATCGGCGTCACGTGATGCATCAGACCGTGCTCTTCAATATTCTGCTCGGCCACCGCCAGCGCATCATGAGAAATATCCACCGCATCGACTTCAGCTTCCGGGAACGCATAGGCACAGGCAATCGCAATACAGCCGCTGCCGGTACACATGTCCAGAATATGACGCGGTTTTTCCGTCACTAAACCGGCAAAGCGGTTTTCAATCAGTTCACCAATCGGTGAACGAGGCACCAGAACGCGTTCATCAACGTAAAACTCATGGCCGCAGAACCAGGCTTTGTTGGTGAGATAGGCGACCGGGATACGCTCGTTCACGCGGCGAATGACGCGCTCGACGATGCGATGGCGTTCGCTGGCTGTCAGGCGCGCGTTACGCATATCTTCCGGGATATCTAAGGGTAACCACAGCGTGGGCAGAACCAGCTGGACAGCTTCGTCCCAGGGATTATCTGTGCCGTGTCCGTACCAGATTCCGGCAGCGGTAAAGCGGCTTACCGACCAGCGCAGCATATCCTGAATGGTGTGCAGTTCATTCACTGCCTCATCGACGAAAATTTTGTCCACGTAGCCCTCCGCAGGCCTTTTACTAAATCGGCCGATAGTTTGCCACGAAGCCGAGGAGAATTCAGCGCGGCAAGGTGAAAAAGCTGACAATTAATGACGGTTAACGGTAAGGTATCGGCTTCTGCTGTTAATCAGCCACCTCAGATATGATTTACGAATAATGAGTAAAAAAAACCCCCTGAGCCAGGATGATCAAGCGCTGTTTCGCCAGTTGATGACGGGCACGCGTCAATTAAAACAAGACACTATCGTGCACAAACCGGCAGTGAAAACCCGGGAAGTCCCGATAAAAAGACTGCTGTCTGAACAAGCGGATAACAGCCACTACTTTTCAGATGAATTCCAGCCGCTGCTGTCCACTGAAGGGGCAACGCGCTATGTTCGTGCCGACGTGAGCCATTTTGAACTGAAGAAGCTGCGCCGGGGTGACTACACGCCAGAGATTTTTCTTGATCTGCACGGGCTGACCCAGATGCAAGCCAAGCAGGAGTTAGGCGCGTTGATTGCCGCCTGTCGTCGCGAACACCTTTTTTGTGCCAGCGTGATGACCGGACATGGTAAACATATTTTAAAGCAACAAACGCCACTGTGGCTGGCCCAGCATCCCTGGGTGATGGCCTTTCACCAGGCACCCAAAATGTTTGGCGGCGATGCCGCGTTATTAGTCCTTATTGAAATTGAAGAGTGGCAACCGCCAGAACTGCCTTGATATTCAGGCAGAAAAACGTCTTAAGCCCCTTGCCCTGCCGTCCCGCTTGTTCCCCCTTTGCCGGGGGAATCCGCGCCACTGCGTTACACCTTCTTCCCTGATCACGCGTCATTCCGTCCCTTATTGGCCTGGCGTTCTGCTGGTTTCTGTTCAGGCTGACGCAGACTATTTGCTTAAGAAACTATTTATACTGAATACAATTTTCCCGCTGCCGATAACGTTCAGGCATTTAGGCATATTACGTTTGAACATTATTGGCACATTGACCAAGGGAACTTTTTGAATGAGCGGGTTGAGTAATTTTTTTGAGAATTTAAAAGTGGGCAAAAAGCTCATGCTCGGTTTTGGGCTTATTTTATTGTTGAGTCTGGCTGTCGCGATATGCGGCATTAAAAATCTGAATGACATTAGCGTGCGGGCCGAAAAGCTCAGGGAGCTTAAAAGCGTCAATGACCGGTTTTCACAGGCCAAAGATGCCCGCCTGCAATTCGTTAAAACACATGATGAAAAATTCATCGTTCTGAACGAAGACATGCTGAAAGAGGTAGATCAGAACTTGAAAAACCTGGGCGTTTTTCGTTGGGATGACAGTCAGCAGGCAATGATTACCGCGATGCCGTCGGCCATTGCCACTTACCGGCAGAAACGGGCCGGTACCGTGCAGGCCGTCCGTGACGGTACGCAGGCGCTGACGAATCTCTCCGTGGCTGATGAGATGCGTGCTATTGGTCAGCTCGCCGCAAGCAATAACGGTGACGCGCAGACCGCCGCCGCGTTGCAGGAGATCAATAAGCATTTGAGCGGCGTAGCGGTGCGGGTGAAACTCTTTGGCCTTGAGCATAAAGATGAAGATCGCAATGTGCTCAGCAGCTTCCTCACTGAAACCGTCGGACTTATTGCGCAGATCAAATCTCGGCTTAACCCCGCAGACGCTGCAGCAATCGACAAAATCAGTGAACAGCTCGTGACAAAACAAGCGGATATCAGCGCGATGATGGCCTCGGTAAAAGCGGGCGAAGAGGCAACAGCCGAACTGGCGGCAGCAGGCAAAACCCTGACCGATATGAGCAATGCGTTGTTCACCCAACAGCTGGACGCCACTAATCACGATGCCAGACAAGCCGTTTGGCTGATGGCGACCATTGTTATTGGTGCCATCATTGCGGGTATTCTTATTGCGCTGTTTATTACCCGCCAGCTGACGCGTCCCTTATCTGAGCTTCTGCATATTGCCCGACAAATGGCACGTGGCGATCTCAGCACCGTGATGCACACCTCTCGCCGGGATGAACTGGGCGAACTCATGCATGCGGTAGGTGAAATGAGTGATGAACTGCGCCGGATTATCAGCGGTATCCGCAGCGGCGTCACCAGCGTGAGTCAGGCGTCGGCAGAAATCGCCTCCGGGAATAATGACTTGTCTGCGCGAACGGAAAGTCAGGCGGCCGCCCTTGCGCAAACGGCAGCCAGCATGGAGCAGCTGACATCCACCGTAAAACAGAATGCCGATAATATTCATCATTCCAGCAGACTGGCGCAGGAAACCTTCGACACGGCCAGCCGTGGCGGACAACTGGTTACCAGCGTGGTCAGCACGATGAATGAAATTTCTGCCAGCTCAGGAAAAATCTCGGAGATCACCTCCGTGATTAACAGCATCGCGTTTCAGACCAATATTCTGGCACTGAACGCTGCGGTCGAAGCGGCACGGGCCGGCGAACAGGGTCGGGGTTTTGCCGTCGTCGCCAGTGAAGTGAGAAACCTGGCGCAGCGCAGCGCGTTAGCCGCGAAAGAAATCGAAACGCTGATTCAGGATTCGGTTGCCCGTATCAGCGCGGGTTCGCAACTGGTCAGTCAGACAGGCAACACCATGGGTGAAATCGTTACCTCAGTCAGCAATGTGACAGAGATACTGAACGAGATTTCTCAGGCATCTGAAGAGCAGAACCGCGGCATTGCGCAGGTGGGCGTGGCTATCGTTGAAATGGATAACGTGACGCAGCAAAACGCGGCGTTAGTGGAACAGTCCTCTGCGGCGGCCAGTGCGCTTCATGACCAGGCACAAACGCTGGCAGGCTCGGTATCACGTTTTGTGATTGCGTAATCTGTTCGGGAAAAGCCTGACGGGATGGTTGTTCCGTTGAGGATTCATGCATGTTCGGGCCATTTTATGGCCCGACATCATTACATGGCTTTCGCCAGTTTTTTCGGGCTAATCTGCCACAGCAATGTGCCCTGGCTTTCAGCGGGATCGAAGTCAACGCAGGCGATTGCAGAAGTGGCAAACATTGGCGGTGTTTCCTGGGGGCACAGTTCCGACACCAGGTATCCCACCAACGGTAAGTGAGAGATCACCAGCACCGATTTCACTCCTTCATTGGCCAGCGCCTGCAAATGGCATCCCACCAGACCGGGATCGCCGCCGGGCGTGAGTTCCGGCAAAATATCCTCACCGTCTGGCAAAGGAAAGGCCTCACGAAACGTGGCGAGCGTTTGCTGCGCACGCAGATAAGGACTGACCAGTACACGTTCAATGTCAACAGACTGACCTTTTAACCAGTTTGCCATTTGACGTGATTCGTCACATCCACAAAGCGTTAAAGGCCTGACCGAATCACTGGCAGCCTCAAGAGCCGCATCGCCGTGACGCATGATAAAAACTTGCATAAAGCACCGCTGTAGTTTGTCGACATCGCCTGATGCATTCGCGTCAGGCGCTTCATTCTGCGAATGAACGTCGTGTTGTACCCTAATGACTTCAGTATAGTCAACCGGTTGTTTATTAAATAAGCACCTGTCAGATTCGTGTAGCGCCTCACGCTTGTGCGGCGCGTTTCTAACCCCCTGAATCAGGATGGGTATTCGTATTTATGAAGAAGTGTAAAACTTTGTCTGCTGTTCCGCCGCGCGCAGCAGTGCGTCACAGGGCGCAAAACGGTCACCGTATTGCTGCTCAAGCCGCGTTAATCTGCTCACAACCTCTGCTGCGCCCAGCCTGTCAATGTAATGAAACGGCCCTCCCAGGAACGGCGGAAAGCCAATGCCAAACACGGCACCGATATCACCGTCCCGCGGCGAGCGAATAACCTGCTCATCCAGACAGCGCACCGCTTCGTTTAACATCATCAACACACAACGCTCGGCAATCTGCGCGCCACTCTGCGTCTTCACCGGTTTACGCTTCAATAAGCTGTACACCGCGGGATCGACTTTTTTGCGCGCGAATCGCGATGATCCATACAGATAAAACCCCTTACCGTTTTTACGCCCTTTGCGTCCATCCTGAATCACCGCATCCAGCGCAGAAGGCGCAGCAAACCGCTCGCCATAAGCCTGCTGTAACCCCGGAGAGATTTTACTGCCGACATCAATCCCCACTTCATCCAGCAACTGAACGGGCCCGACCGGGAAACCAAACTTCACCAGTGCCCGATCGATGTGATCGATCGGCTCCCCTTCCACCACACAGCGCATGGCTTCATTGATGTAAGGCGTCAGAATACGGTTGACGTAAAAGCCCGGTTTGTCCGCCACCACTATCGGCGTTTTACCCTGTTTTCGTGCCAGCGTGACCGTGCTGGCCAGCGTTTCAGGTGAGGTTGTCGCATGCGGAATCACCTCCACCAGCGGCATTTTTTCTACCGGACTAAAGTAATGCAGACCGATGATGTTCTGCGGACGCTGGGCCGTCGCGGCAATCTCCGCAATAGGGAGCGATGACGTGTTAGACGCAAAGATCGTATCAGGCTGACAATGCGCCTCGACGTCGGCCACCATCTGCCTTTTAAGCGCCAGATCCTCAAACACCGCCTCAATGACCATATCGCGGTGAGCAAAACCCTGATAATCCGTGCCGCCGCTGATGCGTGCCATCTGCTGCTGACGCTGCGCCGGACTTAACTGCCGACGTTTCACTTTTTTACCGAGCAGCGCCCAACTGGTTTGCAGCGCATGATTGATGCCTTGCAGGCTGATGTCTTTGATGCGCACCGGCAACCCGGCATTCATGGCGCTGACGCTGGCGATCCCGCCGCCCATCAGTCCGCCCCCCAAAACCCCAACCCGCTGGATGAGTCGTGGTTCGGCACGGGTCCCGTTCTCTTTCTTCAGCGCTGTTGAGGCAAAAAACAGACTGCGCAGGGCGGCCGACTCGGGCGTCATCGCCAGCTCGCCAAACGCGCGTGCCTCGGCGGCATAACCGGCCTGGCTGTTCTGCTCCAGGCCGATGCGTACCACCTCGATGATGCGCTGTGCCGCAGGATAGTTTCCCTGCGTTTTACGGTCGGTTTCACGCCTGACCAGCGCGAAAAGCGCCTGGCGAGCCACCGGGCCTTGCAGCAGTCGATCGCGCAATGGCAGCGGCGCTCTGCGGAATTTTCCTTTTTTTACCTGCGCAATGGCGGTATCCAGCAGAATGGCCTGCGGCACGGCATCATCCACAATGCCCAGCTTTTTCGCCTGTTTTGCTCGCAGATTTTTACCGGTAAGAATGAGCGGTAGCGCTTTCTGCACGCCGATTAAGCGAGGCAGACGCTGGGTACCGCCCGAGCCCGGCAGTAATCCCAACTGTACCTCCGGCAGGCCGATGCGGGTTTTATCATCCAGCGAGCAGATGCGCGTGTTACAGGCCAGCGCCAGCTCAAGACCACCGCCCAGGCAGGCACCGTGGATCGCTGCCACCACCGGAAAAGGTAAGGCTGCGATAGCGGCCATCACCTCCTGTCCTTGTCTCGCCAGCGCTTCCGCCTCATGGGCGTTTCGACAACGATCGATCATGCTGATATCGGCACCTGCAACAAAGTTGTCAGGCTTGCCGGAAATCAGCACCAGCCCCAGCAACTGCGGGTTCTTGCGCGCCTGCGCGATGATCGCCGCAATCTGTGCCGCAAACTCCGCCTTTAGCGTATTCATCTTTTCATCTGGCACATCAATGGTGATAACGCCAACGTGATCGTCCCGCATCTGTAATGTGAAAGCGCTCTGTTCCATTATTCGGCCTC
This sequence comes from Pantoea sp. SJZ147, assembly GCF_007828605.1. Lineage (NCBI taxonomy): Bacteria > Pseudomonadati > Pseudomonadota > Gammaproteobacteria > Enterobacterales > Erwiniaceae > Pantoea > Pantoea sp. SJZ147. Next base: position 130,715 of record NZ_VIVB01000005.1, read on the forward strand.
CAGAACCATTGCTGCACCTAAACCCCCGGCGGCACAGGCCGTGACTAAACCCAGCCCCCCGCCCCGGCGGCGTAATTCATTTAACGTCTGGGTGATCATGCGCGCACCGGTGGCGGCAAAGGGATGCCCAAAGGCGATCGATCCGCCCGAGACGTTAAAGCGCGCCTCGTCGACCTCGCCCAGCGCATGCGGACGGTTTAACACGTCCCGGGCAAAGCGTTCATCACGGAACATTTTTAAATTGCTTAACGTCTGCGCCGCGAACGCCTCGTGCATATCTATCAGGGTTAAATCACTTAGCGTGATTCCGGCGCGATCCAGCGCTAAAGGTGAAGCATAGGCCGGCCCTAGCAGCATGTCCTGCCAGACGTCGATAGCGGTAAACGCATAGCTGCGTAAGTAGCCCAGCGGCTGTAACCCGAGCTCTTTTGCCCGGCCTTCACGCATCAAGATGACCGCCGCCGCACCGTCGGTAAGCGGCGTGCTGTTTGCCGCGGTGACAGTACCGTGCTGACGGTCAAACGCCGGACGCAGTCGGGCATAGTCGGCGGCTTTCGCGTCCATGCGCACATTATTATCCTGTTCAATGGGCGTTTTCCACGGCAGCACAAAAGCGGCCATCACTTCCTGATTCAGCACGCCTGACTGCCAGGCCTGGGCTGCACGCTGATGCGATCGCAAGGCCAGCGCGTCCTGCTCTTCCCGGCTAATGCCGTGCGTTTTCGCCATCTGTTCTGCAGTATCACCCATGCGTAATCCTGTGGAATATTCCGCGACCGCAGGCGGCACCGGTAACAGATCTCGGGGCCGCAACCGCCGTAGAATATGTAACTTCTGCGAAAGGCTGCGCGCTTTATTCATGTCCACCAGCGCACGCGCCAGCGTTTTACTCACCCCGACAGGCAACACCGAGGAGGAGTCAGCCCCGCCCGCAATGCCCGCAGAAATGGTACCGGCCAGTAAGCTTTCAGTGACGTTTGCCACCGCCTGAAAGCTGGTGGCGCAGGCCCGGCTGACGCTGTAGGCGTCGGTATTCACACTCAGGCCACTGCTCAGCACAATCTCACGCGCAATATTCGGTGCTTCCGGCATCTGCACCACCTGCCCGAAGACCAGTTGTTCGATGATGTCGACCGGAAGCTCACTGCGGGCCATGATTTCGCTTATCACCATGCGGCCCAGCTCGACCGCTGGGATGCCATGAAATCCCGTGGCCTGGCGAAGGAAAGGTGTACGTAATCCGTGGGTTATGGCGATGCGCTCGCCATTACGCGTCAGCAGTGACTGCGCTTTGCTCATTGTTTTCACCTGTACATCGTGACCAAGGCATCATTGCCGAAAGAGGTCTGACCTGATCCACAGTGTTAACCACAAGCCGGGGCGCCGCCAACATCAGGAGGAGAAAAGTGAGATGAGAAACACGAAAAAGAAAAACGCCGCACAGAAGCGGCGTCGAAAGTCTTAACGTAAACCGAGTTGGAAAATCAGGGTTTCAGCCTGACAGCTAAAGGTGAAATCGATATTAAGCTGCACGCCGTCGGCCTCTTCCACCATGCTGGCTTGAATAACGCAGGGTTCGGACTCGACCTGCCGCGCTTTTTCAGTCAGGCGGGCCAGTTTACTTTCCGCCTCGGCACGCTGGGCAAACCATTCTGACCAGCTGGCCGTACAGTCCGAATTATCCATCACCGTACCGACATCGACACAACAGCACGCGGCCGTTTCTGTCGCGCTACATTTTTTTAAAGCATCAGTCATGGGTCTCTCCTGACAACACATCATAAGGTGGGTAATTTTCTGCTAAAAATTTTACGCCTTCGTTTTTCAGGCTGCCAGACACACCGCGCTAAGTGACGAATATCACAATAAAATTTGATATGGATCAGTTTTAATCCTGCCTCGCTTGCCGTTTTATCCTGAGAAGTGTTAAGCAGATCGAATTTTCATCGATCAAATTGGAAATATTTTAAAAACAATATTGCAACATGTGTACAGGTCGGACCTATACTCTCCGCACTGGTCTGATATGTGCATTTGACATCAGTCCATACAATCCGCCGTTCCTTGTTACGCGACGTCACAACGTTAAATAATAATTCACATGAGGTTGTGGTCATGAACCATAAAAACCTGTTCGCAAAGTCAGCCGTGGCAGCTGCAGTAGCGCTTATTTCCTCTAACGTTTACGCAGCCGGATTTCAGTTAAATGAATTTTCTTCCATTGGTTTAGGTCGCGCTTATTCTGGCGAAGGCGCAATGGGTGATACGGCGGCCTCAGCCAGTCGTAACCCGGCAACCATGGCACTCATGGATCGCCCTGAGTTTTCAATCGGTGCGGTTTATATTGATCCTCAGGTCGATATCAGTGGGCAAAGTCCATCGGGACGCAGTCTGGATGCGAAAAACATCGCCCCCAATCAGTGGATCCCTAACCTGCATTACGTCCAGCCGATTAACGATCAATGGTGGGTTGGCGCATCAGCCACCTCTAACTACGGCCTGGCGACAGAATTTAACGATGGCTATACCGCGGGGGGATTCGGCGGTAAAACCGACCTGATGACCGCTAACCTGAACCTCAGCACCGCTTATCGTCTGAATGAGCATTTCAGCTTCGGTGTGGGCTTTGACGCTGTTTATGCCAAAGCAAAAATTGAGCGTTATGCTGGCGAATCCTTCTCTGCACTCGGCATTCCGGCTGATACGCAGATTGCCCGCCTGAAAGGTGACAAATGGGGCTACGGCTGGAACGCCGGTATTTTGTATGAAGTGGATGAAAATAACCGTTTCGGTTTCACCTACCGCTCTGAAGTGAAAGTCGATTTCGATGGGGATTACAAAAGTAATCTGCCCGCCGCTATCAATGCCTTTAATCTTCCCGGTGCACCTTTTGGCACAAGCGGTAATACCATTCCGGGGTCACTAACCCTGAACCTGCCAGAAATGTGGGAAGTTTCAGGCTGGCATAAAGTGGCACCGCAGTGGGCCGTGCACTATAGCCTGGCCTATACCAGCTGGAGCCAGTTCCAGGAGCTGAAAGCGACGGGCTCAAACGGCCAGACGCTGTTTTACAAAGATGAGGGTTTCCATGATGCCTACCGCATCGCACTGGGTACCACCTATCAGTACGACAAAAACTGGACCTTCCGCAGCGGTATTGCCTTTGATGACAGCCCGGTTCCGGCAGATAAACGTTCTATCTCTATCCCGGATCAGGACCGTTTGTGGCTGAGTGCCGGTGCCTCTTATGCGTTTAACGACGCTGCATCGGTAGACGTCGGCGTGTCTTACATGCACGGTCAGAAAGTCACCGTACAGGAAGGCAACTATACCTTTAACTCCAGCGGTAAAGCCTGGCTGTATGGCGCGAGCTTTAACTACAAGTTCTGATGCGCTAGACGCATAAAAAAAGCGACACTGCGTGTCGCTTTTTTATTGTCCAACGATCATCAACGTTATCAGGACGACAGCGTAACAGCCTTACGTCATCCTGCGCCGTTCTTAAGGCCGCCCTTTGCACAGGCGGCTTTTCACTGGCCGTGGCTTACTGAGAATCAATATCTTTCAGATCGCCCTGAATCGCCGCAGCGTTAGGATTATCTTCTGGCTTCAACTTGCCGCCGCGCGCCAGGAAGTCATAGCGCTGGAAATAGGCGCTACGCACAAAGGCGTAAGGATCGCGTTGCTGTTTCAGGATGGCATCCGAGTCCAGCAGTTGCGCGCGTGATTCAATGCCTTCCAGCGTCCATTTACCAATCGACATGGGCCAGGTCAACCAGCCAAGCACAGGATAAAGCGTATCGACGTAGTCACCGCCGTCCTGACGCACCGTGAAGCTCCCATAGCCAGGTAACTGCACATAAGGACCGTAACCCACACCATAATGACCCAGCGTAGTACCAAAACGCTGCGATCCCTGACGTGCCAGTTCCGGATTGGCTTTACCGGCGACATCGATGAAACCGCCCAGCCCCAGCACCGTATTCAGGAAGAAGCGCGTAAAGTGGATACCCGCGTTACGCGGATCGCCGACCAGGATAGCATTCACCATACTGGCTGGCTCGCCAAGGTTACCCAGGAAGTTGCTCAGGCCAGCACGTGCAGGCACGGGCACGTAGTCGCGCCAGGCGACTGCCACAGGGCGCAGCACGTACGGGTCCAGCACGTTATAGTTGAAGTTGAACATTGTGCGGTTAAAGCCTTCAAGCGGATCGCTACGCCCTGCAGGCGCGTCGTCGTCAGGCTTTGAACTGGCACAACCAACCAGAAGCACACTGGCCAAGGCCAGGCTGGTCAGGCGGTGATCCATTTTTTTCTCCCTGTGCATGTAAGTTATTTATACCCTGCAAGTTTCACCGGGTAGATCAGCGCATTGCAGCAAGCATAGCTGATATCTCCCGTGCGGTTCACAGATTCAGACATTGCCAGATAGCAGCCGGTTAAGGCTGCTGCTGATCGATCGCCACGGCAATGTGCTGATGACCATCCCAGGGAACCACTGCGCTAAGCCCGAACCAGTCGCCCGGCTCTGGACTGGCGCGGCCATTGCGTGAAATTCTGACGCGCACCTGGATCTGTTTCTGCGCCGAAAGACGGCGATCTTGCAACATAGCATTACTGTCATCCAGCGTCAGCGATACGGGAAAATGGCCGGGCGATATCCGCTTCACCGCCACCGGGACAGGCGATATACCGTCAGTAACCGAAATATACATGACTCCGCCCGGCGGTAACATTTTTTCTGCCTGCGGAGAAAGTGTCACGTCGACCACCAGTTGTGTGTTTTGCTGCCCGGCGTCTGTTTTGGCTTGTTCAATGCTGCGCGCGATGCCGTCGCGACGAGGATCATCGGTCGGCAACGCGTGCAACAGCGTTTCCCAACTGTCTATGGCCTGCGAATACTGCTGCTGTTCAAACGCATTATAGGCCAGCAGACTCAGCGTGCGGATATTCTGCGGATGCTGTTTAAGCAGATCCTTAAGCAACAGCCCGGCCTGGCGGTTATCCTGAGGATCGCCCGATCGCGTCAGTACCTCGGCATAATCCTGCTTTAAGGCCATATTGTTGGGTGCTAACTGGAGTGCTCGCTCAAACGCCTGCCGGGCGGTTGTGGCATCATTGAGTACCATACCAAGACGGCCCAGCATCGCCCAGCCGCCAGGATTATCAGGTTCGCTTTGCAGTTGGCTGCGCAAACCGAGCTGTAAACGTGAGAGTTGCTCCAGGGTAAGCGGCCGGGCATGAGGGTCCATGACCTGCGCGCGCAGCGCCGGATAGTCGTCCTGTATCTGAATCCAGCCACTCAACTGCGTTAATCCGCCGGTTTTGAGATAGCTCGCCACAGACACGACGATCAACACGATAAGGCCGGGTAACAGCACCCAACGACGGCTGCTGCTGTGCGCGTGGGTCTCCGACGCAGGCGGGATGTCACTGAGCAGGGTTTGCTGTAACTCTCGCTCCATCACGGCCCGATCGGCAATCACACCCTGTTCTTCATCCTGAGTGAGTTCAGCCAACCGTTGCTGATAAAAATGTGTGTTAAGGCTGTCGCGCGCATCTCCGCGCGCCTCGCGTTGTCGCCAGCCTGCCGCCAAAAACAGCACGCAGGCCGCCAGCAGGAGCAGCAACATCGTGATTAAAAAAACCGCCATTATACTTTCCTGTCCGACTTCAGAATCGCCGCCAGGCGCTGCTGTTCTTCATCATCAAGCTCGCTGCGGGTTTTGCGCTGACGACTACGCAGCACAATCACGGCAGCGCCCAGTACCACAAACAGTGCCGGCCCGGCCCATAAGATCAGGGTGGATGGGGTGACAGGCGGCTGGTAGCTGACGAAATGGCCATAGCGCGCCACCATATAGTCTATGATCTGCTGACGACTCTGTCCCTGTTTCATCAGTTGGTAAACTTTTAACCGCATATCTGACGCAATCATGGCGTTGGAGTCGGCAATGCTGTTGTTCTGGCACTTAGGGCAGCGCAGCGAGGCCGTGATGTCCCGGTACTGCTCTTCCTGCGCGACGGAGTCAAATGCATAGGTATCCATCGCGGCCCACAGGCTGGCGCTAAACAGCAGCCCACAGATCATCATCACAAGGGATTTCATGCGCCGCTCTCCTTCATATATTTATCCCACAACGGCTTCACTTCCTGTTGCCAGACGCGCGGATTCAGGTCACCGGCATGGCGATAGCGAATAATCCCGTTGCCATCAATCAGAAAAGTTTCAGGTGCACCGTAGACGCCAAGATCGAGGCCCAGCATTCCGTCACCATCATACAGGCTGAGCGCATAAGGATTCCCCAGCGTATTCAGCCAGGTCACCGCCTTTTGGCGATCGTCTTTGTAGTTCAGCCCTACAACACGGACGCCCTGCTCTGCCAGCGCATTAAGATAGCGATGCTCGGCACGGCAGGTTGGACACCAGGTCGCCCAGACGTTCAGCAATAGCGGCTTACCGGTAATCAGCGTCTGCTGATTATAGGTTTGACCCGGTTTATCCAGCGCCTCCAGCCTGAAAACGGGCAGGGGCTGGCCAATCAGAGCTGACTCCAGCCGGGAAGGATCGTCCCCTTCAGCATTCCGTGACAGTTGCCACAGGAGGGCGGCTGCCAGCAGTAAAAATAATCCCAGCGGAACAAACAGAATTTTTTTCATGCCTGCGCCTCAGGATCGGCTTTCTTGCGCGAGCGATAGCGGGGGTCCAGTAAACAGAACAGGCCGCCGACAGCCATGAACAGCCCACCAAACCAGATCCAGCGAACAAAGGGTTTGTAATAAAGACGCACCGCCCAACTGCCGTCATTCAGCTCTTCACCCAGCGCAGCGTAAAGATCACGGGTAAAACCCCCGTCAATAGCCGCCTCGGTCATCATGGTACGCGCAGCAGAGTAAAAGCGTTTTTCGGCATACAAGATGGCTTCCGGCTTGCCCTTGCGAGAAACATCAATGACTGCGACGCCGCCACTGTAGTTAGGGCCTTGTAACTCCTGAACATCACGAAAAACAAAATGGTAGTGATGGATATCGACGCTGTCGCCTGCTTTCATTCTTACATCGCGCTCAACGCTGTATTGGGTACTGAACGCAATGCCAATCACGGTGACGCCAACGCCAAGGTGTCCCAGCACCATGCCCCAGTGACTGCGCGAAAGATGACGTAATCCGGTGAAAAAACGGTGACGATGGGTGGCGCGTTCATGCAGCTCCATCAGGGTCAACACGATGATCCATACCGCCATCAGTAATCCCACCACCGTCATGGCTTCAACACGATCCTGCAACCACCAGGGCAGTAGCACGGACGCAATCAGCGTGACGAGCAGCGCTAACACCAAACGGCGCACCAGTTTTTGCGGTTCATCACGTCGCCAGCGCACTAACGGCCCAATACCGAGCATCAATGCCAGCGGGGCCATTAACCAACTAAACATCGTATTAAAGAAGGGTTCGCCTACCGAAATGCTGCCCAGGCCTAATTGCTTATGCACTAAGGGCAATAGCGTACCGAGCAGCACCACCAGCATGGCCGCAATCAACAGTACGTTATTCCCCAGCAGGAAAGATTCGCGCGACCAGAGTTCATTTTGCACCCGACTGCGCACCTGTCCGCCTTTAATGGCATACAGTAGCAGTGAGCTGCCAATCACAATCACCAGGAATGCCAGAATAAACATGCCGCGCGCAGGATCGGAGGCAAACGCGTGCACCGACACCAGCACGCCAGAGCGAACCAGGAAGGTGCCGAGCAGGCTCAGTGAGAACGCGGTGATGGCCAACAACACCGTCCAGGCTTTGAAGGTGCCGCGTTTTTCCGTGACCGCCAGCGAATGCATCAAGGCGGTGCCCGCCAGCCACGGCATAAAGGACGCGTTTTCGACCGGGTCCCAAAACCACCAGCCGCCCCAGCCCAGTTCGTAATAAGCCCAGGCTGAACCCAGCACAATGCCGATGGTGAGAAAGAGCCAGGCGGCGGTGGTCCAGGGGCGCGACCAGCGGGCCCAGGCCGTATCCAGCCGTCCCGCCATTAACGAGGCGATGGCAAACGCAAAGGCCACGGAGAAGCCGACATAACCCATATACAGCAGTGGCGGATGAAAAATCAGACCGATATCCTGCAACATTGGGTTGAGATCGCGACCGTCTACAGGATAATCGGGGAGCGTCCGGCTAAACGGATTTGAGGTGAGGATAATAAACAGCAAAAAGCCCAGATTAATCATCCCCATCACTGACAACACACGGGCCAGCGCGTCCTGCGGCATACCACGGCTCAATATTGCCACGGCCAGCGTCCAGCTGCTGAGCAGCAGCACCCACAACAGCAACGAGCCTTCGTGCGCGCCCCAGGTCGCGGCAATGCGGTAATACACCGGCAGGAGCGTATTAGCGTTATTCACGACATAGCTGACGGTGAAATCATTAACGATAAAGGCCCATACCAGCAGCATAAATGCGCCCGCGATGCAGGCAAACAAACCGGCGGCAAGCGGGCGCGCCATTGCCATTAAACGCGCGTCCTGACGCCATGCGCCCCACAGTGGATAAACGCTGAGCAGAAGCGCCAGCGCTAAGCCGAGACAGAGTAAAAAACTGCCCACTTCTGGCATCATGGTGTGTTCCCTGCCTGCTGTTTCATGGCTTCCTGCCCTTGCGGTGCGGACTTCATTGCCATGGTAATTTCGGGTGGCGTGTAGTTTTCATCATGTTTCGCCAGCACCTCTTTCGCGTTAATCAGATTGCCGGGTTCAAGAACGCCCTGGGCTACGACGCCCTGACCTTCACGAAACAAGTCCGGTAAGATGCCGACAAAGTTAACGCTGACCACGGCGCTGCCGTCATAAAGCTGAAAGGCGACGGCCAGGGTTTGGGGATCGCGTGTCACGCTGCCGGGCATCACCATGCCGCCCACGCGCAGGCGCTGTCCCGGCTCAGGCCTGATATGCGCTTCGCCTTTGCCATTGATAATTTCACCCGGCGTGTAAAACAGATCGATATTGGACCGCAGCGCATACATTACCAGCGCCGTGGCCAGCCCAAGTCCGGTTAGTATCGCCAGCACAACATACAGACGATGACGACGACGGGTATTCACTTTTCCTCTCCTGTCGGTTCACTGGCATGTTGACGTCTGGCCGCACGCAGGCGGCGCTCCCGGGCATCACGCTGACGAATGTCAGCCAGCAGACGACGATGCGACAGCAGCGCGTGCAGTGCCAGCCCCAACATGGGTAGTACCGTACACAGGACGGCCAGCCAGACATAGAAGGCATAGCCTCCCATGGCAAAGAAGTCATGCCATGAGGCAAAAGCAGGCGTCATGACTTGCTCCTGGTGTTCGCAAGTGCAATCGCCCAGGGACGTCGGCGTTCCGTTAGCAGGATAAGATTACGCAGGCGCAGTAGCGTAAGAGTAATAAACAACAACAGGTAACCCAGAATCGCCCAGCGCAGCGGCGTGCGCATCGGTGGCGCTATCGCCTGCTGCATCAGCCCGGACGATCCCTGGTGCAGGGTATTCCACCACTGCACGGAAAAATGAATGATGGGCAGATTGATCACGCCGACCAGAATCAGCACACCGGCCGCGCGTCCGGCCGTCCGGCGATCGTCAAACGCATGGTACAGCGCGATAACGCCCAGATATAAAAACAGCAGCACCAGCTCAGACGTTAATCTGGCGTCCCAAATCCACCAGGTGCCCCACATCGGTTTGCCCCAGGCAGAACCGGTGACTAAGGCAATAAAGGTGAAGACAGCTCCCACCGGTGCCATCGCTGCCGAGACCAGATCGGCCATTTTCATTTGCCATACCAGGCCGGTGAATGCGGCAACCGCCATGGCGCTGTAAACGCCCATCGACCACATTGCCGCAGGAACATGAATATACATAATCCGAAAGCTGTCGCCCTGCTGATAATCCGGCGGTGCATAGCCAAATCCCCACACCCACGCCAGCAGCAAACTCGCTATGCAGGCCACGGCGCACCACGGCACCAGCCGACCGCATAACTGATAGAGCCGTTCAGGCTTTGCCAGCTGATGTAATCCTTTCCACATGATGAATTGCTCACATTTAATTAGTGCTTATCTGCACGTCTGTTGCGTGATGATTTATTGCAACGTGATGCGCAAGGCAGCCGCTGTTGCAAAAGGGGCCAGCGTGGCACTGCCGACCAGCATGGCACCCAGCAGCGCCAGATAGCCGCCAATGGCTAACCCCTGCCCCGCCGCATCGATGGCGGCGCTGGCAAAAATAAGGACCGGAATCGCCAGGGGTAAAACCAGCAGGCTGAGCAGCACGCCGCCGCGACGCAACCCAACGGTCAGCCCAACCCCGATGGCACCTAAAAAACTCAGCGTTGGCGTACCGAGCAGTAGCGTTAATGCCATGGCCCGCCAGCTATACATATCCAGTGAGAGCAACATGGCAACCAGCGGCGAAAGCAGAATCAGGGGCAGGCCGGTTACCAGCCAGTGGGCGATCACTTTGCCCATCACCGTGACCGGTAGCGGCGTGGGCGATAATAAAAGCTGATCCAGCGTTCCATCGAGATAGTCGTCACGGAACAGCCTTTCCAGTGCGAGCAGCGAGGAAAGCAAGGCGGCAACCCAGACAATGCCAGGGGCAATGCGCGCCAGCTGCTGTGGGTCGGGTCCAATGCCCAGCGGGAAGAGCGTGATGACAATCAGGAAAAACCACAACGGATTGACCACCTCTGCCCCACGACGAAATGCGATACGCAACTCACGCTGAATAAGGCGAAACAGCATTAATGACACTCCACGCTTTTCAGACTGATTTTGGTTATTTCTCCGCGCCAGCCGGGCAAAGCCTGATGGCTGGTCAAAATCAGCGCCCCGCCGCCACCCAGGTGGTCGGCAAACCGGGCGATTAGCGTTTCAACGCCGGTTTTATCGATGGCGGTTAAAGGCTCATCCAAAATCCATAACCTTGCCTGGGTCAGCCACAACCGTGCCAGGGCAATGCGACGCTGCTGCCCCGCAGAGAGTTGCGATGCCGCGACGTCTTCATAGCCCGCCAACTCAACGCTGGCTAGTGCGTTAAAAATTTGTTCATCGCTGCACGTATGATGATAAAACCGCAAATTTTCCAGCGGAGAAAGTGCCGCTTTGATACCCGGAAGATGGCCCAGATACAGCATGTAACGGTGCCATTCGTCGCGTTGCCGCTGAATGGGCTGCGACTGCCACAGCACGTCACCCTGTTCTGGCGTGCTTAATCCCGCCAGGACGCGCAGCAGTGAGGTTTTACCGGCCCCGTTTGGCCCTTCAATTTGCACAATGTTGCCCGCTGCCACGCTAAACGTAAGCGCCTCAAAGAGCGCACGCTCATCACGAACACAAAGCAGATTGATGATTTCCAACATGGGAGGGTAAATCGCGCCAGCCAAATAAGGCGGAAATGATAGCACAATGTTGCAATCTGCCGAAGACCGCGCGCCTCCTGCTTTCCAGCCTGTTGTAGACATTCGTGCTTTACGCGTAGTGCAACGGTCAAAAAGCGCGCTCCATTAAAATGTTGTAACTTTTGTTAGCAATTGCAGAAACACTTTCACACACCAAAAAACGTCTACGCTTATAACGCATTTGCACTGTTACCAGGAGAAAACATGAAGCCTTCATCAAGCATGAATCAGGGCAAAAATGATGTTGATAGCGAAGAAAAGGACGAAGGCAAAGAGGATATCGAGGTAAATGAAGATGCCCTTCCCTCACGCGCTGCCGCTATCCACGAAGAAATTCGTCAGGATGGGGAGAAAGAGCTGGAGCGTGACGGCATGGCCCTGCTGTGGTCAGCTATTGCGGCCGGTTTGTCGATGGGCGCGTCGCTCATGGCAAAAGGCATTTTTCAGGTTCATCTGGACGGCGTACCCGGAGCCTTTTTACTGGAAAACCTGGGCTACACCTTTGGCTTTGTGATTGTCATTATGGCCCGTCAGCAGCTTTTTACTGAAAACACCGTAACGGCCGTGCTGCCGATAATGCACAAACCGACGATGGGTAATGTCGGATTACTGCTGCGCCTGTGGGGCATTGTGCTGTTGGGGAATCTCATCGGAACGGCATTCGCGGCGCTGGCGTTTAACGAGATGCCCATCTTTGATGAGGCCACACGACAAGCCTTTACCGATATCAGCATGAAAGTGATGGAACACACGCCGGGTGAGATGTTTGCCAATGCGGTGATTTCAGGCTGGATTATCGCCACGATGGTCTGGATGTTCCCCTTTGCAGGGGGCGCCAAACTGTTTGTGATTGTGATGATGACCTGGCTGGTCGCGCTGGGCGATCTGGCGCATATCGTGGTGGGTTCTGTTGAGGTGTTTTACCTGGTATTTGACGGCAGCGTACCCTGGACCGATTTTATCTGGCCCTTCGCTATCCCGACATTGCTGGGTAACCTTACCGGTGGCACGCTGATTTTCGCCCTGATTAGTCATGCACAGATCCGTAATGATATGGGCGAAGCTGCACAGGCCAAAGCGAAAGCCGAACGGCGAAAAGCAGAGAAAAAACGTCAGCAGCAACAAGAAGAACGCTAAATTGCTGACAGAATGAGCAAACGCGCGGCAGTGTAGTGAATCCTGCCGCATAACTGCGGTATACTGCGCTGGCGTCTCCTTAGTTAAATGGATATAACGAGCCCCTCCTAAGGGCTAGTTGCAGGTTCGATTCCTGCAGGGGACAATTTTCTTTCATTTCACCACGTTTCATAACATCACAAAATCCCCGATAAATCCTTTAAAATCAATAAATGACGACTCCAATAGGTTTCAGTTCATTTCATGACATTGCATGCTTCTGATGGTATCTTTGATGGTATTCCCGGTTCGATAAGCCGATACCATCAACTAATAGCTAAGATTACTCCCTATGGCACTTAACGAGCTATCCCCTAAAAAAGTTGAAAACGCCAAACCCAAAGAGACAGACTACAAGCTGACCGACGGTGGCAGCCTTTATCTCTTAGTCAAAAAGAATGGGACTAAAGCATGGCGAATGAACTATAGATACAATGGTAAGCAAGCTACGTTAGCGCTGGGCGTATTTCCTGACGTTTCGCTAGCACTAGCACGTAAACGCAGAGATGAAGCAAGGCAACTTTTGGCTGAGGGTGTTGACCCAAGGGTTACTAAAAGGATAGCCCCGACAGAACCAACCTCATCGACATTCCAAGCTATCGCTTTAAAGTGGCACAAAGGCACTATTGGTCACCCTGAGTGGAAAGAAATTACGCGCACAAAAATACTTAGAGAAATGGAAAATCATATTTTTCCATTTATTGGGAATAAACCTATAAATTCACTAAAAACAAGCGATCTTTTAAAGTTGCTGGTGAGAATGAGTGAGCAAGGTATTGGGTCCACAACTGGAAGAGTTAAAACTACTCTAGCAAGTGTTTTTCGATATGCCATTCAGCTTGGGATTGTTGAATACAATCCTACCCATGATCTCAAAGGAGCTGTTTCCCTCCCTAAAACCATACATCGCCCTGCGCTTCCCTTAGAAAAATTATGTGAGCTAATTTCAAAAATTGGGGGGTATACAGGAAGACCATTGACCAAGCTTGCGGTCTTATTCTCCCTTCACACTTTTGTTCGCTCCAGCGAACTTAGGCATGCAAGATGGGCGGAAATTAATTTCCAAACTGCCATGTGGACTATCCCTGCAAAGCGGGAAAAAATTGATGGGGTAAAACACTCAGAGCGAGGTGCTAAAATGGGTAGCATTCACTATGTTCCTCTATCTAAAGAGGCAATTAATATCCTCGAAACTATAAAAGATATAAGTGGTGAATATGAACTTATTTTTCCAGGTGATAGCAACCCTTATAAACCCATGAGTGAAAACACCGTTAATAAAGCATTACGTATTATGGGTTACGATACAAAGGTTGATATTTGTCTTCATGGATTCAGAGCTATGGCCTGCTCAGCTCTTACTGAGTCTGGATTATGGTCAAGAGATGCAGTTGAACGCCAAATGAGCCATCATGAAAGAAACGAAGTCCGAGCAGCTTACGTACACCTGGCGCAGCACATGCATGAACGTCGTAAAATGATGCAGTGGTGGTCTGATTATATTTCTAGAAACTCAGAATTTTTTGTATATCCGCATGAGATGTAGTTAAATAAACATCATTTTTAGAGGGATAAGTATGCGCAATAAAAACATCAAAAATGTTTGGTCGGCTAATGAAATTGCCCCCCTTGAATTTTGCTCACTCTCACGGGCAGCAAGACTATTAAAATGTGAAATAGAAGATTTCCTTCACTGGCACGATGTAGGTTCAATAACCTTATGCCTTAGACTACCCGACACTAAAGGAAAATTAATAACCGAAATAGAAAACCAAAAAGAAGATATTTTTAAACTATATTTAGAAAAAATTGCCACTCTAAATGAACTCGCTACGGTTATGAAAGCTTGGTCTCACCACTCAAAAATTTTTAGCATATTAGAAGAAAATAGGGGGAGGGTTGAAACCAAAGTTACAGTTAAAAATGACATTACAACATATGAAACACCAGTATTTGCAGCAGGAATTTGGTCTATAACCTCCAGAGATCTTTTCGATTTATTAGATAACGATGAAAAATATTATGAATCGATGGTTGGAGTAATCTCACCATCCAATAAAATTTTGTTATGCTTATTTATCCCAGACGACCAAAAATGCATAAGCCCATCAATTTCAAACATATTCATAACTAAAGAATCAATTGAAAAGATATATTCACACGCCCTTAGCGGAATGGAAATGCCATTAATTCATGGCGCTAAAAAACTGGAGGATAAAAACAAAAATGAAAAAATAGCCATATCCCCACAAAAAGAAAAGCTTTCTGATTTTATTAAATTTCTTATAAAAACAAACCCAACCTTAAGTAAAAATATTTTAAGTACAACTGCAAACAACAGGCATAAGCTTTTTAAAGAATACATAGACAACTTAAGGAAAAAAGGCATCGAAATTGACTATGACATACCTTCTTCACCAACTTTAGAGCGATACCTAAAGCTCTAAATTTTTAACAATGAGTTCAAAATTTCGAAGAATCCCAGTTCTTTTTATAGTTAAATCCTCTGCGTTGATTTCATAAATAACTTAACGCAGCAGGTATATTCATGACGAACAATTCCTACCCCCTAACAGGTCATGCTCGGCCCAAAGCTACAGCTGATTTCCTTAAAATAAGCACGGTGACATTATGGAGATGGCAGAAAAACAAAAGCGATTTCCCAAAATCTACACGCTTGTCCGAGAGGGTATCAATCTTTAAAGCTGAAGAAATACGTGAATGGGTAGATTTGAGAGCTGAGAGCAATGATGAAAATCACAGTTAAAAAACAGGCGGATTTACGCCTGTTTTCTGGATGTCAAACTTTTGGTGTTATGCCACGATCTTGCAACTCTTTACGAAGAATTCTTTTTATCCATGCCGCCAGTGCAGCATCACCATCTTTGCGCATTTCATTCTCAAGTTGCTCTCTGAACTCATCGGTAAGACGTATCTGGAAAGGCGGAGATCTTTTCTCTTTTTGTGTTGACATGGTAATTACCAATACCTATATTAACCTACATGGTAATTACCATGATAATGGCATTCACCATAAAAGACAATGCCCGAGTATGCTGCAACATAACTCGGGCACCTTACCACTCGCTAGATGAGATAACGACAATGGCTAATGTGAATCTTACGTGGTTATTCTTTGCAATCAACCCTTACCAGTTGCCCTCCAAGGTATGCGCTGAATGGAAACGGCTTTTTGCAAACCACATGAAGCTTTTAATTAACCGCCAGCGCTACCACGGAGGTCGTTATGCCTGATTATCCTCAGCATGGTGAACGATGGCAGCATTCGCAGGGCTGGACGGTAACGGTGATGCGTCTTTCCGCTGCGCCCTTCTCCGTTGCATGTGCTAACCCTGAATTCAGTCACGAAGTGCTCTACCGCTACGACAGTGACGGGCAGGTCACCTCGGCCCCGCTGACGTGGTTCCTGGAAAACTACACCCTCAAAGCGGCATCACCGCGCAGTGATATGTCTGCTGACGGCGGGCATGACGGGTTCAGCCCGCTTGGCCTGCATCCGTCTGTGACGTTCAGCCGCTGGCGGGAGCCGGTGATGCGCCAGCCCGCTGAGCCGGACGACGGCCACTACTCAAACTACCTCTGACACGCAGCCAGCTTTAACGGAGTAAACCATGAATATTTCACACGGGCACAACGGTGCTCAGGGCATCCCCTTGCCTGAATCCGGCGTTTTCAGCGCCTTTGAATACGGCCTTCCTGCCGACGCCTTCGAGAAGCTCAACCGGGCCATGCACGCCTGCGACCTGCTCCAGCTGCTGCTGTCAGAGCATCCCGGCGATGCGGGTTCGGTGGCGGGCCACACCGTTCCCGGCATGGCGGCGGTGATGGAGTACCTGCGCGCCGACCTGACTGACGTCACCCGCTGCTGCGCGCTCATCGGGGAGGCTCACGCATGAAAAAGCCACAGGTTTCCGTTTTTCCGGCGGAGCTGACGACCGCCCTTTACCGCCGCGCCATAGCCTCAGCCTGGCGGGCAAAGCATCTGGCCGACACCGGCAGCGAAATGCGCGGCCCGCACCGCATGACGGTGGAGCGCATCGAGATGGCCATCGCCCTGCATCTGGAGGGCACGATGGTGAACGAGTACGGCGAGGCGCAGGGCGCAGCGGCGGCGCTGGCGCTGCTCACCGACATGGTGGAGCCGACGCTCCTGACCGCCCCGCCCGTGCTCACGGCGCGCGGGTGTGAGGTGATGGCCGGGCTTTACGCCACGCTCCCGGCGGCGTTTGAATCCTTCTGCGACACCGGCGCGTCGCTGTACCGGCATTAAGGGGGCGTTATGACAGTACAGTCAGTATCACACATCACGACGGCTGCGCGCGGCCGCTGGCCGGTGATTTTTCAGCAGCTGGGCATCACCGTGCCGGACGGCGGCAGGCATGGCCCCTGCCCGGCGTGCGGCGGCAAAGACCGGTTCCGCATGGATGACCTTGAGGGGCGCGGGACGTGGATTTGCAGCCAGTGCGGCCGGGGTGACGGGCTTGACCTGGTGAAGCGGGTCAAAGACAAAGGCGTTAAGGCGGCCGCGCAGGCGGTGGCAGAGCTGCTGGATTTGCGCGAGGCGCAGAGCGTGCCGGTTAAGCCTGCCAGGGAAAAAGCCCCGAAACGCGACATGGCGCCGGTCGTTGACGCGCTGGTGAAGGCCGGCCGCAGCGGTGAAAGCGCCTATCTTGCAGGCAAAGGCTTTGCCGGTTATCCCGCCTGCCTCACCGGCAGCGCACAGCGCATCAGCGGCACGGCCTTTCCGGCGGGTTCCCTGCTGCTGCCGCTGACCACAGTGGACGGCACGGTGACCGGCGCGCAGCTGATTGCCCCCACGGGGGAGAAAAGCCTGCTGCCGGGCAGCGTCATGAAGGCCGCATTCGTGGCGCTCAGTCCGCTGCCCTCAGAGCCGCCGGTGCAGGCGGTCATCACGGAGGGCTACGCCACGGCGCTGACGGTGAGCCAGCTGACCGCCGGATGCGTGGTGGCGGCCGTGTCGGCGGGCAACCTGCCGAACGTGGCGCAGGCGCTGCGGGCGCGCTGGCCGGAGGTGAAAATCGTCATCGCCGGTGACAACGACTTTCAGGACGGCGGCGAAAACCCCGGTAAGGCGTTCGCGGAAAAGGCGGCCAGAGCGGTCGGCGGCTGGGTGAGCCTGCCGCCGGGCGAGATAAAGGCCGACTGGAACGACTTTCACCGTGAGCACGGTGTGACCCGCGCCCGTGAAGCCTTCCGTAACGGTCTGGTGCTGTGCGGTGAGGGCCGCACGCAGCTGCCGCACGGGTTCCGGCTGACGCAGGAGTATCTCTGGTACGAAAAGCAGGTGCAGCGCAACGGCGAAACCGAAATCCAGAATGTGAAAATCTGCAACCCGCTGCGCGTCACGGCCATCACCTGCGACGCCGACGGCGGCAACTTCGGCCGCCTGCTGGAGTGGGAGGACACCTGGGGCGAGCGCAGGCGCTGGGCGATGCCGATGGAGATGCTCAGCGGCAGCGGTGAGGAGCTGCGCCGCGTGCTGCTGGTGAACGGCCTGTCGTACATCAGCACCACCGGCGAGGCCCGCGCGCGCCTGATGGAGTACATCTCGCTGTGCAAGCCGGAGCGCCGGGTAACCTGCGTGAGCCGCACCGGCTGGCACGGGCAGGTTTACGTGCTCCAGGACGAGGTGAGCGGCGACGGTGCAGACGGCGTCATTCTCCAGACCACCTCCGTGCAGGGCCGCGACTTCCGCGTGTCCGGTACCGTGGAGGAGTGGCGCGAGCACGTGGCGCGCTTCTGCACCGGCAATTCCCGCGTGGCGTTTGCGGTCAGCCTGGCCTTTGCCGCCCCGCTGCTGCGGCTGGTCGGGATGGACGGCGGTGGCTATCACCTCAAGGGCGAATCCACGGACGGCAAGACCACCACCATGAAGGCGGCCACCTCGGTGTGCGGCGGGCCGGACTACTGGCAGACGTGGCGCGCCACCGGCAACGCGCTGGAGGGCTGCGCCAGCCGCCGCAACGACGCCGCCATGATGCTCGACGAAATCCGCGAGGTCGACGGCCGCGAGGCGGGCAACATCGCCTACATGCTGGCAAACGGCCAGGGCAAGGGCCGCGCCGGAACGGACGGGGAGCTGCGCACCCGGAAACAGTGGCGGCTGCTGTTTTTCTCCACCGGCGAGCTGTCGCTGACCGAGCACGCCGCAAAGGCGGGTGAGCGCACGTTTGCCGGGATGGAGGTGAGGATGATCCAGATACCCAGCGACTCCGGGAAGTTTGGCGTGTTTGAGGAGCTGCACGGCTTCGACAGCGGAAAAGCGCTGGCCGAACACCTGGAGTGGGCGACATCCAGCTATTACGGCGCGCCGTTCCGCGAGTGGCTCAGGGCGCTGACCGCCGACCTCAGCGGGCTGACGGCGCAGGCCAAGGCGCTGATGAAGGAGTACACCGCCGCCCTGACGCCGCAGGATGCGGGCAATCAGGTGGGCCGCGCGGTCAACCGCTTTGCCCTGGTGGCGATGGCGGGCGAGCTGGCAACCCGGCTCGGCATCACCGGCTGGCAGGAGGGGGAAGCGCTGCGCGCAACCCGCGAGTGCCTGAATGCCTGGCTGAAAGACCGCGGCCACACGGCCAACCAGGAAGACATCGCGGCGCTGGAGCAGGTGCGCAGCTTCTTCACGGCCAATCAGTACAGCCGCTTTGCCGACTGGCACGACGAGCGCAACCGCCCCGGCAACATGGTGGGCTGGCGCAGGGTGGAAAAAGGCAACACCGCGCAGGGCACCGAGGCGGCCACGACGTTTTACGTTATGCCGTCCGGGTGGAAGGAAATCTGCAGGGGGTTCGACCCGCGCAAGGTGGCGCGACTGTGCGCCGACCGGGGCTACCTGATGGCCTCTGCCGACGGCAAGCTGCAGACCAGTATCCGCCCGCCAGAGATGAACGTGCGCAGGCTGTACGTCTTCAACAGCGAGGTGCCGGGCTGATGCAGACGCCTTTGCGTGAGTCTTATTTTTAAAGGGTAACAGGTGTAACGGGTGTAACAGCCGCATTCAGTAAGGTGTGAGCCTGTTACACCTCTTCCTCATGTGAGGTGTAACAGGTGTAACGCACCCGCCTGCGCTGTTACACCGTGTTACCCGTCGTGTTACACCGGAAGAATAAGAAAAACTGCTTTTAATTCATCACTGTAACACCTGTTACCCGTGTTACACCGCAAACAGAAGGTAAGTCAGCCAGCCGCCCTTTTCTGGCAGGCATTGTGTCAGGCACGGCACACGGCCCGCACATGGCTCACCTGTGCCAGCCCCGGCACAATTGACTTACTGAAAACGACCACACAGGAAGCCGACATGACCGACACCGCTTTATCCCTTCCCGCCGCCACGCAGGCCGCGCTTGATAAGGTCAGCACCGCAAAGGCGGCATGGCTTGAGGCCCGCCGCGTGCAGGCCGCCGCCGCTGAAAATGCAGAGACCATCCGCCAGCGCCGTGCGGAAACCGAAGCCACCGCGAACGCACAGAACGACGAGTGGCGCGCCCTGTTCCGCGACAGCAGCGGAGCCATGACGCCTGAAATGCGCGCGCTGCGCACCGAAATCGCGCTGAACCGCGAGACGCTGGAGGAGTTCGACGCGCTGCTGGCCTCTCACGCCGAAGAAACGGCCCGCCTGCCTTTCGAGACAGCCGACCGGGCGCAGGAGTACATCAGCGCCCACAACAGCCTGGTGGAGCTGCGCGCCATGCAGCTCTGGCAGGACTTCATGCGTGACCACGGCCAGCCGCTGATTCAGACGCTGAGCCTCCTGCACATCACGCTGGGCCGTCAGGCCGCGCTGGTCACCGGCGTGGTGGACTCCGTGAACGACCCCGACAGCGTGCTGAAGAACTTCATCAAGCGCCACATCACTGAACCGGCCGTTTCCGGTGAGGCCATGCCCGACAGCGACCCGGTGTTCCGCCTGTGCGGCGTGTCCCCCGACGCCCCCGCCAGGGCTGATGCGGGCCGCACCCTGTCACCGGCCGCCCGTCACAAGGCCAGAATCCGCCTGGAGTTAAAACAGAAGGAAAGCCGCTGATGGCCCTGAAATGTCCCGAATGCGGTCAGGTGGCCCACACCCGCACCAGCGCCTACGAGGCCCCGTCCGTCAAGCGCACCTGGTATCAGTGCCAGAACCTCGACTGCTCCTGCACGTTCACCGCGCTGGAGAGCGTCGAGAAAATCATCATGAAGCCCAACAGGCCCGTGGCGGCAGAGCCGGAGCCGGAAAGTGATGCGCCGGTACGCCAGCCGCAGACGCTGGGCCGCTACGGCTCAGCCTGCACCCGTAAAGACCGCCACGCACAGCCCTGAGACAGAGGAAAACAGCATGACACAGCAAGAAATGACAGACGAAGAGATTAAGGCAACCGGCCAGTACGTGGGCCAGCTTGTGGCACGAAGTCAGAAGCCGCTTAAGGATGCGGGCTGGCTCATGAAGCTGCCCGAAGCTGAATTAGCAGAACAGACCGCCGCGCTGGCGAAAAGCCTTCCGGCTGGCTGGCTGCCCCGCATTCAGGAACTTCAGGAAAAAATGCTGGCCTGGGTGGAGGCCAAAAAGGCCGAAGCCGCCGCCAGGGAGAGCGTTGAGGCGCTGCGCCAGAGCCAGGCACAGACGGAACAGGCAGGCCAGGATAACCGGGCGCGCTTTCGTGAGCTGCTGGAGCAGAATGGCGGCACCGTCACGCCGGAGATGAAGGCGCTGCGCGCGGAATACCTGGAGCAGCAGGAAACGGCGGCCGAGCTGGCCGGGCTGATTACCCAGAGGGAAAAGCAGCTGCCGGGGCTGGGCGACGTGACCGGGCAAAAGGCCCACGCTTACATCACCTGCCATGAGCGCATCATGGACGAGCGCATCGATGCACTCATTGATGAATTCTTTATCTTCCACGCCATTGAGCTGACCAGCCTGCTGAGAATGAAGTACAGCCAGTTTGAACGGTATGGCTCACCCCATGCGCCGGGTGTACTTGAAGGGGCAAACGATGCAGACACGCTCTACCGTGGATATATCATGAATCTGATGCTGAACTGGACAAATACAAAGCTGCCGCTGATGTTCCGTGATGATGTTATCAGCCTTGCAGGCCCGTACCCCTTCAGGGGGGCCGGAACTGACCGGCGCAAGCGTAAACGGTTCCCCGGCCAGAAATAACCCATCAGCCCGGCACCTGCCGGGCTTTTTTACGCCTGGTGCGTGAGTGCATGTCTATGCTGCATGAAAACGCATGAGTCTCAGGCAATCAGAAACTGCAGCAAAGGCCAGCAGCGGCCCGGCCCGGAGCCACTCATGCAGGTGCATGAAAACCGCTACATGAAGTGCGCAGGCGTGGCGGGGCTACGAGCGCGCGCAAAGGCTTTGTACTAAAGAAATAGAGCGGATTTTATCGTCTGTTTGTTGGTTAGCATTTGGCGATTAGCTACTATCATTAGACTGTCTATGGATGATAAAATCACTACAATACTTGCTTAAATCAAGAGAATTTTATGGATATTGAGGTTAAAAACTTTGGGACTATACAGGACGCCCATGTTCACATTGGTGGCTTAACGGTTATCACTGGGGAGAATGACACAGGGAAAAGTACTGTTGGGAAAATATTGTTTTCTATTGTCAAAGCTATTGCTCGGTACGAATACGATTTAGAAGAAGACAAGGATGATAGACTTCTTTCAATAGCTGAAAGCTTATATTTTTCTATTATAAGAAGAAATATAAACCTCTCAACTCATACAAAAATACGTGATTTATTCCATCCGAAAAAGTTAGTGTCCCAGATTAAAATGGATACTAACGCTACCCTTGCTGAATGTTACAATACACTTAGCCTGATGCTAGATAGTCATGAGCTTACTGATAATTCATTTTCTGGAGCAAGTAATGAGCTTGAGAAAATGAGATCTATAATTGAAGAGCCTGATGATAAAGTATCTGCAATGAATCGAGCCATCAGCAAAGCATTCTTCTCTGAGTTTCGTGGTGAAATAGTTCCTAAAGGTCAAATTGAGGCTCTTAAACCTAGCGTAATAGTAAATGACGGTGCCTCACCTTTAATGAAAATAAATTGGGTGAGTGATACAAAATTTAAATTTGATTTTGATGACGAGCTGGGTTATAGCGATGCTACTTATGTTGAGTCACCGGCCATCATGCAATTTCATAATTTGGCACAGATGTCAAAAACACTTTTTGAATTAAAAAATGCTGCAGGCGGTAGGGCTACAGTGCCCCTTCACATAAAAGACCTTAGCAATAAGCTAAGCGATTCAATTTATAACTTATACGCTTACAATGATTTATTTAATGACCAAGAAGAAGATATCCATTCTCAAGTCTCGTCTCGAATAAGTCATGCTTTTAACGGCGAGATTTCATATGACAACGAAAAATTTGATTTTCTGCTCAATCGAAAAGGATATGTAATATCATCCTCAAATATCGCATCAGGAGTTAAGTCTTTAGGCATACTTGATATGTTAATAAAAGGCGGTCATGCAGAAGACAATAATTTATTAATTCTTGATGAACCTGAAGTTAACTTACATCCAAAATGGCAGGTTTTATATTGCGAGTTAATTTGTGAGCTAGTTCGCTCTGGAGTAGATATTATAATTACAACACATAGCCCTTACATTATTGATTCATTGAAACATTTTTCCGATAAGGTAAAGATTGAAAACAGTTTCTATTTAGCAATGAAATACCCTAATGATAGTCTTACAACCTTTATAGATATTACGGATAATGTCTCTCATGCTATCGACTTACTGGCAGAGCCTTTGCATGATCTGAACAAGGATGATTTTGATGACTTCTAAGAGCCAAAAGATTTTCGATAAACTTTGTGAAGTTTACCCTGGGGCAATGGATACTATTACTAGTCTTAGTTTTAACTCTGACGGTAAAAAAAATTTTATAATCTCAGACGAGGTTGGTTTTAATTACGACAAAGTTGTGAACCATTCTATCTGTTATGATAATGGGCTAAAAGAAAAATCACCTGATGCGCTTTTCATAGCTGAGGACATACTTTATTTTGTTGAATTTAAAGAAGGTTCTGCAAAAAAAGATGATATTCGCATGAAGATACATGAGGGGATAACTACATTATTTTGTTTCGTTATAAAGTATCTTCCCGAAATATCTAGAGAGGATTTTTTCAATCTCGATATTCGCTACGCTGTTGTGATGAGAGGCTTCAGGGCCACAGGTCGGCAAGGCTTTCTTGACAGCCTTGAGGCTAGCTCAAAAAAATTCAATCTGAAAAATATTGAGGGTTTCCTTGTAAGCCAAACCACTATTAGGGATGAACCTGGCAGAATTTTAGCGTTACTAAATAAAGTAAGTTCTGGCAAAATTTCATCTATCCAAATCAACTTGCCGGATTCATCACTGATAAATGTACTAATTTAGATATTTGTTAAGTAGTTATGTAAAAACCAATTTTTCTAACAGGGAGTAATTGCTCCCTTTGTTATTATTTATCCCTTCTTAGGATGCTCGTTTTAGCAAAATATTTGCAGCACATTGATGCACTTATACCTGATGATTCTTTTAGGCAACCATTCCTCTAATGATGGTATTTTTGATGGTATCATCATTAAAAAAACATAAAAACTCTATAAAAAACAACAATATGAAATAAAGTTCGATTGCTGCAGGGACACCAGATGCTAGCTCACCTACGTATTTCAAAATCTATTTAACCCTTTAAATTCAGAAAGTTACCTTCCATTTATTACCCGTTAACGCTACCACCGTAATTCAAAATCTACGCCGTTTAGTTGGTACATATGTTGGTATGTTAAGTTCGGTAATGCAGCGACCATCAGAAGAGGGTTTTAAGTATGGCGCTCGCTGAGTTAACAGTAAGAAATACAAAGCATTTTGATAAACCTGTCAAATTGACAGACGGTAACGGTATGCAGTTAACATTCATGCCATCTGCTCGTTTGAGTAAACTGCGATTTGCTCACCGGTCATAAGTGGACTTCAAAAATTCACTTTGAGTGATACCCGCAAGGCGTAAACTAATGGAAGAGATAACCTATTCCGCAAGAAGGGCAAAAATTAAAAAAAACCTCGTCTGGTTACATTAAGCACACGAGCCAAAGCACTCCCTGAAAAGCTTTATTCGAGCAGTAGTGACAAAGAAATTAAATCGGGGAAATTCACAAAGCCAGAATAAAAAATGAAGCGTCCTCATGCTGTACCAGGATCGACTCAATCCTTGATCGCCCTTTGTAAACCGGAAGAACTAACCGGAAACGACCACCTTATTTTTGCTGGACGATACGATGACTGAATCAACCCCGGCTTTTAGCGCTGTATTTATTTTTCTGTCTGCTGTTTCAGTTCAGCATAATGGGCTGTCAGTTGTTTCAGATGCATTTCCAGTTGAGACCGGGCAGCAGCAGGTAATGGTTTCCCCGCAGGATGTTGTGACAGTGCCCGCAGTTGTTCTTCAGCCGGTATGGATTGATTAAAGAACTGCATCGTGGAAAAAACCACTGATTTCAGCTCACTGATCGTCATATATTTTCCCTTCTGCTCATCCAGCCCGTTCAATCTGTCACTCAGTTTCTGTAGCGTCATCATTCCCTGATGCCAGCCATTCAGGCGTTCTGTCGGCAACGCGGCAGCATTGAGTTGTTGCTGCCATTGCTTTATCAGGGGTTTTGTCTGCTCCGGCCACAGTGCCCTGGCCTGTTCCAAAAGCTGTCGACTCAAGGCGATATTCCAGTCAGGAGGCAATTTATCCAGTCGGGCAAGTTGCTGCTGTGTTTGTGTTATCACTGTTTGTGATGAAAGTGATTGCTGACGCAACATTTCCAGTTGTTCAGGCGTGAGCGTTGCAGGTAAAGGCGCCAGGGATGCTGCAAGCTGAGCCTGAAGCGGGTCAGGCCGGTGAAAATACTGCCAGCTCCACACTGCGACGATGCTTATCACCAGCATGGTGCACATCCCGGCAGCGAAGGATGTCCGTTTTTTTACCGGGGCAGGTATTGCCGCCAAAACGTCCACATTCGCCTGATGTTCCGCCTGTGCAACGTACACCCACTTCACTGCGCTTTCTGGCGTATTTTCAGACGAGCTACCCGCAAGGTCCCCCATGGAGGCATCATGCATCACGGTGGCCGGCAACACTATACCGGACTGAACCGTCGCCGTTGTACTGGTTGTCCCATCGCTGTTTTCCAGCCGGACAGCGCAATTGTGCATTAAGGTACGCAAGGTATCGAGCTGGCTGAGATGTTTAAGCTCCAGGCGCTTGAGCACTTCCCCGATACCGGTAAGCCGTTGCTCAGCCCGGTACAACTGGCTGAGGTCGCTGTAATTGATCGGGAGCGAACGCATCCGTTGCTGCAAACGCTGACTCAGACTGCTGAGGATTTCCATGCGGGCATGGACGGGCTGCGGCCACAGCGTCCCCCATTGATGGCTTATCAGGGCGTCGAGTATCGCAAGTCCTTCATTAAGGCCGACCAGTCCGGCCAGTTGCGTTCGGGCCAGCGTGTACCAGGCCGCCGTCTGCAGTTCCACACCGTTCTGCTCAAACAGTGAGAGACAGCGTTTTTCAACATATCGCCAGTTCACATCCGGGCGCGCGGGATGTATGAGCTTACTCAGTTCATCGCGCAGAGCGGCGTAATCCGCTAACGTGCGCGGGTCGCCACCGGTTTTGATTTTACGAGGGGGGATGTCATGCATGACCAGTTGTCCATTTGACGTAAAAGGAGCTGTGGAGGGTTATTGCTTATGCGGCTTTGCTTTCTGCATATTCGAGACGCTGTAGATACTGAAGTGCCACCGGGTCAGCGATGTATCAAATCAACATATAGCTGAAAAGTTTCTACCCGGTTCCCGGGGCGAAAGCGATGTTTAACAGGCTCCCTTCGTGATGTGAAACCTTAAAATATAACGTCCAATGCATACCGGGATTCATCGTCATTTAAGACCTGCCTAATCAACCAAGGGCCCTGTAAAAGACCATACACAATGAAAAAATTCATAGCGTCGCCATAAAACCTTAGACCCGCACCAGCGTTCAACCAGAGAGCGAGTGCTCCCTTTTATTGTCCACCAAAGCGCAATCCTGTTATCAAACTCAATAAGGTCGTTTTCACTCTCAATGAGCTGAAAAAATCGTTCATCCCGCCACAGACGCAAGCAGTAATAATGAGTCAGTAAAAAGAGTCTCATCATCAACACGCAATCGACTGAAAAAAAATTAAAAATCAACACTAACGGCGGCGTCAGCGCAGCGAAATAACGCCAGCTCGCCAGATGAAACTGGCAGGATGTGATCTCGCCTTAGAGAGGGGTTCTCGTGTCGAGATACTGCTGTTGCTTAAGATGGCGTAACAGAACCCGACCTTCAGGCATAAACTCAGTGCCATAGCGGACCAGGCCAACGCCTTTGAGCTCTGCGTCAATGGCATAGCGCAACTCACCGGGGACGTTCTGCTCCAGCAGGACAACCGCTATCCTTTTCAGTCGGGGCTCATATTTGAGCAGGACGGCGGACAATGCCCCCATCAGCTCATGGGCCGTTCCCGGCATGCCTTGCAGGATTCTGGTCATATCCGGCAGACCATAATCCGGCAGGTGTGCCAGGGTTCCCGCACGGCAGTTAAGGATACGCTGCATGTTATCCAGTACAGAGAGGATGACCTGATTTTCTTCACTGACTTGGTTGAGAGCAAGGCCACCGGTAAAATGGCCGGTGAGCATTTCATACAGCGAAGGCGTGTGATGTTCCCGTGGCATTAGTCATCCTTGAGCGGTTGCAGCATCAGATAGTTATTACCGGCTTCCAGAATACGCGGCTTATCCGGATCGAGGTCTTCGCGCTGAATCACCAGCTTCCAGGTATTCTTAACCCTGTCCGGATGACGGAACAGTCCCGCCACCGCCACAAACTGCGCACCGGCTTCCATTGGCATGTTAAGGCTCGCATCTCCGCCCGGCTTCACCACCACATCCCGGCGGGCAAGCAGGTCGGCTTTCAGAATGGTGTCACCTTCCTGGAGCAATTGCTGGTAGAGCGTTTTGTCGAAGGTTTTGCGGTCTTTCAACTGGTAAATCCGTATCACAACAGGTACAGACAACGAGTTGCTCTCGCGGGCGTCGGTATTCAGCGCCTCACGTGCTGTGAAATCAAGGTGCAGCACCTTGATCTTTTTGTAAAAAACAGCGTTAAACGCCGATTGGGTACTATCGGCAACCCCCTGGGTTATTCCGCAGCCCGCCAGACTGAATGCCATCAGAGGCATCAACCAGAGCGTTTTAGTCAAACTTGTACGTAACACGTCGGTTTCCTTGTTGTGGTTTCGCAGGCTCCAGCCCGGTGTAGTAACCCAGTTCGGTCGTAAAGGTCGCAGGGATATCCGCCGGAAGCTCATCGCCCTCTGCGCCCAGCACACCGTTCATGCCGAGCCAGAAAGGGTCTTCGCCCAGCAGTGGCACGGCCAGCAACCGGACAGACGTGGTCAGGGTAATGCGTGCTTTGAAGCGCCATCCCAGGTACACCCGCAGCATGACCAGAAAATCCTGATACAGCAGACCATCCGGTTTCCAGCCCTGCGCCTCCTGTTCATTATTCGTCGCGAGCGCAACCAGCAGTTGGCTGCCCGCATCCATCGCTTCGTCACCCAGTGGCGTATTGCCGTCCAGCAGAAAATCGGCATCACCATAGAAGCCCAGTGGCCGAGTGACCTCCACGGGTCGAAGGCAGTACGGGCTGACCTTCACGGTGGTATCCGGGGCCAGTAGAGTGACCAGCGCCTGCATCCCCTCTTGAGTTTTGCCCGGCTGTCGCAGTACACCCAGCAGCGCCAGAAAGCGCGATACCGGCGTGGCAATGTGGTTTGCTGTGCCGGGAATACCCAACCCCACAAGGCCCAGCAGTGACTGCGAGATGCTGTCGGTACCGCCGGGCTCAAAGGTGGCCGGGTAAGAGTACTTACGCCAGATGCGGTAAAACTGCGTCAGAATGCGATGGCTGAAGATATCCAGAAATCCCTGCAGCGCTTCGTGCCCTTCACTGCGCTGAGAGATGTCATCGAGATAGGCCGTCGGCAATGGTGAGTCAACCCCATACATCCCCATAAACGTGGCACGGATAACCGGTGGCTTGCTGTCATCGTCCTCATCATATTCAACGGTTTTCAGCTCACTGGCCGGAAACCCCATGCCCGGATGCGGCGCAAAACGTACCGGGTCATCCCCGGGGTGGCTGGTCGCGCCCATTAATGGCCTGTCCGGATTACGTTTCTCCAAAAGCTGACATAAACGGTAAAAGTTAATGCGGTGAAGGTCGGCCTCCAGCCTTGGGGTCAGCCGGGAATGCGGCGGTTGTGCTTCTCTTCCCATTCCAGGCGTTCTCCGGTCGGTTGCAAAATGATAATCAGGCGGTTAAAGAGATAGATGTCGGTATAGAGTGCAAAGAAGCGGCTCAGCATCTCGCCAAACAGGCAGATATCGCCGCGCCCGGCAAAGCCGTGGCTGTCCAGCGTCACGTCAATCTGCACACCACGAACCAGGTAGCCCTGCTCGAAACGCTCTGTTTCACTGTGTTTCACGTTGAGGATGGCTTCCAGGCGACGACGGTTCATCTCGCTGTCCGTCCATTCATACAGCGCCAGGGTACCGCGCAACACATCGGCATTATCCATCATCGACAGGAACCCGCTGCCGAGATGGCTCAGTACGCGCCAGTGAAAACGGTCCCTTGCCGGGGGATAACAGGGTAGCGTCGGCGCACACAGGTTACGTACGGCGATGCTGGCCGAGGTGGTTTTCATCACCGTATCAAGCACGGTGCTTTGCAGCGCACGTCGCGGCAGTTGGCCGTTGGTGCCGGTGAGCGTCAACGACAGGCTTTCATCTTCCGGCACCGTATGGTTATCAAAGGCTTCTCCACCGAGGATAAGCCAGGTGTTATGTAACCCGGACGGACCGCGACGCACGCGGGTGTGGTAATAATATTCCGGCGCTTCGTGACGCATCATCCCGCCTTTGTGGCGGAAGCTCGAAAACGGTACGTAGGTATGCTGGCTCGATGAGATTACCGAATCCACTGCGTAAATCTCCGTATGTCCATCCTGCACGCGCATCGGGCGCAGCATGTATTCGGTCTGCAGGGAGTTGAGCGTCAGCGGATCAGATTCCAGCGGGAACAGGTTAATCACCGGTACGCAATTCAGGCGCAGATGCTTTTCGGTAAAGCTGAAATCATGCTCCCAGCGTTCTGTCAGCACCACGTCGATCTCAAACCAGGGAAGTTCAGCCTGAAAGGCCACGGTCTCCAGCCCACGCAGCCCCGTAAACATGAATTTTTCACGGAAGGTGAAGTACTCCAGCAGCAGTTGATAGCCGCTAAAGCTGCTGCTTCCCTTCGGCCACAGGTCATCTTCGTCGCCGAAACCCAGCGCAGTGAAATAACCGTCGAGCGGTCTTCTGTCCCTATCACCCGGCATCCGCAGCCACAGACACGCCGTGTTCATGGTAAAGGCTTCATGCATGGCGCTGGCCAGCGGTGCGTCTGCGTTGAAGTAGAACGGAATCTGACTGAGATCGACACGGCTCCAGTCGGCAAGATGGCTACAGTTGAAACGCAGGTTGATGACCGAACGCCCGTCAGGATCAGTCGACAGGTGGACGTGCTCCAGCGACAACGGCTGAAGGGTTATCTGTTTGGTGGTGGTGTACCGGCAGCGCGTGCCCTTCACACCAATTGGTCGTGAGTTCACTTCGAAACCTTTGGCAATACGCATCTGCTCTTTCATTTCACGCCAGTCAGGGGTGAACTCCACCACCGACATCGACGGAATGGTGCGCAGATAATGCGGCCACAACAGGCTGACCAGCCCTTCGGTCAGTTCAGGCAGGTCGTCATCAAGCTTCTCACGCAGCCGGCCCATCAGGAAGGCAAAGCCTTCGAACAGGCGTTCCACGTACGGGTCGCGCGCCCCCGCTTTATCGAGATTGAGCATTGCCGCCTGCTCGGGGTGAGCGCGGGCAAACTCTTCACCGGCTTCCAGCAGGTAGCGCATTTCAGCGTCATAGTAACGCAGGGTTAAGTCATCCATATTTATTCTGCTTAGTAAATTGCTGCGTGTTAAACACTTAAGCAGACTCCGGGAGTCTGGCTCGGGTATTCATACAGAAAAGAGAACCATCAATGCTGAGTACAAAGGGGCGGTTCTATGACATATTTTTTTGCCATACCAGGCATCCAATCCGAAGGGAGCCCCTGGCATTCTGTGTATCCTTCATGCATTAAAAATGTCGTATGTCTTTCTGAAAAGATGAATATTCACAGGACTGTTAGCTCCAAGATAATAAACGAGGTACTGAGTAATCTTTTACCTAATGTAACGATTATACCCCCGCAAAAATAACAGAAAAAAAACCGCCAATAACGGTGAGAAAAAAAAGAAAAATGCGGCAGCAAAAGTTACCTAAAAAGAGAAGTTAACGACATCGGGGTAAGAAAGGTATTCACGCTACTTAAAAATACCGAGATATGAAATCCCGATGGAAACCACCAGGAAAAATATCACCTCACAAAATGCGATGACTCGTTATTTAAAAGGATACATTGTATTTACTTGTTACTTACATTGCACAAAGACGAATCACGGACATAACGAGTTGCCGTTCCAGGCATCCATCCTGACGGGATGCCACTACACCGAAGATATCCTTTTTTTACCAGAACTGTTGGGTAAAAAACTGAATACATAACCCCAATAATTACTAAAGCAATACAGCCCCATTTTAAATATACCACATACGCATCCATCGTTTTGAATGCATATTCTTTACCTTTTAATAAAAGCTAAATGAAATATATAAATGGAAAGATCATTACCA
This sequence comes from Pantoea sp. SJZ147, assembly GCF_007828605.1. Taxonomy (NCBI): domain Bacteria; kingdom Pseudomonadati; phylum Pseudomonadota; class Gammaproteobacteria; order Enterobacterales; family Erwiniaceae; genus Pantoea; species Pantoea sp. SJZ147. Next base: position 162,229 of record NZ_VIVB01000005.1, read on the forward strand.
CAGGTAAAGCGATAAAAGAAACCGTCAACCACGAAAAAACGATGTTGTCACCAAACGAAAAATACTCATTAAACGTATCGTTCCCAAGGTAAACACAAAGACTCCACAACCCCAGCATGAGTAATATGGCTAAAACAGGCCGAACCTTTGTTTCAAACATCAATACAACCTCCGCTGGATACTCATTATGTCATTTCTGACTTATAGATATCTCCCTAAAAATCAGTAGGTAACATCACAACTCTTACGCTGCATTACTTTATTTTTTTACCGCCTACAATCAGCCAAATTTAAAGCATATTTTGTCGATAGCGCAGAAAAGGCCCCGAGATTTTTATTATGACATTCAACATACCCTCGACTCTTAATTTCATAAATGTAATAAGTACGAAACAGAACACCAGAAAAAACAGCTAAAACAAAGCCCCAGATTATTATCTTACTTAAAATAGTCGCTATCTTATGCTCAAAGCGTCTGCCAAGAAAAATCACCGGAAACCCACTAATAAACACAGGCCCAAGAATAATAGCTGAAAAAGATAAAATAACGCATCCAGTAGAGTACTCAAACGCATCTGGAAAAGACAAGCACTTAACAATAGAAATTACACCGACATAAGTAAATACAATCATCAAAAATGCAATAAGCATATTTAAAAAGAAAAGAACCACTCGTTCTTTCAACGAAAACATTTATTCCAAGCTCCTTAAACCAACATCACGGATAGCATTTCGGATATAGCGTTTAACTTCTGCCTCGATAACCCTTCGTCCCTTTTCAAGCATCCCATCAACATACATAGCCCCCAAATCCCATACTCCGCGCTCGATACCTCTGGCTCTGTCAACAAACTCCTGCTGTGCTGACTCTATATAAGCTACCAGTTTATCTGTAATGCCGTATTCTTTATCAATAGCATTTAGTATTATTGCTGTACCAACGCCAGCAAATACGACAACCGCTAAAGGTCCAAGAACAAAAGGTAAGAATGCATTCGCAGCATAGCCAACGCCCCAAACTACGGCTGACGAAAGACCAACTTTTACGACATCAGTAGCAAGTGTCCCCATAAACTCCGCGAGGGAGGTTTCATCATTAAGAATGAAATCGACTGTATCAACAGCGGATACATAAATTAACCCGACAATAGTTCCGTCTATAACAGTCTTTGCAAGCCCATATTTACCAATTGCCATTTCAATAATTTTTGGGTGCTTCAAAGAGAAAACTGGAGCATTGAGTGCTTTTCTGATTCCCGGATAGCCAGTAAGCTTTATGAGCTCAGTTCCTCTATGGTTAATAAATACGGTGCCTTTAATCCCCATTGTACCCAACTGGCTTACAATTTTTGAGGCACTAACCACATCATTAATATTTGTCCAGTAGGTCTTTACGATACTGCCGGGAGTGCTCGTCGTAATAGAAGTCCATGTATGCTTTACAAAATCCCATGACGTTATAATTTCGAGACATTCTGGCAAAGTAAGGATCATGCAATCCTGTCTGTTAACTTCCAGCATAGCCCGAAGTTTATCATCGGGCAGATAGTGAGTATTTATCAGAACAGGATAATCAGGCACAAATCCTGTCGGCTTTTGCTCGCCGGTCAGATAACCTGGCAGCTCAGGAGATGCCTGCGTAGGAGCCGCTGTAAAGCCGGCTGCCAATTTTCCAGCGGAAGCTCCACTGTTCTTCTCGTACGTATCATTCATCATCGACGGAATGAACTTCGCCTTACAGGGGCAGGTACTATAGCTGTCGAGGGTTCCGGCCATTCGCCGGTCATGAATGGTATCGTTGTCAATGCCACCGGCTATCCTGAAAAGCCCGGCATGCTTCCCGCAGGTCACCCTGTCCTGCTCCCGGGCAACAGGTTTATCAAACAGAGTGTGATCATCTGCGCCCGTGGTGATTTTCCCGCCGCAGGTCGTCTTGTCCCCCTGCACCAGGTAAAAGCCTTCTGCTGCCATATTCTTCCCTTATCGCTAAATTCCGTCCAGATTATCCGCAAAGCACCGCACTGCTTGCCGGGTCGAGCGCAATCAGACCGGACAGAAGCAAGTCCATCTCGGGCTGAAGCCGTGATTTATCGGTTTCACTGCGTGTGGCTTTGATGCGCAGCAGTCTGAGGCGACGCGATTTCACTTCAAACAGTAGTGCCGGTGTCCACTGCGTGAGGGTGATTGACTGTGCGGCACTGTCGAGCTCACCCAGCAGATGTAGGGCCAGTTCATTTTTGCCTTTCTGCTCGGCCACGCGGGCCATCAGCAGACGCAGTAACCATTTGTCTTTTGTGGCGTCTGTGCCCGGGCGGGTCTGCAGCCAGTGAAGTGTGGCATCCAGACCATCAGTATCCGCTTTCTCCAGCGCTTCCGGCTCAAGAGCCAGAATATCGTTATTATCCCCACTGTCGGCACTGACCGGCTCATCCCGCCAGCCAGCCATATCGTCCAGCACGTTCTGATTTATCCAGTTCAGCGTGACCTCATCGGCAAAGGGCGTACCGTCATTAAAGGCCAGGGTTTCAAGCCCGGTAAGGCGGCGCAGCAGTCCTTTCAGGTCGGCGGCGATGATATCAGCCAGTACATCCTGTCCCGATTTCATCAGGGCCTGATGGACATACCACTGCAAATCCAGCCAGAGGTGATTAGCGCCACGCGAGAAAGTGCTGTCCGCCTGCTCCAGTATCTCCAGCCAGCTCTGCTGCAGGTACAGGCGTTTGAGCATGGCCCGCTGGTCAGCGCGCGGCGGTTCGATGCGCGTTTTTCCTTCGGCATCCGGGGCCGGAATAGCACTCAGCGTGTCATGACGCAGGCTTTTCATCAGCCGGTGTGCGGCAAGCCATCCATCGGGTTGCTCACGCAGATATCCGGTCAGGGTGCGGGCCTGGGCCAGCAAATCCTGACCGGAGGTAATGCGGCTCAGAACCGGCGCTTCAGCCTCTGTCGTGTATGATGCCTGTGCCTTATGACCGACGTTTTGCGGCACCACGGCATCCACGCCACCGGCTTTGATCAGTCGGGATTCCAGCGCGTTGTACAGGGCATTCAGACCGGGGCGTGAGACTTCTGGCTCAGTCTCCAGACAGTCACTGATAAGCAGCAGTGCACCGGCAGTACGCTGAGCATCTTCCCTCATCACTTCCGGCCAGAGTGACAGGCTGTCAAGCACACGGGAGCCTGCGAGCCACTCTAGTGCCGGTTTACGGCTCCGCTCGCGCTGTGGATGAAGCTGCGTGCCATAGCGCTGCAGCAATCCCGCCAGCAGTTCAAGCCCTTCGGCAAAGCCGGTTTCTCCGTCCTGGTGCAGACGTGCCCAGCAGTAATAGGTGGCAATCCGGATATCTTTGGCGATAGTGGTCAGTAGTTTTTCGCCAAGCGTGCAAATCAGCCCGGTATCAATGCCGGAAAGTTTGTTGACTTCCTCCCGGATGCGCTGAAAATCATCGTCATAGCCGGGATCTTCTCCCGTTGCGCTGGCATCGCTGACCGGAGTAAGCCAGGGCTGCCAGTTTTCAGTACGTGCCTGCGCCTGTTGCCGCAGTTGCGTTTCGTCAGCCTGACAGGCGGCAACCAGATTCTGCAGTGTGCTCATTATTCTTCACCCTCCCTGTCACGGCTTCCCGTGTTAGCCATCACCGCACTGTCGACACTGAATATCTGATCCGGCAGCGTGAACCCCCGCAGTTCCAGCAGCGCCAGCGGACCTTTTCCGAGTTGTGAGCGCAGCACCCACTGCAGGGTTCGGCCATCCGGCGCGCTGAAGCTCATCATCCACTGGCTTCGGTCAAGCTGCTCGCGTTTCCCCTTCTCCAGCCAGCGAATCAGCCCCCAGGTTCCGCTGTAGTCCCCGAACAGGCGCGCTCCGGCATTGACCGTGCTCCAGGTCAGCATCGTCCCCGGCCTGTAGGTGTCGCCCGGCCAGCGAAAGCGCTGCCAGTCGGCCATCTGGTTAAAGTAGTGCAGCTTTTGTCCGTCAATGGTCAGCTGAGTTTCCACCACCTGCGGCACAGGACGCGCCTGCAGCTCAAAGCTGATGCCCTGGCTGCCATCGGTGAACAGAATGTCCGACAGCTGGCTCAGCTGATTAATCGCCCGCAGGAAGGCCGGGTTAACGCTCAGCCCCTGGCTGTTGACCCTGTCAGTTATCCACTGACTGCCCTCTTTGTGCAGCACGCCACTGAGTTCCGTGTTCAGGAAGCGCTCAATGCGCCCGCTGTCCCTGCGCACAAACTCCGCCAGCATCGGCAGAGAGGCGTCACTTTTGCTGGCGGCAAACGGGAAACGTCCGTCGAAGGCGGTGTGCCAGTTTGCCACCACGGAGCGGCGCCACTTGTCATTGAGGCTGGCTGCCGACGGCTGAAGTACGGTTTCCCAGGCCCGGGTCAGCGGCTGCACAAACATCGTGTTGCCGAAGCCGCTCCACGCCTCGCCCAGGCTTGCCGACATCAGGCTGCCGTACTGCCGGGTGTCGGTGAGGTCGACGCTTTTGCCCCGGAATACGGTCTGCGCCAGGGTCTGCATCATCGCCTGCGGGTCAGAAGCACCGGCCACCTGTTGCAGGCGCAGACGCACGCGGGTGATGCGGGTCAGATACGTCTGCAGGCTCAGTGAAGTGTCAGCCGACATCACATGGCTGCCTTTATTTTTCCCCAGAAGCTGAAGCAGCGGCCCGAAGGTTTCACCGAGCGGTCCCTGTGGGCCTGACGCGGACGGGTCAGTCGCGGGGTTGTCTTTCCCGCCTACGAGGTCTTTAGCCGATTTGATGAGGGCGTCCGGGAGGCCTTCGCTTTGCTGGCCGGTCTGCCCCTGCCAGGCGAGGGTATTCATCAGGGCAATCAGCGGCGACTGACGGACATCGCTCATCAGCGTCAGCTGGTCGGTAACGTCCGCAATGTTGCTGGCCGGATTCCAGTGCAGGCTGTTGAGGAAGCTCAGCCAGCTGCCGGCAAAGTCGCTGAAGTAACGCTGCGTCAGACGCGCCTTCAGGGCTTCCGGCGACAGGTCTGCGGAGACGGCACTGCGGCTGTCGCTCAGCACCCAGTCGATTTCATCCCGGCGCGAACGTGCGGCATTTTCGACTGCCTGCTGAATGCCGCCTTCCCAGGCCTGGCGGGTGAACATGCCCGGCACCACTTCCCCGGTGGTGAACAGTCGCCGCGCATCGGTACCGCCGGTCATGTCTTCCAGAGAGACATCGGCGAAGTGACGACGCACGGATTTGAGCATGTTTTCATACAGGGTGCTTTCGGCGTTACGCCGTCCGATTTGCTGTAACAGTACCTGGCGGCTCTGGCTGACCAGCTGCGCATCCGGCGTGATTTTCCACTGTGGCTGTTCAGGCAGTCCGGTGATGTGGAAGGCCCACAGGTCCGGCGACAGGCTCTGCCACAGGGCGGCTGAAATGCCCTGCCGCGCCGGCTGCACGGCCTTCATGGTCCGGGCGTAGAACGCGCCGTCGGCTTTATCCGGACGGGCCATCATCAGCCAGGCTTTCAGCTGGTCATAGCCCGGCTTCGCCAGCGCTGCCCGCTGGTCACTGTCGGGGGCGGCGTTCACCAGCGCGCTGAGCTTCTGCATCAGGGCGGCGTTTGCCGGGTCGCGTATCAGGCGGTTGTTCGCCACGCCGTACCAGGGCAGCATCGCGCTGAGCAGCTGCGGGTTGTGGTCCAGACCGAAGCGCTGATACCAGGGGGCGCCCTCCTGGATGCGGTGCTGCAGGCGGCCGGCCGCGTTACGCAGCGTATGCAGGGCCGTCAGCTGGTCATCCGACACGGAAGGATGCTCCACCAGGGCATGCGCCTGCTGCGCAACGGAGATAATCTGCTGGCGGTTGACGGCAAACGACAGCAGCAGCCCCGCTCCCAAGGCGCCCATGATGGCCATCAGCGTCCCGCCGGTCGCCTGTTCCCACGGCACAGCGACACGCCGGCCGCGTACGCGGGCACAGTCGTCCACAATGCCCTGCCAGGTCACCGGCAGGGTCAGGGCATGGCGTTGTGATTCAGGGCGGTATTTTTCTGTCATGGCAGCGTCAGGAGATTTGACTGCCCCGGACACATCAACGGGGGTATCCCGCGGCAGGCTGAACATCAGGCCGCGCAGCGGCACGCGCTGCTGAGAGGCAGCCAGCCATGGCACCAGTTGCTGAGCCCGGCGGGCGATACCGCCCTCTCTGAGGTGCCGGCCCAGGCGCAGCAGGAAGTCGTGGCTGTTGTTCTCCGCGACCTGGCTTATCCCCTGCGCCCGCAGGGCCGGCAGCATCCGCTCAAGCTGGCGGACGATATCATCTTCGCTGGCGCGCAATGGGAACGTTGCCCCGACCGCCTGCTCAGGGCGCGTGGCCTGCGGCCAGTCGCTGCTGCACAACTGCCACAGCCAGACCGGGGCGGAGTAGCGCAGCCGTTCGCTGATTTTCTCCAGCCCGCGAAGGTCGTTGTCGCTGATGTGAGGCGTCAGATTAAGCGACGCAGGCATGACGCGGACAATCCCGTCCAGCGGGCGTCCGCGACGCAGCCTGCGCAGCGCGGTGTATTTTTCCTTATCGGGTTCAGCCGTGAGGCTGCCGCCGTAAATCAGCACGGTACGGTTGCCTTCCAGCCACTGCTGCTGCTGCAGGCCGGGAACCAGCTGTTCGATTGCCACTTCATCACCAGTAATTAACAACAGACGGGTTTTACGACGCCAGTAAAGGCCAATACGGGAGCGGAGATGTCTCCGAATCTTGTTACACATGGCCACCGCAGGGTGAACTGGCGCTTTATCATTTTCCCGTTTCTTTTTCTCATCATCACCGTTGGTGTTGTCGACAAGCGCATTAAACTCCTGCTTACCGACACCACGTACTGCCGCCAAAAGCACCACGGATACGATAAGGGCGCTGCCTGAAATACATCCGCCGGCGATAAGCCAGTAAATTTGCTGCTGACTTCCGTCTTCAATCCCGGCTATATCCGGATGCTTCCAGACCATTAACGTCATAACGGCTAACAGCAAAAAGAAAATCAATGCGACAGCAAGATAGCGGCCTTCCGTAGTCTTCGGTGCTAAAGGTAGCTTCACGGATCCATCTCCTGTCGGGAAGCAATCGGGGTAATGAGCGTGCTCCACAGCACATTCTGTGTGGTATCACCGCAGATAATCATCTGTGGCGATTGAGTTAGTCGGGCAATTTCAGTGGCGGCAGCGATAGCCAACCAGGGAGCTACGGCTCCGGCATGCCCCATGGATGTATCGAGCGAAATGACGGCTTCGTCCTCGACAGACTGCGCAGGGTGCGCATTCTGGCACGCAATAACTTCTGCGCGCTGCTCACCTGTCAGCCCAGCAAGCCATAAATTTTTCACTATATTTTCTTTGAGCGGGACGTTATAGGCGGCCATGTTCATCCCCTCCCTTAGTTCACCTGTTGGAGCAGAATCTGGCCGGTGAAGCAACGCGAGAGGTTCGAGTGCCTCCTGGGTCAGGCGGTTGCCAAGAAGCAGAGCAACGGCTGCTTCAGCAGTATTGTTTGAAACAACCGGATCAATCTGGAGACCAACAATCAATAACATCGCATCATCTTTAATGCGGTGATCCAGCCAGTGGTTGACTACCCTTGGTCCATTGCTGTCTGTGTACTCAAGAACGCAGGTTATGCCACTCTCCTGCCAGGCTTCCTGCCAGATATCTCTGACAGCTGGGAATGACAGAGATGACGAGACATCAAGGATGGCAACAATCGAAGCGTTCTCCGGAAACTGATGAACTGGAAGATCAGCAATCAGCTCTGAAAACAGACGTGAGATGACCAATCCAGGGGTATCCTCTGGTTCTGTCAGGATACGACTCAGCCTCCTGCTTTCTTCGCCTTTCCAGTCTGACTGCGAAATGATAATGCTGTGATTATTGAGCATTTCAATTGCAACAGAAGATTGTTCATCTTCCTGATGGGCGGTAATAAATGTCGTATTCAACACCTGAAGCGCACGACGAGCCCTACGGGTCTCACACAAGATCCATTGCTCCCGACGCCGGTCAAAACCATTCGCTTTACTGTCCTGTAATGACCATGCCCACATGCGAATAGTGAAACTCACAATCCACATAACTATTGGTGCGCCAATAGCCAACATCCAGAAGTGGCTGTTATTGATGTATCGTTCGAATATCCTCATAGGGATCACGCTGATGACCAGCATCGCCACCAATACGGCAAGCCAACGGGATATTTTAGGTGGTACTTGCCGAGGATAACATTTCGGAAGATCTTTCAGGGAATACGACATTCACACTCTCATGCTTTAAAATTTTCAAATTTCAACTAAGGCTAGTCACCATCAAATGAAATGCTCTCAAATAATTAAAATTCTTCTTTAGGTAGATCTTCACATTTACCATCCAAAGAATTAATACCAGAACCACATAGGGCATTATTTTTATGTATCAAAAAAACACCCTAACCTAACATTCCATCTTTAAGTTTCGCCATAATATCAATAGCCATAAAAACAGATACATCTTTTCTTTTAACCTGTAATAAAGATAGATGATTTACTTTCCCATTTTTCACATATGTAGCATCCGGAATGGATTTCCGTATATTATCTTTTTAATCATACACAATCTTATTATCGACGCCACTAACACTGTCCCTCTTGCTGTTCACTTGCTGTACATCACACATCGATTAAAATGCTTCATCAGAATACAGACAAGTCCACTCCGATATTGGTTATTCTTTTTCTAAGTACTCATCATCAGACAATGCAGGGTATTTAAAATCACTAAAATGCATATTGCATGCATCAAAACTGGATGAAGAAAAAATGTTGGCACTTGAACCAGATGACAGGGTTCACGTTGCAGATACAAATCCTGCGTTAACAGCAAGAACAGAAGCCATAGAGAAAGAACTGAAACCGATAATGAATGACATGTAAACTTTTTACTAACATTACGTCCTGTGCGTAAATCCTTTCAGGGATGTTTTAATGACTATGAAATTTTATTTTCCTTCAGGCTTCGACCATTGATATGCTTTTTCAATTAAATGTTTTCAACTCTATATCGCACGCTTACATATCGAAAGCAGTTATTTAAGACTTTAGAGGGGGATGAAACATGACTTTGAAGTTTTATTGTCATAAATCATATTAATCAAATCATGACCTTCAATCCGTACGTTAACAAAGTCATCGCCGCATGCAGGCTTTATCTCTTTGAACTTTTTGTCAGCAGGGGAAAGGACAAATAAACTATAATCAAAAAATCATCAATTCGGCTTGATAAGCTTCCCTCCTAACTCATCCAAGGTTTTATCACCTGAAAAAAGCTTTTTGCATTTACTGTCAATCACAGTATCATCTTTATCTTCTGGGAATACAACCTTCATTTTCTTAGCTATATCCCACACACCTGGAAATGAATCAGCAGCACAATCCAAATCGTTTGGTGCAACATATTTTCCATTGAAAGATATTCCCCCTAGATATATTGAACCACTAAGATAAAACAAGCTATTTTCATCTGACCTAGATGGGTAATCACTCCAAAAACCCTTGCCAGACAAAAGGTTTCTATTTCCATTAAACCTAGAGACTATCGCCTGACATGATCTAAAGTGAGCATCAATCACAACCAATGCCAGAACTAATTCCTTCTCAAAATTCACATCTATAATAGAAGAAATTGCATTGTTAAAATATGGAATAGAATGAATGCGGATTGACTGTCCTTTACAACCTATAAGCTCCTTAAGATCAAGATATTTATTTCCTGATGCTATAAGCACGCCTACATGATCACTAGTTAGAGAAATACCTCCAGCACCAGAGAGTAATGAATCATTCCAATTTTCAATTTTGCATGAGTAATCCGTATTTAATTTCTCATCGTGGACACTTACATATCCAGCTTTATCCTTATCAAAATGAATAATTACGCCATCAGTATTAATTGTGTTGTAATATCCCGCCCAAGAACTAAAAGCAGTAGCACCAAACATCATGAACAAAAATAAATTTTTTTTAAACTTCATCATCAATAATCTCTTTTGCTTTTTTAGTGGCTATTTTTCTTTCTGCAATCCCTTTATCTGCACCATTTATACCTTTAGTTACTTTCAAAACAATGCTGTCATCATCAGATTTCCCAAACTTGTCCTCATCCATAATTTTGAGAACTTTAGATTTGAAACAGGCTATAAAAAAACCACCCGTATCAATACAGTTATATGCACTCTCTGTCACTTTCTGAGGGTTCTCAATTTTTGGTGGTTTTTTCTTCATGCCGGCTGCATTTTTCTTCTTGTATTCCGGGTCATCCCAAACAATCCAGTGATTCTTTGACGATGAGTCACCATTCGTATCAACGAGTTTTGAAATAATGTTGTATATATTTATCCAAGGCTATTTAACCTTCAGTGAATAGGTTTTATTAAATTTACCGCTTTTGGTATACATAGAACCATATGTAAAACCAGAAATTGAAACTTTAACAGTTCCTGATTCTGATGGCACACCTGAAATGGAAAGAAAATTGTATACAGGTAACCCATCCCTTCTTTTTTTATTAGAAAGCACCTGCAGTCCTATATCAGCAGGGTAAATATCTACTTTAGTATTCTCTGCCGTTAGGAACTCTGGGTTATCCTCCAAGTTAGTTCCTATAATAATCTCTTGATTATAAGGCACACCTACCCTTGCATCAGGTAATATTTCCCAAAATGGAGTGAAGCCAATTTGAGGTGAGGTACATGATACAATCAATAAAATAAATGAAAGAAGTATTAATCTACGGCACATAAATTACTTTATTGGCCTAAAAACCAACCCTCCAAATGTATGTTTCATGAAAACACTCAGACTTGCATTATTCTTTAACTGATTTTTAACTTTTCCCCACGAAAACAAGGTTAAATCCACCGTGTCTAAAACGGATGTGCTTGCAGATATTATTCTGCCACCATTACACCTAACTTGACTATCCCAGACTATCCAATGATTCTTCGATGAACTGTCCCCAGGAAAATCTGATAACATTCCAGCAGAGATTAAGCTTACAACTTTGTGCCCGCTACTAATATAGTTATTCAGACTTATAATATCGTTCACATTTGCATGCGAGAGACTTATATTATCGAATACTTTCTCATAACCGGCCTTTTCGAACCATTCCGTTAACTTCCCCCACATTGTAATACCAGCAACCTGATCATCCACTTCATCGTAACTCATAATTGAATTTTCAGAATCCCTCAGGCTAGCCAATGTGATCCAATCCAGACCTGATACTGCTTCTCTACCGTAGTCATCATAAAAAATTCCTTTAGGATGCCTACACCCGTCTCCAGGTGAGATCTCCAAAGTGCCTATTTTAGTTTTCCCATGCAACCAAAGTTCGATAGCTGCTTGTTTATAAACATCCGGCCTGTCCATCTGCAAACAATAAAAAAATGCTGCGGGTCCACACAAACTCGTCCAACCTTGATTAGGATAATTACTGCGGTTCATTCTCGATACAATCTGATTTTCTATCTTCTTTCTATCGAAAGGATCATCAGTACTACCGACAGGATATTCTTTTGCTATAAATGCCCTTCCGAGGCAGGTTATCTGGACTCTATGAATATTTTCATCACCGTTATCATTTAAGGGTTTTGTCTGCGCTTTAGTCTCAAAATAGCAGATATTTTCTCGCTTATTTTTTGAATATGCTGCCCCGGAAGCTATTTCACCCAGTGTATACATTTTCTTCGCCGGGGATGAAAGCACCGAAATCAGCTTACCACCGTGCTTGCGGTACAAATTAATTTCTATAATGTAGATCACTGACAAATCATCATCAGTCTCATTTGTATCATGAGGCTGAGTATAATAACCAGGGTCTATCGGTTGTTGTGCTACTGACAGCAGAACATGTTTTTTATTATTGCCATCAGTTTTATAGACATCAAGGTCATAAAAAAGATCGGATACTGGTACATTTGATTCAATTTTTGTATATATCTTATACTTAGGCATTGATAACTCCCGGCATCATATGCAAAAAAACATCCTGAGTCTGCGCAGAAGTAAACAGCTTCGTATACCCCTCACCATCACTGACCCCCTCCAGCACTGAGCCATCAGCCAAAAATGCCCTGTAAGGCGTATTCAACATTGGAACTCCATTATCATCAGCACACAAATAGCGAATATTGTGGCTGCCGTCGTCGATAGCATTGGATAAAGGCGAAATATCAGGCTTATGCTGCGCTTTTTCCCGCCTGACGTAATACCCGGCCCTTGTTCTGTACTCACCAGCCGTCGCCGACTCAATGGCATTAACATCCAGAGTGATATAGCTCCCGCCGCCGTTTACCGTCAGCTTCTTCTTCGCGATGATTTTGATTTCATCTTCAGTACTGACGATACTAATTTCCTTACGAGCAAGCAGTGCCATCAGGTCATTCTGCGCCTGTACCTGCACCGGCCCCTGGTTCGCGATGAGCTTGATCCCCAGCTTACGAACAAACACGCTCAGGGCATTACCCACCCCGATGAACAGATTTTTCACCACGCTGACGTCGGCACTTCTACCGGCCGTAGCTATCAGGTTCTGCCCGGCAGAAACCTGCAGATGTTGTCCGCTGGTCAGTGCCATTCCATCCGGCGCGCTGAGCAGCAGCACTGATTTTTTGAGGTCCGTAACCTGCTGTTCCAGCAGTGTGATTTGCGCCTGGAGATCGGCCGGGTTCGCGGTCGCCTTCTGCGCGTCACCGGAGATGGACGTCATCTGCTCCCGGGCATCACCCAGATTGCTGACCGCCGCCTCCATCTCCAGCACCTGGCCCTGTGCTTTCGTCTGGCCATCAGCGCTGATGAACATCCCTTTGTGTGCCCGGATGGCTCCCCACTTATCCGTCCGCAGCTCAAAACCCTCACCGCGCTTCTGCTTCTCAGCATCCACTAAATGTCCGAGATTCAGCTGGCTCTTGCCGCCGTATTCGGTGGAAATCTTGATGTGCTCTTTACCGCGCTCGTCATCGAGGCGGATTTTGTTGTTCGCAGGGGTGCGCAGCACGTTACGTTTGTAGTTGCGGATGGTCACGTGGTCACCGTGGGTCGAGTCGTGCAGCACGCCTGCGATATACGGCCGGTCCGGGTTGCCGTCCTCAAAGCCAATCGCCACCTCCGTGCCCGCCAGCAGCGGCAGGTGCAGGCCGTAGGTATCCCCGGCATACTGGCGGGACTGGCGTACCCACAGGCTCTCGAACCCGGTTTCCCAGTTATCGCGGTCGAACAGCATGTTCACCCGGTAGCGGCCGTCTTTATCGATGTGGCCATAGGTGTCGTTTTCGGTGGTGCTGGTGACGCGCGCCGGTACGGTGCCGGCCATCACCGGGCGTGAGCCCGGCTCCGGGCGGAAGCAAAAATCCGTGCTGTCCGGGATGCCCTCAAAATGCACGCGAAAGTCTTCATCCCGCCGCGCCTGGCTGTGCATCGCCGTGATGACCACGCCCTGCGCAAACACCTCCGCCACTTCATAACCGCCGGTGACTTTCAGCACCTGCCCCGGAGAGAGGATCGGGCAGCTGGTGATGGCATGAGTCTGCGTCTGGCCGTTCAGGTAGCGCTCATGCCGGATGCGGGCATAAAACGCACCGGACTCGGGTGCCGGATTACGCTCATACGCGCTGCCCGGCATCAGATAATTGTCAGCATAGTGGTACGCTTCCCCGTACGTGGTCGCGTCCCCCCGGGTGACGTCAACCTGAGTATTCATATCCTCTGTGGCCTGACGGTAGTTGTAGTCCCGGGTGCTGACCTGCTTCTGCACCACGCTGTGATGACTCTCCATCCCCCACACCGAATCCACGCCCTGCGAGTGCTGCCCTGACGGCGGCACCGACGGCAGCGTCAGGCCTTTCTCATAGCCCTGCTGACCGTCGCAGAACTCCACCACGTCGATGTTCAGGCGCGTGTCGGTGGTGAAGCGGAACCAGATACCGACCTCGCCCAGCAGGCGGGTGATGAAGCGCAGGTCGTCCTCACCGTACTGCATCACCTGCTCACGGCGCGGGTACTCTTTTGAGAGCGAGAACAGAAAATCCTGGCCGCGCATGTTGTGGCGCCCGCGCAGGATTTTTTCCACAATCTGCGGCACCGACATGTCCTGGTAGATGGCGTTCTGGTGCGAACGGTCAAGCAGCGCCAAGCGCGGCCGGAGCGTCAGGGCATAGCGGGTTTCCTCTTTAGAAGTGCTGAGGCGCTCAAAGCCGGTCACCACGCCCTGAATCACCCGCAGCGGCTGCTGCACTTTACTACCGACCCCCGTGTCAGCCGGGGCCTCCAGCGTCAGGGAGCCGGGCTTCATCAGCATCATCTCTTTGCTGATGGCATGGTCTGTACAGGTGAATTCAATCCGGTAGCGGAACGGTCTGCTTAAGGCTTCATCGCCTTCAAAAGCCAGCACATCAAGCTCTGCGCCACATCCCTTCACCGAAAGCCGGTGGTGGTTGTGACTGAATCTTATGGGGGGATTGTTGCTCATATGGCCACTCCTTCAGTCCGGTTGAACTCCAGTGAGACACCTTCTTCATCGCTCCAGCCGAGCGCCAGTTTGCGTGGTTTCTGCTTCGCCGCCATATGGGTCAGCAACTGCTGGCTCAGTACCGGCAGAATCTGCTGATTCAGCAGGCTGTCGACGTTACGCGCCCCGGTGTCCGGCAGCAGACAGGCGGCGGTCAGTGCGTCATAAAGTGTTTCGTCGATGTGCGTGGTTAACCCGTAGTGACGATGTAAGCGTTTGCTGACCTGAGCCAGTTTCATTTCCACGATGGTACGCATGGCCGCTTCCGCCAGCGGACGGTAAATCACGGTCTGGAAGCGGGCCAGCAGTGCCGGCTGGAAGTGATCGCGCAGCATCGGACGCAGCAGCTCGTGAAGATCGCCTTCGCTGGCCTCCGGCTGTTCGTCGAGCAGCTGCATCAGGTGGTCGCTGCCGAGGTTCGAGGTCATCAGAATGACCGTGTTGCGGAAGTCGATTTCCCGGCCTTCGCCGTCACGCATAAAGCCACGATCGAACACCTGATAGAACAGGTTCATCACGTCACGGTGGGCTTTTTCTACTTCATCCAGCAGCACCACGCTGTACGGGCGTTTGCGTACCGCTTCGGTGAGAATGCCGCCCTGGCCGTAGCCAACATAGCCCGGCGGTGAGCCTTTCAGTTGGGAAACGGTATGCGGCTCCTGATACTCCGACAGGTTGATGGTGATCAGCGATTTTTCACCGCCGTACAGCACGTCTGACAGCGCCAGCGCGGTTTCGGTTTTACCGACCCCGCTCGGGCCGACCAGCAGGAATACGCCCTGTGGACCGTTTTCGGACGTCAGCCCGGTCTTCGCAGCGCGCAGGCGCCGGGCGATGGCTGCGAGCGCCACGTCCTGCCCGACCACGCGTTTACCGATTTCATTTTCCAGGGCCAGCAGTTCAGTCTGTTCGTCTTTCATCAGCGACGACAATGGCACGCCGGTCCAGTCGGCGATGACATTCGCTACGGTGCGCACGTCCACATCCACCGTCAACAACGGGTTACTGTGCTGCATGCCGTTCAGCGCCTGTTGCAGCCTGTACATCTCGCTCTGACGGGAAGTGTCCTGGCGGCATTCCATCAGTTGTTCAGTGAGTTTCAGCTCCTCAACATACCGGGTTTCCAGCTTCCCGAGTTCCGCCATCAGGTGCGCTTCTTCCTGCTCAATCGCCGTCAGCCGTTCACCGTGGCTCTGATGACCAACGACAATATCCTCCAGCAACGCCTGCTTCTCTATGTCGAGCGACGTCATCTGCGAGCGAATGCGGATCAGCTGTTCCGGTACAGTGTCCAGGCTCATGCGCACACGGGCGCTCGCGGTATCAAGTAAATCCACCGCCTTGTCCGGCAACTGGCGGCCTGTTAAGTAACGTCGGGAAAGCGTAACGGCAGCACGCACCGCATCGTCGGTGATGTGCACGTTGTGGTGTTCGGCATAGCGGGATTTCAGGCCACGCAGCATCAGACATGCCGTTTCATCGTCCGGCTCATCCACTTTCACCCTCTGAAAGCGGCGCTCCAGCGCGGCATCGCGTTCGAAGTACTGCTTGTATTCGGACCAGGTTGTCGCGGCAATGGTGCGCAATTCGCCACGCGCCAGCGCAGGTTTCAGCAGGTTGGCGGCATCCGCGCCACCGGCCTGGTTACCGGCACCGATAATGGTGTGGGCTTCGTCGATAAACAGCAGGATCGGCACTGGTGACTGCTGCACGGCATCAATGACGTTTTTCAGACGCTGTTCAAACTCGCCTTTCACGCCTGCGCCTGCCTGCAGCAGGCCGAGGTCAAGGGTGCGCACGATAACCGGTTTGAGCGATTCCGGTACGTTGCCCTCGGCAATACGCAGCGCCAGGCCTTCGACCAGTGCGGTTTTCCCTACGCCTGGTTCACCCACCAGGATCGGGTTGTTCTTGCGGCGGCGGGAGAGAATATCCACCATCTGGCGGATTTCCGTATCACGCCCAAAGACCGGATCGATTTTGCCCTCTCTGGCTTTGGCAGTGACGTCGAGAGTGAATTTATCCAGTGCGTTCTGTAACGCTGGGTTCAGTTCGCCTTCCTTCACGTCCTCGCCAGCCGGGCGAACCACAAATTCAACCTCCCCGCCATGGATCTGTGCCAGTTCGGCTTCCTGCTGCACTTGCGGGCGTTCGTCTGACTGTGCGTCCAGCAGCGGACGCAGGCGTTCAAGCTGGCTTTGCCCCAGTGTCAGCAGCGGCCACAGACCGTCACAGCGTACCAAATTCTGTTTTTCAACCAGCGCCATTAGCAGGTGGTGACTTCGGATCTGTTCTTCACCGTTAAGCGAGGCAATCAGCCAGGCTTCCTGCATCAGCGACTGGATATTATCGGAGAGCTGCGGTCGGTGGCGCACTGATCGCGGCTGTTTATCCAGCCAGCCGAGTAAATCCTGCCAGATGCTGTCCATGTCCCACTCGTAACGGCGGGCCAGCACCGTCAGGTCACCTTCCCCCTGTTCGAGCAACTTCAGCAGCCAGTGCTCCGGCAGAATTTCTGCATGGGCGCGGGTCTGACACAGAGAGGCAGCCCCTTCCATCGCGCGGGCGCAGTAAGGGTTGAGACGTCGAAGAAGGATTGCCGGGTTTTCCATGTTTTTAAACTCGCTCTCTGAAGACCTTCAGGCACGCTACCGCCCATCGCTTTTCCTGTGGTCTGGAACCTAAGCGCATCAGGTCAGATTTCTCGGTTGTAGGATGTTTTGCTCAGTACCCGCCGGGCAGGCACTCAGAAAAACTGCGGACAAGTCTCCCTGTCCGCATCAGGCTTACGCCGTGGCGCGTTCGTTCCACGAATCGGAATGAATGATGTTGCCGTCTTTGTAGGTCCAGGTGATTTTTTCGTAACGCAGTTCAATGCGCTCAAGGTGGTTGTGTTTCTCGTAAGCAGGATCCTTGATGTCGTGCATCACAGGGTTCACTTTCACCACTTTTACGTTCTCAAGTTTGGTGTTGAAGTACTCCACTTCCTGGCCCGCGTCGTTGATTTTGTACCACCTGAATTCTGCAGACTTGAGAGTCTGGCCAGTGGTCACCGCCTTGTACAGGTACGGGCTGGAGGAGTCGATCTCCTTGGTGAACAGGAACGGGGTGTGAATGCGGGTACCGGTCAGCTTGCCGGTGTTGTTATCGGTCGGGATATACAGGTTATGCTCCTGAGCCACCACTTCGATGCTGCCTTCACGATCCTGAACGTCCACAGACCCTTTAATGTCCGCGCCGCCGTCGTCTTTCAGCCAGAGATAAACAGGAATTGCCATGGAATTACTCTCCATTGTGTAGTGATGCGCCATCATCCTGAGATGACGCCTGGGTGTGGCCCGGTACCTGGCAGGCATTGGCCTGTGGTACCAGACTGATTTCGACACGGCGGTTGAGCGCCCGGCCCTCCAGCGTGTCATTCGTTGCAACAGGACGACTTTCGCCATAGCCCTGCACCGCAAAACAGCTTTCCGGCACGTCGCCGGTGTCACGCATCCAGTCGCGCACCGCTTCGGCACGTTTCAGTGACAGTGTTTGGTTGATCTTCGGGTTACCGCTGTTATCGGTATGGCCGGACACAACAATCAGCCAGCCCGGCTTCGCTTTGATGCCGACCAGCGAGTTCACAAGCCATTTGGTGGACCCGGCTTTCAGCGCCGATTTCCCCGAATCGAACAGCGACATGCTGTTGAGGCGCACGATTTTTGGTTCAGATTTGGGTGTCGGCTGTGGTGCGGATGGCTGTGGTCCAGACGGCTGGGGCGGCGGCACATACGAACGGATCGCATCCAACACGGGCATTCGCAGGCGCTCGCCCCGATACAGACCGAGGCTCATTCGGATCGGCTCACCATTGCGCGCCCAGCTATCCAGTTCTGCCGCATCGTTACGCAGGACAGCAACGGCAGCGGCTTTGGGTGCGACATCATGCATCGGGATACGGTCATAGCGGGCAATATCGAAGCTTACGCGTTGCAATAGCTGGCGATTGTTCCAGCCACTGCTGAGCAACGAAGCAATCGCCGCCACAGTGAACATTCCGAGCGCCCAACGGAAGGCTCTCCCACGTGGCGTCAGTCCTTGCCCTTCTGGCAGCAGCGGCAGGATAAAATCCGGGAACGGGGAAATAACCGTGCTGTCGGTTCCCACCGGCTGCCAGCCCTTCACCTGCTGCATCCCAGTGTGACGGGAAAGCCATGCCGTCCAGGCCGATGTGGCCAGGCTTCCGACCAGAATCGGCCCCATTCCCCACAGCACCGCAGTAGGTGCCATGACAGGAACATCGGGGTTTTCATCCATAAAGACAGCTTTGACATGCTGATGGAACCAGCTCATCAGGCTGTTCATCAGCACCTGCTGCTGCATCGCAGGCGTTCCGCCGGTAGTGACCCATGCCGCGATTGAGGCCGGTGCTGAAGATTCGCGCCAGACTCTCACCCCTTCTCCCGGGATAGCCGCCTGCCAGAGCGGGTTAGTCGTCATCGCGCTGCCGATCTGACCATTCAGAATCAGCGGCACTGCATGGCCGGTCTCTTTACGCAGTTGGCTGATTTGCCAGCGCAGGGCCAGCAGGCAACAGGTCAGGGCTTCGCTGTCTGCGTGTTTCTGCGGACAGACGCTGACCATCACCGACAGCTGACGTCCCCAGTCAGGACGCAGCCACAGTACTTTACGGGCTACCTGCTCAAGATCCTGACCATCCGCCACGCGAATCCAGCATCCCTGCGTGACAGTGAGCACCGGTGACGGCTGCGGCCAGGCCAGCGGCAGATCGCCACACACCAGCACAACGGGCTGACGGTAAGTGGCTTCCGGAAGATCATCCAGAGGCAGGGTAACGTTGTGCTCCGCGCGACGACTGGCGACAGTCCAGAACGCCAGGATAAGCCCCAGCATCGCCAGCAGGACAAGTACAGATCCCCATCTGGATACCGGTAAAAAACTCAGACATACCGCCGCGCTCAGCACGGCGGCCCACAGCGCAAGCCCACGCTGTTGTGCAGGACTCATTTCACGGCCCCCGGCAACAGAGTCAGCAGCATCTGATCCAGCCAGTGATCCAGTCCCCACCAGAGTGCGGCAACCACCACCACGCTCAGGCCGATACGCACGGGCCATGACGCCAGCACGCCGCCCATTCCTCGTCCGATATGGCTTTCCGCCAGTACCGGATGGTTTTGTGGATAGCTGAACGGTGTGACATATTCACTGAGTGCGTTAACGAGTTTCTGGCGCTCAGGGTCGTTTAGAGAGCGGAAACTGCCGAGGAATCCCAGCATCATGACTCGCTGGAAGCAGGTCACGACAGCATGGTCAGGCGCCGGTTCACGCAGCACTTCGCGCATCCGATCGCACAGCGTATCACCGGCGTCCATGGTGCCGAGGAAGTGCCCCTGCAGAGGAATGTGATACCACTGTACACAGGCGTCATCCTCCACACCGCGACCTTTGACCGCCTCATCAAGCAACGCACACTGTGCAGTGAGGATGTGCTGACAGCTGGCTTCATCAAGTTCGCTCGCTTTCAGCTCACGCTGCACACGCTCGACATCAGCGATGCAACGCTCCCACAGCGTACGCCCTTCTCCATCCTGAAATTTCGGGCCGTGACGCAGGCTGACCACCTGTAGCCAGGTATCCTGCAGCAGGGCATCAATATCAATGGACGCGGCAGCGCCGCGTTTACCCTCACTCATGTTCTTAGTACCGCAAAGAGTTCAAGTTCAGGCTCGCCGAGCATGCCTGGAACATAAAACATACAGGTGCCGCTCTGGAGCATGTCGTTGGCCAGAGGATGAGAGACATCAAGGCTGAAATACTGGTTTTCCAGACGCAGTGGAATGGCGGCAGGCACATGACGCAGTGGCGTCAGAGGTACGCCCACCCGCGATGAATTGACGATACTCCTGACATGATCGGGACTGCCGACCTTACACTGGCGCGGGAACTGTTCCTGCAACTGTGCCACCGGAATCGGTGAACGCACGGACAGATAGTAATCCGCCCCTTCACGCAAACGTGGATCGTGCAGCCGGGCCTGCCAGACGTGAAGTCGGGCATCATGCTCAAGCGCAATCGCCACCACCCGCGACGGCAGGCTGGCTTCCAGCAGATCGCCCAGTAAATCAAACAACGGCGGGAAGACGTGATTCAGTTGCTCATGCTGCCAGACCGGGATTGCACTCACCTGGTGCTCCAGCGAGAAAGTCAGCAGGCTGCCAGCGAGTCGTGCCAGCTCCAGATACAGGCGCTCAGGCGGGCTTTGCGGGTGGCGCTGAAACTGTCCTAGCACCGGCTCGGCGCTATTCAGGGCATTCAGCAGCCAGAAAAGGGACACGTCGGCCACGGCAAAATCGGCCATCCGCTCATTGCTTTCACGACGCATTGCCATCAGACGACTCAGTCGGGCACGCAACTGGGTCATCAGCTGCTCCAACTGGGTCAGCAGCCAGTGGCTGCCCTGAATGGTCAGAAGGGGGGGCAGAAACGTCTCATCACGTTGCCACAATCCTTGCGAATCCTGCTGCAGGCGCGCGACCGGACAGGTCAGGTAATCGCTGTTGTTCTGATGGCTAAACCGCAGCGTCAGCTCGGGTTGCATCACCGCAATCTGGCGGATATCGTCTCCGAACGTATTGCGGACATCCCGCCAGCGCTGGCGATAACGCACAGGACGCTCGGCCACTTCATCAGGTTTAAGGCAGTTACCGCCATTCGCCCGCAGCAGCGGAAGTGCCAGAACCACCACGACCTCCTGTGATTCCCCCTCAAGCGCCAGTACCGGTGGCAGGTCGTCAGCATTATCCGTGTCGATAAGCGTCCCGTCCGGAAAGCGGATGTGCAGATGGCTGGCCTGCAGGCGGCCCAGTTTCAGTGTTTCCGGTTCAAAAGCGACATTGATCACGCCCCAGGGCTGTGATAATCCCATTCGGGCGATACCTTCGGCAGACCAGGCCGCATACGCGACCTGTTGCTGGAAGTGCTGGGGAGAGATCATAATGCCCCTGCCCCATAACGGTTGTTCCGTTTTCATCGGCTTCCTGCCTTTCGTTACGATTTCGCCTTCGGCATCTGGGAAACCAGTGACAGGTTGACGTCCATGCCTTCTACCTGGAAATGCGGCACCGCGAAGAGTTTCACGCGGAAGAAGCCCGGATTGTCTTCGATGTCTTCCACCACCACTTTCGCGTCACGCAGCGGGTGAGACGCCTGCAGCTCATCGCCCGGATCGGTCATCTCCGTGACCAGACTGCGAACCCAGGTGTTCAGCTCAAGCTCCAGCAGACGACGGTCTTTGGTCGTACCGATATTTTCACGCTGGATCAGTTTCAGATAATGGGCGATGCGTGACAGCAGGAAGATGTAAGGCAGACGGGCATTGATACGGCTGTTGGCGGTCGCATCCGCTGTATCGTACAGCGCCGGTTTCTGGGTGGAGTTCGCCGAGAAGAAGCACGCGTAGTCGCGGTTTTTGTAGTACGACAGCGGAATGAAACCCAGGTTGGCGAATTCAAATTCGCGGGTTTCCGGGATCATCACTTCAGACGGGATCTTCACCTGATTACCGGTGCCCAGATCGTACAGATGGATAGGCAGGTCCTGAACGGCACCGCCCGCCTGTGGGCCACGAATCTGGACGCACCAGCCGTTGTTGATAAAGCTGCGTACCATATTCGCGGCAAAGGCAAACGAGGCGTTGGTCCACAGATATTTGTTGTGATCCGGGCCTTTCACCTCTTCGACATAGTTGAAGCTGCGGACCGGCGTGGTATCCGGGCCATACGGCAGACGGCCCAGTACACGCGGCATCACCAGACCGATATAGCGGGAATCATCAGTTTCGCGGAAGGATTTCCACTTGATGTATTCCGCGCGGTCAAAGTAGTTGCCGATATCCTTGATGGCCGCCACCTCTTCCATGGCGTCCTTGAGGAAAAATTTCGGACCTGCGGAGCCGATAAACGGCATATGTGCTGCGGCAGAGACTTTCGAAATATTGCGCAACAGGGCCACATCCTGTGCAGAGGCATCAAATTCGTAGGCGGAGATCAGCGCGGCAATGGGTTCGCCACCCGGCGTGTCATATTCATCAATGTAAGTGTGTTTATACAGTCCGCTCTGGATAATTTCCGGGCTGTCTTCAAAGTCCTGACGCAGGTCTTCTTTCGACATATCCAGCAGTTCAACTTTCACGTTCTGGCGGAAATCGGTTTTATCGACCAGGGATTTCACGCCGCGCCACAGACTTTCCACCGCCTGAAAAGCATCGTGATGCATGACGGCATCAAGCTGACGGCTGATCTGGTGATCCAGTTCGGCGATATGATGGTCAATCAGGTTTCTGTCGAGTTTCTCAACTTTTGAGCCAGATTTTGTCAGGCATTCCAGAAACACCTGCATGCCGGCGGTCAGACGTTCATCCGCCGTTGCATCCGACATCGCCTGTGCATCCTGCCAGATATCCAGTGCGCTCAGCTCAGACACCGGGTTCAGATTGATTTTTTCAAACAGGGACGCATAAACCCCACCCGCGGCTGGGCGTTCCAGTACCACGCTTTCGCCACCCGCAGCCTTCTCATTTTTTACAGACATCAACATCTTCCTTATTAATCCGTTATTAATCCGTCAAAACACTCTGACCGTTAGGGCTGTTTCGGGGCCAGAGCAGACAGCTCAGACCGAAGTTCGGCACTTAATGCCGGATCGAGCAGAATGTTTTCCAGCTCTTTTCGGAAAGTCTGGTTGTCCAGCAGGTTGGCCTTTAAATCACGAAGCAAATTGCGCATGGAAAGCATGGCTTTCAGTTGAGGTATTTGTCGGGACACCTGTTCCGGAGAGAAATCTTTCATGCTCTGAAATGTCAGACGGATATTTTCTTCGCTACCGTCACCGGCAAGCGTGTTTTGAACGGTAAGATTGACTTCTGGGGAATATTCGGAAAGTACGGCGTCGAAATTATTTTTGTTCAGATTAACTTTTTTTCGCTCGGATAACGGTGCGGTCTCCTTGCCATGACTGAAATCACCCGCAACCAGTAATTTCAGGGGGAGCTCTGTTTTCTTGCTCGCGCCACCGGTATGCAGTTCAAGTTTTAGATTAATACGTGCTTTCGGAATTTCGGACTGATAGGAAGAATTAGACATGGCTGTCCCTGTTCTATTGCGTTATAGAAACGGTCAATGCCAGCGAGAAATTAATAAGAAAAGCAAACCCAGCAAGAACAACGTCCCGGTTCACGTCATCCGACGAGAATAAAAACCCGGAATCAAAAGCGGGTGCATTCCATTCACCAGCATGTCGACACTGTATTGTTGAGCGTTTATCTGCGATGGAAAACATTCGGATAAACGCCAACGGACAGAGTGTAAGAAGGTTAAACACATGACAGTAAATGAAAAAGTGTAACAAAACGTTACAATAATCAGGCTTAACATTTTTATATCATCTTTTTGATTTATATGACCTTTAATTAATAACCTTTTCATGCCGCATGGGACAAGGGTGTTCAGTAAGTGATCAATTTAGCTTAGGGATTGAATCCCGAGAAATTCCGACCACAATGTAAAACATTTAATTTTAGTTTTAACAAAAATAATAATCAGGATGCGACTGCGCTCGGGAAAATATGAAGACATGGTCATACCTTCATAATTCTCTTTTCGTTAACCTGGGGGTTATTTATTTTTATTGAAGGAGAGTAACGATCACCACTGGGCTCTCCACCTTTTTCATGCCAGTGCCTGTGACAGGTAAATCTCAGGCACCAGGTGCCTGGACGATCGGGAACAACAACCGTCCAGGCGGCAATATGCAGGGAGCGGCGCAACTCACTTTTCAGCGATCTGAACGCATCGATAAACTGAATGGCATCATCGACAGACAGAATTCGGTAACATTGCCTGCTCAATAGTGATGAGCCAGATTAAGGTAATATTTTAAAACTTCCCATCCATCCCCTGATAAAATCGTGCAAATCACATTGGTGACGCGAGCGATTAGTATCGTTTGGCAGCGGGCCCCAGCAAACTAACGCCGTGTGGTGCTGAAAATATCCGGGCGGTTGAGGTTGATATAATCTACCCCCGCAGACGCTATTTCCTGATGAACCTTTATGTCGTCACCACCGTAATAAACCATGATCTCAAGGCCAGCCTTACGGCTTGATTCAAGAATTCCGGGATTACGCATCTGCTCAACGTTCACCTCGATGATAGATCCATGATGCAGGGGTGCAACAAGAGAGGGAGACATGGCGATATCGAGGGTCATCATTTTGCGAAACTCCGGTGCCACAGCCTGAAGGCCAGTGCGCATCGCGTCGGAAAACGAAAAGAAGAACGTGTCGCGCACCATACCGAGATCCCGTACTAACGCAGCCACTTTGAGCGGATCGCAGTATTTCAGCTCAATATAGACACCCGCGCGACCGCGCAGATGTTCAAGGTAGTCATCAAGCCGCGGCACAATGGCACCTTTAAAGCGGTCGTCGAACCAGCTTCCTGCATCCAGTGTATCAATATCGCGCGACAAGGCATGGCCAACGAGGCCCGTGCCGTTCGTCGTGCGATCCAGGGTCTCGTCATGGATAACGTAGAGCACACCGTCTGCGCTCTCTCGCACGTCCAGCTCAATGTAATCGGCCCCCTGTTCAAGCGCCAGGTCTGTGGAAAAGAAGGTATTCTCTGGTGCAAAATGGTTGGCACCACGGTGTGATACGACTCGGGTCATTAACGTATTTTCCTGTTAGCTAGCCAGCATAAACATGTTTGCTGGGGTGGCAGAATACGGAGAGGTTGGCATGAAGATCGACGATGCGTTTACCAGAAGCATTGAAGATAAGGGTCAGTTCGGGTTGACATGCGATACCGATCCGGGAACCGGTCGCATGACGCACCGCTTCACCATATTCCAGCGCGCGGAGAATGCCGGCTGGCGTGTCAATCGTGTAGAAAACTTCACGTCCCATCGGCTCAACGGTGATAACGTCACCACAGAGAAGCGCATGATCGGCGGCAACCAGGTTGATATCCTCTGGACGCAGACCGAAACAAACGGGGCCATCGTATCCGTGATTCAGTTCAAAGGATGATTGTCCTAATTGCAGAAAACGGCCAAGTGCCTGTCCCTTCACAAGGTTCATGGGCGGTGAGCCGATGAATCCTGCAACAAAGAGATCGTCCGGACGCCTGTAAAGGTCGTCTGGCGTGCCGATCTGGACTATCTCGCCGTGATTCATACAAATGATCCGATCGGCCATCGTGATGGCTTCCAACTGGTCATGGGTGACGATCAAGGTGGTGAAGCCGAGGCGTTTCTGAAGATTCTTGAGCTCCGTGCGCATGGTGATACGGAGTGTTGCGTCAAGGTTAGAAAGCGGCTCGTCAAGTAACAGGATATTCGGTTCCTTCACCAGCGCCCGGGCCAGCGCCACGCGTTGTTGCTGCCCACCTGAAAGCTGCGATGGGCGTCGATCGAGCAGCGCGCTTATTTGCACAAGAGTAGCCGCCTCTTCCACGCGCCGGGCCATTTGGTCCTTATCGATTTTTTTAAAACGTAACGGAAAGGCGATGTTGTCGCGTACCGTCAGGTTTGGGTAAAGCGCATAAGACTGGAAGACGATACCGACATTACGATCGCGGGCATCGATGCGATTGACATTGTGCCCGTCAAACGCGATCTCACCGCTGCTCGGCGCATAAAGCCCCGCCAGAAGAAACAGCGTCGTCGACTTACCGCATCCGGATGGGCCAAGAATGGCAACGAATTCGCCGTTCTCAATGGCAAGATTCATCGGTTTCAGGACCTGGGTCTCACCCCAGTTTTTGGTGACATTGTTGAGCGTGATCGAGGCCATGACAATTATCCCTTAATACCGCCAAAACTCATTTGGGTGATGTATTTCTGCGTGAAGGTGTAGAGAACAAGCACGGGAAGTAAGTAGATGATGCCGACGGCGGCGATCATGCCGTAATCTGCGCCCGTATTATCCTGTGCAACAAAGAAAAGGTAGAGGCTCATGGTCATCTGGCTTTTGTCGATAAGTAGCGTCTGGACAAAAACGTACTCCTCCCAACCGCGCAAAAAGGTAAAGGTAGCAATCGCAATCAGCCCGCTACGCACCTGTGGCAGAACCACCAGGCGAAAGGCCTGGAAGCGGGTCGCGCCATCTGTCACCGCACTCATCTCAATATCCCAGGGCACGCCGTCAAAAAAACCCTTAAGGACGAAAATCGCGTAGGGCAGCTCCAGCGCACTCATCACCATCACCACGCCGGAGAGATGGTTGAGCAGGCCCATATAGTGAAGCTGGATGAAGATAGCGATGGTCAGGGCCAGCGCGGGAAAAGCATGTAACAGAAGCAAACCGCGAAGGAAATTTTCCCGACCGGCAAAGGCAAAGCGCGATAACGCGTAGGCTGCTGGCGTCGCGACGATCGTCACAATCAGTGTTTGGGAGACGGCAAAGATCAGGGAGCTACCCAGTGCCGTCCAGGCCGACGGCATCAGCTCCACGCGCGTTGTGCCGGTATTCGCAATATCCCGGTTCCACAGAAAACGGTAGTTGTGCACTGTCATATGGGGCATCAGGAAAATCATCACGAGGAGCAGCACAATCATACCGAGCGCAGTCCAGGACAATATCGGTCTGCGCAGGCGATCTGCCAGAAAGGCAAGCACGATCGCCCCGAAATAAGCCACGCCCGCAATGGCGCTGGTACGCCAAAGCACAAGCCGGCTGACGGACTCATCAGAGGTGGTCAGGGATTTTGCCAGGAGCCAGAGGTAAGGCAGCAGAATCGGGACCGAAATAATCGTCAGGAAGAGAATGACCGCAGACAGGAAGCCGACACGATTGACGGTGCCTCGACGTTCAAGACGCGCCCATTTCGATTGGGCAACCGCTGTGGTTTGTACGCGTGACATCACAATACCTCGATTTTCGGCGCGGCAAAGGTCGCGCGCATATTGCTAACACGCCATTGCACTAAGGTCGCGGCCACGCCAATCACCATCAAACCAAGCGCCAGCGCCGCGCCATAGGCGTAAGCCCCATTTTCAAAGGCACGACGGTAGATATAGAGCGCATACGGCGTGGAATCGTAGACAGGGCCGCCTCCGGTGATGAGCAAAATGTATTCGTAGGTGGTCATCAGGGAGAGGCCCTGATAGATCGTGATAAATCGAATGGGCTGAGACAGCGCGGGGGCCACCACATAACGCAGCACGCCCCATTCGCTCGCCCCGTCTATCCGCGCCGCATTGGCGAGATGTGAAGGGATGGAGCGAATTGATGACGTCAGAATGACCATGGCAAAGGATGCTCCCACCAACCCATTCGCCACGACGATCAGAAACAAGGGGAAATCATTGCGCAAATTCACAGGCGGCAGGCCTAAAGACCCGGTTACCTGATTAAGCAAACCGGACGGCGTGGGATCGGCAACCCATATCCACAGAATACTGTAGAGTACGGCCGGTGACATGCGTGGCAACAGCCAGAGACCGCGAAACAGATTACCGAGTCTGTCGGGGATGGCCGTCGACGTTATGGCCAACAGGGCACCCAGCCCGACATTGAAAATAAACAATGTCGCCGTGACGTAGATCAGCGTCGTCAGGAGCACGCCAGGAATGCGCGCATCGCGTGACACGATCCGCTCGAAATTCTGCAGTGTAAATTGGCCGACCCGAAGATCCGCGCCCATATCGGTAAAGGCGATGACAGTATTGACGATGATGGGCGCCAGGAAAAAGACAACCAACAACGCGATAGCGGGCGCGAGATAGAAAACGGGTCGGGCTGGCCGGTGCGCCCGAGGCTGGAACTGAGACATGACCTCATCTCCTTAAGTATTAACGATCACACTAAGCGCGACACCCGACGGGCTAAACACTATTTGTTGGCGACAGAGGCGCGAATCTCAATATCGTCGCCGAACTGCAGTTCAAGCTCTTCAGCGATAAAATCAACCGCCTGTTTTGCGGTCATTTTCCCTGTCTCAACGGCCTGAAGACCGCTGAACAGCACCTTGTTATAGCTGCCAAACTGAATGTGATTGGGCACGAACTTCGCATGCGCCATCATTGGCGAGGCGGCTGACAGCACCCAGTTATCCCGGTATTTCGGCATCGCCGTTTGCGCGTTGCTGATGGCCGTGTGATAGGAGGTTACAGCATGCTCGTTGTTGAAATAGGGTAAGGTTGCCAGTGCGACGAGTTCGGCAGCAATATCGGCATTTTTACTTTTGGCATTCACCGTATAGAGAAGCGGATGCGACAGGTTTGAAGGCTGGCCGCCCTTTTTGGCCGCCGGGGCCGGAATCCAGCCTATCTTATGAAAATAACCCTCTTTGTCTGACGGCCAGACCGCCCCATTTTTGTCCCCCACCTGCCAGGCCACCGCCCAGACACCCTGGTGAAAGATAAATGCCTTCTCCTGTTTGAATGCCCCCTGAATGGCATCCCAACTCATCGCCGTATTATCGACAGGGGTAACACCCTGCTTCGCATTACGCGCATACCAGCCAAGGGCGTCGGCCATTTCAGCTTTGGGAAACATGAGTTTACCGGTCTTCTCATCCATGAATTTCACGCCGTAAGACTGAAAGACCATAAGATAATCAATACCGACGTTCGGGCGGTGCAGCATGCCATATTGGGCTGCTTTGCCGTCCACGACTTCTTTGGCAAGTGCGGTCAGATCGTCGAGTGTAAAATCACCGGACTCAACCCTGGCCGGAATAGCGTTAATAAAGGCTTCATCCTTGCCGATTTTTCTCAACATATCTTTGTTGTAAAAAAACATCCGTATTTCAGCATCCTGCGGTATGCCGTAGATCTTTCCATCCTTTGCTTTCGCCGATTCCCACAGCACAGGCAGGATATCGCTATAAACCCACGGTGCAGCGGCGATCTTATCGTTCATTTGCATGGCATAACCGTCCTTAGCAAACTGACCGATCCACTCATGGGGCAGCACATAGATATCCGGTCCCTGGCCGACGGACATTGCCTTCAGCATGTCCATAGCAAAGTCGTCCCAGCCTTTGACAGCACTGCTGTTGGCCTGAACCACAATATGCTTGTCGACACCCGCAGCCTTAAATTGCTTGTTCATGATGTCGGCGGCATCTTCGATATTGGTGATGCGGTTGGGAGCACTCCGCTCGGCGAGCGTGGAGAGTTTGATGGTTATCTCTTCGGCGTGGGCAAGGCCGCCACACAGCGCGGAAATCACCAAGGTGGCGAGGACAGTCAATTTTTTCGACATGGTTTTTATTCCCGTTGTGCCTATTATTTAAGTAAGTTAATTTATTTAAATGACAAGTTCATGACCATGTGAAAATGACCGGGAGAAGATGAATTGACTTCATCGAAGCATTGGGAAGGAATCGGTACAACGCAGTCTGCCGTGTTACGTTATCTTCGTCGCAACGACTCTGCATCGCGTGCTGAAATCGCCGATTGTTGTGGCGTGACAGCGGCGGCGGTGAGCATGATGACCCGCGATCTCATCAAGCGAGGTATCGTCGTCGAAGGGGCTCGTCGTCCGTCTGGCCGGGGCGCACCGCACATCGATCTTACGCTTAATTCCGCAATCGGTTATGCCATAGGGATTCATGCCAGCCGCTTTTCTATCACGCTGATGCTGCTTGATTTCAAAGGCAAATTGGTCGATGAAATTGAACTGATCGGCCTCTATGAAACCTTTGCCGAGGCTCGGTCAGCGATGCAGGAGGGTCACAAAACGCTGCTGGAGAGAAATCACATACCGCATCGTTTACTGATTGGTGCAGGCATTGCCATGCCGACACGGTTTCAACGCGGTGTTGCGCCTCTCCATCTGGCCCCCGAAGTGACCTCCTGGGATGAACCCGGGCTGTATGAGTCCATCCGGCAGGCTTTGGGCTGTCCGGTGTTGATCGAAAATGATGCCAATGCTGCAGCAATGGGCGAGATGGCGCTCGGTAATGCGGCTAATCATCAAGACTTTGTCTATCTCTATCTGTCAGAAGGCATCGGCAGCGGCATTATTTTGGGCAAACAACGCTATCGCGGTCATCTTGGCAATGCGGGCGAAATTGGCCTGTTACTTCCACTCGAAAGACCACGGCCCTCTTTTACTGACCTTGCTGCCTGGTGCAAAAATCACCTCGGCCAGATACCGGATGGTCGTTCACAAGCCGTCTGGCACCGTTTCCTGAGCGAAAACGTATCGGTTCTCGACGGGTGGATTGAACGCACAGGCCCGGAAATCGCACGCCTGGGCTTTATGCTAAACGCTGTCCTTGCGCCAGCGGCTATCTATCTTGGAGGCACACTGCCGCAGGTCGTGCGTCAACGGCTTGCTGTCTGGCTCGATTTTTCCGCGTTGGATACCTTAAATGGCACTCATGTCGTGCAACCTGAAATCTGCCTGCCGGATATCTCCGCTACGGATACCGTCGCATTCGGTGCCGCCGCCATGGTTCTGCACAATGTGGCTCAGCCGGATGCGGGGGAATCGGAGCGCATTTAACCGCCACTTCAGCATGATTTAACATGGCTTAAAAACACGTCGCCATGGGCGGTAAGCGCTGTCCCGCTGAACGTAAAGCAGAAGCCGTCCAACAGGGTGTTTATCGTGGCCATTCTGTTTCCAGCGTTGTAACACCTCACGATATCCCCCTCCGCCGGGAGCGGTCTGGGTTGATGCGCGTTTATCCCGGCCTCCACCTGAAAAAGCAGTCCGCACCGACAAATAAAACCACTCGCTTCTGTTTCTGTCTTTTCACAGGGGGAAAACAGGTTTACCGGGATGAATATCCCGTTCTGGCAGGAAGCGATCATCGAGTGCGCGTGCAGCATTGAGAATAAAGGCCGGCAAGACGAATATTCACGCAACAATGCCAGAATAAAGAAGAGCCGCCGCCATCAGATCAGAGGCAGGCGTTTTATTCCGCGTGATCAGAACCGGCAGAGTTGGGACGCCACGCGATCCAGCGCTCTGTCATAACTGGCCCGTTCCCCAGCACTTAAAAATCCCTGCTTCTTAACAAATTGATTGGTGTCTTTTCGCACCTGCTCAACCTGCCGCCACATTTTTTCCGCCTGTGGTTGTATCAGAAGACGGGCTTTGCGGGCAGTAGCAATATCGGCCTGAAGAATATTGGCACGTACGGCGATATGCGCCTGACGGGGATCGGTAATGGCACCGCCCACATTGCCCTGCACATCATGTTGCGTGTTGAGATCGCATCCCGGATAGTCTGGCGCAGCCGACGCGGCGAAGGTGCTAAAAGCGATCAGATAAAGCATGGCGTAACATAGCATTCTCATGGCGGCTATCCTGGTCATCGTCGTTAATTAACCTGTTCGGCTGGCGCGTCGGGCAGCCCTGAGGCGAAAATCCACTACAATCCCCACTCAGGGCCATCGGATGAAAGCGTAATGGTTACAGGTTCTCCGCACACTTCAACACAGGGCGCGTCATGCGTATTCCAGCGAAACAGGCAGAGATGCCAACCGCCGGGGATGATACGAGAACAATCAATGATCCCATGTGCGCCTGACGCCCTTGCCTTATCGGCATTTTCCCAGGACAACGGCATCAGCCCTTGCTTCAGCGCTGCTCGCCAGGGGCTGTTAGATGCCTCGGGGATTATCCCCATTTGCAGGCAACCTGCCTTATCCCGCTGATCGATGACCCTGGCACCGCTCACGCGAAGCGGAATAAGCACACGCGCTAATCCATCTTCCCGCATATAACCCGAAACCGCCATGATGGACCATTCAGGAATGGGGCTCATATAAAGTGCGGGCTGCCCCTGTCGATGATAACGTCCTGCGCTTTGCGGCCCAGGCGCGGCGAGTGCGGCGTGCGCATTCGTTGACAACACCGAGCGGTAAAACTGGCCCGAAAGGGGCAAAAAAGCGTCAGCGTCCATTTCCCTCACCTTATTAAGCGCCCGGGCGACATTCAGGCTGGCTCACCTAAACGCTCTCAACGCCCATCTGTTTGTGCCAGTGCTGTTTTCTGGTCGATGGCGGATGACACCGCTCATGTGTGCCCGGCAGATAATAGTGACCATCAGCAGAGCGCGCCGTACCACCGGGACAACCGTCCATTCCGCGCTGCCCGTTCTTTCCCGCAAGGCCCTCACCGCCAGGCTGTCCATTTTGGCTGCCGCCGTTGCCACCTGCGCCCCCATTACCACCCGACCCGGCGTAGCAGGCGGATACCGATAAAAGCAACATTATCCCGGTTACAGCAGCTAACTTATGCATGAACGTACCGCCTTCATTCGCCATTATTATTCGACAGTAATTGAGTCCGGTTTTTGCGCCACGATCTTAAGCGAGGTGCCTTTTATCGCGTCACTAACCGCTTCCCGGAGGGTCATGGTTCCCTGCACCGGATTGACGTGGACAGCGCCGGTTCGCGACAGATCTGTCTCAATAAAACAGCCTGAAGCATGGGCTAACTGCTGGGCCGTTTCATCAAAGCGCGGGAGGTTAACATGGTAAGTGCCCTCGATATCACATTTACCCGGAGAAATGTGACCAGAGGATGAAGGGCTGCATGACGTGCAAGCGGCGGCGAGCATCAGCACGCCAAGGCTTTTCAGACTGACTGAATACATAAACCTCTCCGGCAGAATAAACAGGGATTTATTATTCTCACAAGACAGGGGGGACTGTCTGCATGCGGAATATGTCTGAGTATGACGCGCTCAGGTACGTGCAGGCACTTAATCGCCGGTTAACCAATCGCTCAACCGTCACCCACTGTTACGCATCGCCAGCATGCTATCTGGGGTAATCGTAAAAGTTAGCAGGATTTATCGATGCTAATGCCACCGGGGCGAGGGAGGTGATGCAGTTATGATTAAGCGCGGGCGAAAAAGCAATGCCGGTTAAGAAGCTAAAGATGAGAGGTGAAGTAAAACTGAGGACAGGTAAAGTTGAGGATATCGACGCCATCCCTGGCATTACCATGATGATACGGTCAGTTTTCATACATTAGGCATGAGCCACTGTCACGCTCTTGCTACAGGCTGAACCGTACCGGGCGTGGAACCCTTTCCTGTCCGGGCGTCATGCCCATTGTTGCTGCTGATTGACAAGATGTTGTGGTTGATTTATTGCCTTACGCGCAATCCAGTAGAGCAGAACTCGCTCGTCGTCACTGTCACGATCCGCCATTGACAATAATTTCAGCGCCAGCGTAGATTTAGTGACAGGCTGCTGCTCTGCGCTCAATTCAATCACTGCCTGACCGATAATGCAGCAAACCTCATCCTCACTGGTGACGGATTCATATGTCCGGTCTTTCATATTTCCTCCTGTTGAATGAACTTTTAGCATGGCAAAAAAACGCTGACTCTGCCGGAAAAAAGCACTGTTTGTAACATTCCCTTACTGCTATTTACCTGGGGTCATCACATAGCTATACCGGTAACGTTTATCGCTCCTGCCATTCATGCCACTCTCGCGGCATTTCATTCCATTTTGCATTCCATTCATGCCCTTTCTCCCCGCACGCGCAAGGCTAAGGTTTATTCTGGCCGCAGTTTCCAGTTTCCCATCGGGAGTAAACATCATGAATAAGCCACAACAGGCTGTCTGCCAGCGTACACGCTGGTTAACTCTTATCGGTACGGTGATAACCCAGTTTGCGCTGGGGTCGGTGTATACGTGGAGTTTGTTTAACGGTCAGCTGTCGCAAAAACTGTCGGCATCGGTCAGCGAGGTGGCCTTTTCATTTGGGTTGCTGAGCCTGGGGCTGGCGGTGGCGTCTTCGCTGGCTGGCAAACTTCAGGAACGTTTTGGCGTCCGTAAGGTGACTATCGGCGCGGGCGTGATGATGGCGCTGGGCTTATGGCTGACCTCCCATGCCGATAACCTGATGATGCTGTATCTCAGCGCAGGCATTCTGCTGGGCCTGGCTGATGGCGCAGGCTACCTGATGACATTGTCAAACTGCGTTAAATGGTTTCCTGAACGTAAAGGGGTGATATCCGCCTGCGCGATTGGTGCCTACGGACTAGGAAGCCTGGGGTTCAAATTTATCTGTGGCGCGCTACTGGCTAAGTTTGGGCTCGAACAGACCTTCATTATCTGGGGATTATTGGCCATGACGATGATGATCATCGGGGCGCTGATGATGCGCGATGCGCCATTGCAAAGCCCGTCGACCGTGCAAAACCAGGCAAACCGCAACTATACGCTGGCGGAATCAGTGCGCCTGCCGCAGTACTGGATGCTGGCGCTGATGTTCCTGACGGCCTGCATGAGTGGCCTGTACGTGATTGGCGTCGCTAAAGATATCGGGGAAGGCTTAGTGCATCTCAGCACCCAGACGGCGGCTAACGCGGTGACTGTCATTGCCGTGGCTAATCTGAGTGGTCGGTTAGTGCTGGGCGTACTGTCTGACAAAATGGTTCGTATCCGGGTTATCTCGCTGGCCCAGCTGATTTCGTTAGCTGGCATGAGCGTATTACTGTTTACCCAGATGAATCAAACCACCTTTTTCCTGTCTCTGGCCTGCATCGCTTTCAGCTTTGGCGGCACCATTACCGTTTTCCCTTCGCTGGTCAGCGACTTTTTCGGCCTCAATAATTTGACCAAAAATTATGGTCTGATTTATCTGGGATTCGGTATTGGCAGCGTTTTAGGTTCGCTGGTCGCCTCACTGTTTGGCGGTTTTACCGTAACGTTCAGCCTTATCATGACGCTATTGGTGATGTCATTACTGCTGTCACTGACAATTCGTATGCCGCAGAGCCCGTCTGTTCGCGAGCCGCTGCTGCAGCGTCAGTAATCGCGAGGGGCCAGGTCAGACTGGCCCCTTTTTTTAGCCGCGAAAGCGCGGTTCCGCCATACCGGCCACATCAAGTTCAACCGCAAAAATATCACCCGACTCTGGATAGCGCTCCCGATCTTCTTTACTGAGATTCTCTCTTGAACTGGTGATATACAGCGTTTTCAAATCGCGACCGCCAAAGGCGACCATCGTTGGCCACTTAACCGGCAGACTGATCTCATCCACGATTTCGCCATCCTGTGGATCGATACGCACCACCCGACCGCCATCAAATAATGCCGACCAGTAAAAGCCTTCGCTGTCTACGGCTGCACCATCGGGCAAGCCCCCACGAGCATCGAAACGTCGGAAAACCTCACGTTCGCCCGGTTCGCCCTGGGCATCCAACGGATAGCGGTAAAGCACTTCGTTCGGCGTGTCCGTGTGATACATCCACTGACGATCGGGTGAGAAGGCTACGCCGTTTGAAATCTTGATGTCACGCGCTTTGACATCAAGCTTCAGATCGGGCGTCACACGGCATAGCAACCCTCCGTTTTTATCCTGTGGCTCCCACAAGCTGCCGCACCAGAAATTACCCCAGGGATCGACACGTCCGTCATTGAAACGGCTTTTCTCCGCGATGCCTGGATTATCAGCCACTTTCTTCTGCGGTTTACCCTGCTCATCCAACAGCCACACGCCACCGCGCAGGGCGGCGATGATACCGCCCTGCTCACGCAATCCAATGCACCCCACCTCTTCCTGTTGGGGAAACGTCATCAGTTCGCCACTGATGGGATCAAAACGATGAATAGCTGGAGCCAAAATATCAACGCACCACAATACCTGTTCCTTGACCGACCAGAGCGGGCATTCCCCTAACTCCGCCTGAAGTTGCAGAATATTTTTTACCTTGTGAGCCATGTTTGCCTCCATTTATTGTCCTGCTAATAATGTAGCGCCAATTTCCAGCCCCAGGAGAACTATTTTCACCGTATTTTTAAGACGGTTCTGACTTCTGCTTGCGCTTATTCATCCCATTCTGATGGGAAGATTAAAATTGCTTTGTCGACATTGCCGAAAAAGAAATATAAAGAAATACTTCTGCAGGTAACTCTACAATCGCTACATGTTTGCTCCACTATTTCGGCGTAATATCTAAAACATCGAAAAAGAGGAGATGGCGTATGAAAGAAATAAGTACAACAGTCCTTCCCATGGTCGCAGCGGGTTATTTTATAAACGGGCCAAAAATGCTATCAGGACATAAGCATGACAGGCAGCGACAGGGAAAATGGTCTGCCAGAGATGAGAACCACTGAAGGGCAAAGATTTCACACAGCATAATATAAAAAAAAGAAGGTGGGATTAAATCCCACCTCGTTTTATTGGTTAACTCTTCACCGCATAATTACACTGATACCAGGTTTTCTTTAAGCCTGGTATTGTGCTGTCCTGAACAGGTAAATTTTCTACCTTATCAAAACCTTTATTCATGCAGTAATTCGCCACATCAATTTCCATCGCGTCGCGATTAACTTTTGACGGGTCGAAACGGTACTGTACGGTGTTTGAATGAGCATCTTCATCTACTCGCTCAAACGCCCCGGGTTTGCTGGCAGTACAGCCGCTCAGCAGAATAAGTGCCAGTGCACCAATAACTATTTTTTTCATTTTTACCTCACATTTTGTCGCAGTGTACGGCGCGGCAAAATGGGTATCTATAGGAATAGTACGCGAGCTGTTGCGTATTTACGAAGTTTTACCAATTGATTCAATACGGTTAAACAGTTGGCATAATGTGCCATTAAACTGCGAAACTGCATTCAACGGAAAACATTCAAAGCACAACACCAGGCATTACTCTAAAAAAAAGCCTCTCTCAATTCAGCCCGCGTTTAGCGGGCTTTTTTTCGCTTATCCCTCGCCCGAAAGCGCAATCATTCTACGAAGCAGATTGGCGGCTTGCTTGTCAGGGAGTGCGAGAATCGCCGTGTAGAGATCGATGGACATGGCACACATAGATGAGCGGTCAACCGCCGTGTCTGCAGGCATATTGAGCTGTTGCAGCTTATCACCCCATTTTTGGTAAAGGCGATCCACGATATTTTTCAGGTCGTGCTGAGCCTGGTCGCGATCCATCGGCTGTTCTTCGGTCAAACTGTTAAGCAGTAAATACTCGGTGGCTTCTGCATCCTTTTGATTCAGTGCGGCTGGCAGCGTTTTGGCCAGATTCACCCCGCCCTTCACCTGCGGATAAAGGAATTGAAAACAGAGTCCGGGATCAATCTTATTCAGCGCCTGCATTTCGTCGACGGAAACGCCAATATAATTAACGACGGCGCGACTTGAGCCGCGCATCAGCCGCTGATTAATCACATCCGTGAGCCAGCCTCTTAGTTCACCGACGGCCTGAATCATCGGCTCGCCTTCACGCAGTTTGTGAGACAGTTCGCGCGTCAGTAACTGCCACAGGGCGGGTTCCTGGGTGCGCAGCACGCGATAAACCGTCGCCTGCGCCATATAGTCCGCCGCCCGCTCATAGCGTTTTTCCTGTTGCTGCTGAGGCAAAATCCAGTTGAACCACAACATATTCGACAGGATAAGCGGCAGGATAAAAAGCACTACGCCCTGCCACACCCGCAACCGGGTGGTTCTGACCAACATCACAATGATAAGCGCCAGTAGCACAAAGGCCACCAGCGTAATAAAAAGCAGGGAAGTCATACTACGTTGTTAATCCTTACGCACATCAATCAGTACCGGGCAATGCGCGCGTTCAACAACAGCGGCACTCACAGATCCTTTTAATAAACGGTTAAAGGGTGACAAATGGCGCCGCCCCATAATAATCATATTGGCGT
Organism: Pantoea sp. SJZ147; assembly: GCF_007828605.1. Classification (NCBI taxonomy): domain Bacteria; kingdom Pseudomonadati; phylum Pseudomonadota; class Gammaproteobacteria; order Enterobacterales; family Erwiniaceae; genus Pantoea; species Pantoea sp. SJZ147. The sequence goes on from NZ_VIVB01000005.1 coordinate 200,434, forward strand.
TTAGCTGTTGCGACTGGGCGACGATGGTATCAGCGGCTTCACCGGCCAGTATAATGCCACGCGCCTTAATGCCAGCCTGCAGCAACGGGGCCAGTGCATGCCGTACCACCATCTCAGCGGTATTTTGTTCATCCTGAGCCGCCACAAAATCCGCCGGATCTTCGCCTGCATCAATATCAATAGGTTGGCTGCAGGATGAATAAGCGGGATCGATACAGCATAAAACGACGACTTCCGCACGGTGTGCCTGTGCTTGTTCAATCGTTAAAGAAACCACTTTCTTCGCCACCGGAGAATTATCAATAGCCATCAACACTGTTTTCATTGAGCAGTCATCCTTCAACAGCGGCAATTTTGCCAATTTCGCGAATCAACGCCTGTTTGCATTGCAACATTTCCTCACGATAACGAGCCTCATGTTTCTTAAAACGTGCCGTAGGCACCAGTAATGACACGGCAAAACGGCCAAAGAGCGTGTCCAGCGCAAAGGCCATCGTCGAGATACCTTCAAGCGTTTCACCGCGATCGTAGGAAATACTGGTTTTACGCACCTCATGAATCATCTGTAAGAGCTCGGCCAGCGTCTTAACCGTTTTATCAGTCAGTTCGCGCCAGGCGTCGCCCACCCGTGCCTGCACGTCAGCGTCACTTTCCAGCGCCAGCAGCGCTCTGCCCCCTGAGGTGCTGTAAAGCGGCAGATCCAGCCCGATACGCGGAACAACCCGCAACTCTCGTGATGCCACCACGTAATGCACAACGGCAAGCTGTGAACCGCTGGCGCGGGCCAGTGATACGGTTTCATTGGTATCCGCAGAGAGTTTTTCCATCAGCGGTTTGACTAAATCCACCACATCCGTGTTGACGCTGGAGAGGAGCTTAAGCAAAGCCGGGCCAAGGCGCAGTCCACCCGCACCGCTGCTACGAACCAGCTCTGCGCTATCCAGGGCCGCAACAATACGCTGAACGGTGGAGCGCGGCAGATCAACCACCTGTGCGATCTCGCCCAGGCTCATGCCACTGGGATGTTCGCCTAAGGCATTAAGAATTTTTGCCGCACGTGCAATAACCTGAATGCCGCCCGTTTTTTCATCCTCGCGGCTGGATGATTGATGAGTCATAGCGTCGTCCTTTTTGAGCTGGCTTACTGTAACCCGAAAAGCGCACCTTTTACAGCATGTACCGCATTGCAATACAGCATATTGCCATGTAATATCGCCGCGCTGTATCGCATTGCAATACATCGAATCATAATAATAACGAGACCACCTGCTATGACGACCCGGCCCGGCAATGCGCCGACGCTGCATCCCTTTACCCTGCGCCTGGCATTAGGCTTGCTTGGCGTGTGGATCGCTGCGCTCACCTCAGGACTTAACGATCGGGTCAGTGATATCGCCCTGGCCGATATTCGTGCCGCCCTTGGCATCGGCTACGACCAGGGAAGCTGGATTGTCTCTGTCTATCAGGCTGCCGAAGTCGCCGCCATGATGATTGCGCCCTGGTTTGCCGTCACGTTTTCCCTACGGCGTTTTTCGCTGATCATGTCTGCGGGGTTTTTACTGTCCGGCATACTGCTGCCGCTCATGACCAACCCTGTTCTGTTTATGGCGTTGCGCGTCGTACAGGGTTTGTTTGGCGGCGCACTTCCGCCTATGCTGATGACCGTCGCGCTACGCTTTTTGCCGCCGCCGATTAAGCTCTACGGCCTGGGTGCCTACGCGCTGACCGCCACCTTTGGGCCCAATATGGCGGCTTCTCTGGCTGCCTTCTGGACAGATGAAGTCAACTGGATGTTTGTCTTCTGGCAGGTCGTGCCCGGTATGCTGATTGCCATCTTACTGATGGCCTGGGGATTACCTCAGGATCCGCTCCGTACTGAACGTTTTCAGCAGATCGACCTGTTTGGTATGGTCACCGGTTGTAGCGGCATGGCGCTGATCATTCTGGTTCTCAGCCAGGGCGAACGTCTGGACTGGCTTGATTCCCCCCTTATCACAGCAATGCTTTTCGCGGCGTTACCGCTCCTGGTGGTGTTTTTGGTTAACGAGTGGTTTCATCCGCTGCCGCTGTTTAAGTTGCAGATGCTGAGACGGCGTAATTTGATGCACGGTTTACTGGTGTTGGCGGGCGTGCTCATTGTGTCGTTATCCGGCTCGGCCCTGCCTTCAACCTATTTTGCTCAGGTCGACGGATTTCGCATTGGACAGTTTGCGCCGCTGGCTTTAACCATCGGCTTGCCGCAACTGATTATTGCGCCGGTTATCGCCGCCCTGCTGAATATTCGCTGGATCGACTGTCGCTGGATGCTGTCTCTGGGTCTGATCTTTCTTATCGCCTCATGCCTGCTGGGTATGCAGATCACGACGGGCTGGTCGCGGGACAACTTTTGGCTGATTCAGGGTTTACAGGCCGTGGGTCAGCCGATGGTCATTCTGCCGGTATTGATGAGTGCCACCAGCGTCGTTGCCCCACCGGAAGGCCCGTTTGCCTCAGCGATGTTTAATACGGTTCGGGGTTTTTCCAGCATTGCCGCCTCCACGCTGGTGTCGTGGTTCGTCAGCCACCGAGAGCAGTTTCACTCCAACATTCTGATTAATCAGGCAGCCAGCAGGCCCTGGTTGATGACGGCGCCAGACAGCAGCCAGGCCAGCGCCAGCTATCCGCTCCTGCCCGACGGCAGCGCCAGCTCTGTCGAAAATCTGCGCGGCTTTGCCATGCAGGTCAAGCATCAGGCGCTGGTACTCGGCCTGAGTGATACCTGGATGCTACTGATCGGTTTTGCGCTACTGCTGCTGCTGGTGACGGCTCTGGTACCCAAACGGGTCTGGCCTCCTCAAACCTTGATCCAACCTGCAACCTCCACGTCGGGATAACTGAATATGCGTGCTTTAGCAATGAGAAGAACCCTGCTGCTTTCCCTCCTGCTGCTGGTTTTACTGGCGATGGCGCTGGCGGTATGGGCGGTGATGACCCGTAACGATCACCGCACCAATGATGCCTGGGTGAATGCCGATTACACCATTGTCGCCCCGAAAGTGTCGGGCTACATCGCCCGTATCAACGTGAAGGATAACCAGCAGGTCGCGGCGGGCGAACTGTTAGCCACACTGGACGATCGTGATTATCAGGTGGCGCTTGAGAGTGCCAAGGCCGACCTGCAGGTCAGTGAAGCCAAACTGTTGAGCAGTCAGGCACAGCTGGAGCAGCAGCAATCGGTGATTGCGCAGCAAAAGGCCAGCGTCGCGGCCAGCCAGGCCACAGCGCAGTATGCCGGTCAGAGTGCAGAACGCTATAACCGTCTTTATCAGCGCGGCACGGTGGCCGCAGATGAACAGCAAAAAGCCAGTTCTGCACAACGATCCGCGAGCGCCACGGTGCGCCAGAGTGAAGCGGCCCTGGCCTCGGCGGTTAAGCAGGTCGGCGTGTTACAGGCGGCGGTCAGATCCTCAGAAGCCGATGTCGCCGCAGCGACGGCCAGCGTCGATCAGGCGCGTCTGAACCTGTCTTATACCCGCATTGTGGCACCGGTGGCCGGCATGGTGGGACAGCGTACCTTGCGCCTGGGTGCCTGGGTGTCAGCAGGCACGCGTCTGCTGGCGGTGGTGCCGTTGCAGCACACCTATATCACGGCAAATTATCTGGAAACGCAGTTGAAGGATGTTCGTCCGGGACAACCCGTGCGCATTGAGGTCGACGCTTTGCCCGATCAGGTCTTTACCGGTCATGTCGACAGCATTGCGCCCGCCACGGGCGCGACGTTTTCAGCGATTTCTCCTGATAACGCTACCGGCAACTACACTAAGGTCGTTCAGCGATTACCGGTGAAAATTGTGCTGGATGAAGGACAGCCGAATCTGGCCCAGTTACGCGTCGGCATGTCTGCGGTTCCAGAAATTAACGTTCAGTAAAAAATGTGAACAAACTCTCAGAACCAAACTATTTCTTTTCGGTCTGATTACGCGTAGATTAGCCCCGATCCTGTTCTGAGTTATTCAGTTCGTCCGGGAGACCGTTGACCGTTGACCTGAACGGCGACCTTGTCCCATCTGTCCGCGTTGCGCTGGATCGGGATCGCCAACATCGTAACCGCTCAGAGGAGTTCGCTTGTGAAATATGCTTTGATGGGAATTTCTTTCTTCGTACTGCTTTGGGTCGGCACCTTTGTGCTGATGCTGTAGTATCTGCAAGCATTCCGCAGGGGGCGACAGACGGTCGCCCCAGTGGCGGACTAGATCTGTTCTTCCATGTTTTTCACGCTGCCCGGCAAAATGCCGTCCGCACGAAACATCGCTTTAATCCCTCTGACTGCCTGACGTATACGATCGCTGTTTTCAATCAGCGCAAAGCGGACATGCGTGTCACCGTAGTCACCAAAGCCAATGCCTGGCGAGACGCAGACTTTCGCCTCCTGCAGCATGTGCTTCGCAAACTCCAGCGAACCAAGGTGGGCATAGTGGTCAGGAATTTTCGCCCACACGTACATCGACGCTTTCGGGATATCGACCATCCATCCCGCTTCGTGCAGCCCTTTTACCAGCACATCACGCCGCCGTTTATATTGCTCAGCAATATCGCGCACGCACTGCTGATCGCCTTCCAGCGCCGCAATCGCAGCCACCTGTAAGGGCGTAAATGTGCCGTAATCGTGATAGCTCTTGATACGCGCCAGCGCGGCGACCAACTCTTTGTTACCCACCATAAAGCCAATGCGCCAGCCCGCCATGTTGTAGCTTTTTGACAGCGTGAAGAATTCTACCGCGACATCACGTGCCCCTGGCACCTGCATGATGGAAGGCGCTTTCCAGCCATCATAGACAATGTCCGCGTAGGCCAGATCGTGAATCACCAGGACGTTGTACTGCTTCGCCAGCGCAATTACGCGCTCGAAAAAGTCCAGTTCGACACACTGAGATGTGGGATTGGAGGGAAAACCGAGCACCATCATTTTGGGCTTGGGATAGCTTTCGCGAATAGCGCGTTCCAGCTCATTGAAGAAATCGATCCCTTCCACCAGCGGTACAGATCGCACCTGTGCACCCGCGATAACGGCACCGTAGATATGAATAGGGTAACTGGGGTTGGGCACCAGCACCGTGTCGCCATGGTCAAGCGTCGCCAGCATCAGGTGAGCCAGCCCCTCTTTGGACCCGATGGTGACGATAGCTTCAGATTCAGGATCGATATCAACCTGATAACGCTCTTCATACCAACGAGAAATCGCGCGACGCAGGCGAGGAATACCGCGTGAGGTCGAATAACCGTGCGTGTCTTCGCGTTGTGCCACCTGGCACAGTTTTTCTACGATATGAGGCGGCGTTGCCCCGTCGGGGTTGCCCATTGAAAGGTCGATGATATCTTCGCCACGCCGACGCGCAGCCATCTTCAGTTCAGCGGTGATGTTAAAAACGTAAGGCGGCAGGCGTTCAATACGTGTGAAACGACGGGTTGTGCTGTTATCAGCCATGGTGTCCTCTGGGAAACGTTAGCGCCCGGACCGTCCGAGCGACGCTGGTCACTGCGGTGACCTCTACAAGAACATAACTTGCAGATAACAACTTTGTCGAGAGGAGCAGAAAATTTTTTATATTTGCGGATTGAGCCGTTCAAGCAGCCAGTCATTCACCCAGCGGTCATTTAACAGATAATTATTTTGCAGCGTGCGCTGTAGCGTGAAGCCATTTTTTTCCAGAATCCGCCGTGATGCCCAGTTGCCCTCCACCACCAGCGCCTTGAGCTTGAGGAAATCGGCGTCGAACAAACACTGACACAACGCCCCCAGGGCTTCACTGCCGAAGCCCTGGCCACAGTAGCGGTGCAGCAGCATGTAACCGATTTCGGCCTGGCGAGCGGGCTGCCATTCAGGCGTACAGCCAAATAAGCCAATGGCTTCTCCGCTATCACGCAGCCTGGCGACCAGGCACAACATGTGAAAGCTGCCTACCTGCCAGGGTGCCAAACGCTGGCTGAACCGTTCACGGATATCCTCTTCGTCAGGAATTTCACTCACCCAGTTCATCGTGTCGCGATCTTCGTGCACCGCCCGGAACAGTTGCCAGTCTTCCGGGCGTAATGTCGTTAACGTCAAACGTGAAGTGGTCAGATGCATACTCTGCTCCCGGCAGACAGGTCTCAAAGGAAAACGACTGCGCTGATAATCCTGTCAGGCTTCAGTACCCCGCCCCGAATCCAAAAGAGGGAAATAAGCGTTCCCCTTTATCGTGGTCAACATTTCCCCTTTTCGCTGTTTTAGAGAAATTGATCTAAAACATGAACAGTCATGCTGACCGTTGGGCGCGCTGGCGCATTATCATTACATTTTTTATCATAGCGTTCTTTAACATAGCTGAAGAGTCGCCTGTGACCTCACACTTTAACATGCTCCTGGCCGTCTTTGATCGCGCGGCGCTCATGCTGATTTGCCTGTTTTTTCTGACGCGAACCCGGCCTTTTCGTCAGTTATTACAAAAAGATGAGCACACCTCGCTGGAAAAAAGCGCTGTCATTGCCATTTTTTCCCTGTTTGCCTTATTCAGTACCTGGTCAGGTGTTAACGTCGAAGGTTCATTGCTTAACGTGCGGGTTATCGCCGTGATGGCGGGCGGTATTCTTTTTGGCCCCTGGGTGGGGATCGTGACAGGCGTGATTGCGGGCCTGCATCGTTTTTTGATTGATATTCACGGCGTGACGTCCGTGCCCTGCCTGATTACCAGCATCATTGCCGGGGTGGTTGCGGGCGGGATCAATCGTCGGGTGCAGCGCGAGCGACGCTGGCTGGTAGGCATTCTGGGCGGGATGTTCTGTGAAAGCCTGACGATGCTGCTCATTCTGTTATGGGCGAAGCCTGTCGCCCTGGGGCTGGCGATTGTGTCCGAAATCGCCCTGCCGATGATCCTCGGCGCATCAAGCATTGGCTTAATCGTGTTACTGGTGCAGAGCGTTGAGGGTGAAAAAGAGGCCAGCGCGGCACGTCAGGCCAAGCTGGCGCTGGATATTGCTAACCAGACGCTGCCGCTGTTCCGGCAGGTAAACAGCGATTCACTTCGGAACATTTGCGACATTATCCGGCGAGAAATCAAAGCAGATGCCGTCGCCATGACCAACAAGCAGAAAATTTTGGCCTATGTCGGTTACGGCGAGCAAAACTATCAGCACGGCGATGACGGCATCAGCCCCACCACGGCTCAGGCTATCCACAGCGGTAAAATCATCATTAAAAACAATGATGAAGCCCACAGAACAAAAGACATTCACTCCATGATAGTGATTCCGTTACGGGAAAAAGGCAACGTCACCGGCACCTTAAAAATCTACTATCGTCGCGCACACCGTATTACCGGCTCGCTGAAAGAGATGGCCGTTGGCCTGTCGCAGATTATCTCGACCCAGCTTGAAGTCTCCCGCACCGAGCAGCTGCGTGAAATGGCCAATAAAGCGGAACTCCGCGCGCTTCAGAGCAAAATAAATCCGCATTTCCTGTTTAATGCGCTCAATGCGATTTCGTCTTCTATCCGGCTCAATCCAGATACAGCGCGTCAGTTAGTCATCAATTTATCGCGTTATCTGCGCTACAACCTCGAACTGAACGACGATGAGCTTATCGATATCAAAAAAGAGCTGTGGCAGGTAAAGGATTACATCGCCATTGAGCAGGCCCGCTTTGGCGATAAGCTCACGATGATTTACGACGTGGATGAGGATTTGCATTTTTCTCTGCCCAGCCTGCTTATTCAGCCCTTAGTCGAAAACGCCATTGTGCACGGCATTCAGCCCTGCAAAGGCAAAGGTGTGGTGACATTGAGCGTGCGCGATTTGGGCGACCGGGTGCGCATTGCGGTGCGGGACACCGGGCAAGGCATCAGCGATGAGGTCATTGACAGAGTTGCACGCAACGAAATGCCGGGCAATAAAATCGGCCTGTTAAACGTGCATCACCGGGTTAAATTGCTGTCGGGCCAGGGACTGCATATCGTGCGTCATCAACCCGGGACAGAAATCGCCTTTACCCTGAGCAAAACCGGACAGCCACTGGTGGGAAATCTTGCATGAAAGCCATCATCGTAGAGGATGAGTTCCTTGCCCAGCAAGAGCTGAGCTGGATGATTCAGCAGCACAGCAACATTGAGATTGAAGCCTGCTTTGATGACGGACTCGACGTGCTGAAATACCTGCAACAGCACCGGGTTGATGTGATATTTCTCGATATTAATATTCCGTCGCTGGATGGCATGTTACTGGCGCAGAATATTCATCAGTTTGTGCATAAGCCTCTGATTGTTTTTATTACCGCCTGGAAAGAACATGCGGTAGAGGCCTTTGAGCTGGAGGCGTTTGACTACATCCTGAAGCCCTATCATGAGTCACGTATTATCACGATGCTCAACAAGCTGGAAGCCAGCTGGCAACAGCAGCACACAATTACCCAGGCACCCAGCGCGCAAAACCCCCTTACGGTTAACCTGACCAAAGACGATCGCATCATCGTGACCGACGTGAATGATATTTACTACGTCGAGGCTCATGAGAAGTTAACCTTTGTGTATACCCGCCGTGAAGACTATGTCATGTCGATGAATATCAGCGAATTTTGCTCACGCCTGCCCGAGCAGCAATTCTTTCGTTGTCACCGCTCGTACTGCGTTAATCTGAATAAGATCAGAGAGATTGAACCCTGGTTCAATAATACCTATCTGCTCAAATTAAGGGACAAGGACTTTCAGGTGCCCGTCAGCCGTAGCAAGGTAAAAACCTTCAGGCTGCTCATGCGTTTGTAGGGAAACCACAGGACGGAGAGAACCCTTCCCGTTGGGGAAGGGCAATGGCGGTTATCAGAGAATACGGCCCAGGGTTTGACGCAGGTGTGCACCTGCACCTAACAAGCCTGGCTGATCGTGGGTGATCATATAGACCGGAATATCGGCAACGTAATCGCGAAAACGCCCTTTGTCTTCAAATGCCGCACGGAAACCCGAGGATTTAAAGAATTCCAGGAAGCGCGGCACAATGCCGCCTGCGATGTACACGCCACCAAAGGTGCCGAGGTTCAGCGCCAGATTACCGCCAAAACGCCCCATGATGACGCAGAACAGCGACAGCGCACGACGACAATCTGTACAGCTGTCCGCAAGCGCACGCTCACTCACCTCTTTCGGCTTCAGATTCTCGGGAACGCGTTGATCCACTTTCACAATCGCCCGATAGAGATTGACCAGACCCGCGCCTGACAGCACGCGCTCGGCTGACACATGGCCCAATTCTTCCCGCAACACTTCCAGGATTTGATCTTCTTCTTCGCTGTTGGCCGCAAAGTCAACGTGGCCACCCTCACCAGGCAGGCTGACCCAGCGCTTATCAACATGCACCAGATGACTGACGCCCAGTCCAGTCCCCGCGCCGTAAATGGCCACTGGCTTGTCTTTAACCGGCTCTTTGCCACCAAACTGGATCACATGTTCTGCGCCCAGCATGGGAATGGCCATGGACACCGCGGTGAAGTCGTTAATAATTTCCAGGTGTTCAAAACCGATGTTCTCTTTGAGCTTTTTGGTGGAAAAAGCCCAGTCATGGTTGGTCATTTCAACCCAGTCATCGGTAATCGGGCAGGCAATGGCGATACAACCGTCTTTGATATCCTGCTTTTGTTCATCAAGATAGTGGCGGATGACGGCTTCGAGGCTGTCGTAGTCTGATGTTGCGAATGTTTTGGCCTGGGAGATGCTGCCGCTTTCCACCTCACACAAAGCGAGGCGGGCGTTGGTGCCGCCGACATCGCCGACCAAGGCATAAGTTGTCATTCTTCTGGTGCTCCGCTTGGGGGTCTTAAAGAGTTGGAGGACACTATAAAATCCTGCCGATAAAACAACAACGCTCACCGAAGCTATGGGTGAGCGTCTGACTCGTGTGTGCAACAGCCTAACCGCGTTAGTCTGGCGTGCACAGAGGCAACTTTCCGAATCTCAACCGCCGTTGCGCTGGCTCAGGCAGGCTGAGACTTTACGCAGTAACGGCGGCAGGTCATCTTTTTGCATCACCACTTCAATAAACGACAGCCTGTGCTGTTGTTTAAGTAGCGTCATCAGTGCCTGCAACTGCACGGTTTCACTGATGCGCCAGCTCTGCGCCTGGCATTGCAAACTCATTGCCTGCGGCAGCGCTGTCCAGTTCCATTGCGCGATATCATTATAACGTTGAGCGGCACCATGAATCGCCCGCTCTACAGTATAGCCTTCATTATTGAGGAGAAAAATAATGGGATGCTGTTGATCCCGCAGCATGGAACCTAACTCCTGAATGGTCAACTGGGCCGAACCGTCGCCAATAATCAGGATAACGCGCTGAGCAGGCTGGGCAGTTTGCGCACCGAACGCGGCGGGTAAAGTATAGCCGATAGAGCCCCAGAGCGGCTGTACCAAAAGCTGCGCACCGACGGGCAACCGCAGCGACGCGGCACCAAAAGCCGCCGTCCCCTGATCGGCCAGAATAATATCACCCGGCTGCAGGAACGCCTGCATCGCCTGCCAAAAAGCAGACTGGCTGATGATGGCTGCATCCGGAACCGGCTCTGGGGGCGACGGCGGACAGGCGGCCTGCCAGGCTGCACCATGACGTTCAAACACAGGCAGTAACGCGCTTAGCGCATCCGCCATCGTCAGGGGCGCGAACGTTTGCCCGCCCACGCTGGCGCTGTGCGGCTGGATGTCAATAAGCCGGGCCGGGCTGAATTGTTGGGTAAAACCGGCCGTAATCGTGTCGGTAAAGCGTACGCCAGCGCAAATCGTCACGTCCGCGTTTTCAATTTGCTGGCGCACGTCACCTTCACTGCCTTCTCCCGCATAGGTGCCGACAAAACCCGGTTGCTGTTCATCCAGCACACCTTTGCCCATCAACAAGGTGGCACAGGGAAACGCGCGTCCCGTCCGCAAGGCTGCCAGTGCCGGTTGCTGCTGCCAGCGCTGCGCCAGAAAATCGGCGAGCAGCGATACACGCTTCGCAGGTGCCAGCAACCGCTCTGCCGCCTGCTGAAATGCGACGCGCACCTCATGAGGTGAAGCGGTACGGCGCATTAGCGGCTGCTCAGGCGCTGAGGTTTGCCGCTGGGCCACATCCACCGGCAGCATTAAATAGCCAGGACGGTGCTGCTGAAGCGCGGCCAGGATGACCCGGTCAATTTCAGCCGTGGCATTGTCGGCCGTAAGCTGTGCCGTGGCAGCGCTCACCTCCTGCGCCATGCGGATGAAGTGACCAAAGTCGCCGTCTCCCAGCGTGTGATGCACACAATCCCCCTGCTGCATCGCCTGACTCGAAGGCGCGCCCACAATGTGGATAACGGGCACATACTCGGCAAAGCTGCCCGCCAGACCGTTAATCGCGCTGAGTTCACCCACGCCAAACGTAGTCAGCAACGCCGCTACGCCGGAGCAACGCGCATAGCCATCGGCTGCATAGGCTGCATTCAGTTCGTTAGCACATCCCACCCAGCTAATGTCCGGATGGGCAATAACACGGTCGAGAAACTGCAGATTGTAGTCGCCCGGCACACCAAATAAATGCCTGACACTGCACTCCTGCAAGCGAGCCAACAGATAATCACCAACCGTAAAATCGGACATAGCGCGTTCCTTTTAGGGGATTGTTCTGATAAGTATCTGACATGGCGTAAATTTGGCGAGAACGGCTGCAGATTTAGCCAATCTATTGCATGGCAAGCCCGCGTTACGACCGTGTATTATTCCGTGAATATGCGACTTCACGCGGATTAATACTGAGTGTAAGCGTATACACTCCTCCGGTTTTGGCACATTTATTCGTTTTCACTCAGGACCCTTATATGACAGCTTTCCCTCATCCGGACCGATATCAGCATATGCAGTGGCGTCGCAGTGGGCGCAGTGGCCTGAAACTTCCTGCGATTTCACTGGGCCTGTGGCATAACTTTGGTGACAGCACACAGTTGGATGTCAGCCGCCAGCTATTGCGCCACGCTTTCGACTGCGGTATCACGCATTTCGATCTGGCGAATAACTACGGCCCGCCTCCTGGCTCAGCTGAAACGAATTTTGGTCGTATCATGCGTGAAGATTTTCAGGCACACCGCGACGAATTGCTTATTTCGACGAAAGCCGGTTACACCATGTGGGAAGGCCCGTATGGTGACTGGGGTTCGCGCAAATATCTGGTGGCCAGCCTGGATCAGAGTCTGCGCCGAACGGGACTGGAATACGTTGATATCTTTTATCACCACCGTCCCGATCCAGAGACGCCGCTGGAAGAAACCATGCGCGCGCTGGATCATGTCGTACGCCAGGGAAAGGCGCTGTATGCCGCGATTTCAAACTATCCCGCGCAACGGGCGGCTGAAGCGATGGCGATTCTGCGCGATCTGGGTACGCCTTGCCTGATCCATCAGCCTCGCTATTCGTTATTTGAACGCACGCCAGAGCAGGGATTACTTCAGACACTGGATGAACATGGTGCAGGTTGTATCGCGTTCTCACCCCTGGCAGGCGGTGTCCTGACCGATCGCTATCTACAAGGTATTCCGCAGGATTCACGCGTTGCCAGCGGCAGCAAGTTCCTCAACGAAAATCAGCTTACTGATGAAAAAATGGAAAAAGTCCGCAAGCTAAACGCCATTGCTCAACAGCGCGGCCAGAAGCTGGCGCAGATGGCGTTAACGTGGGTGTTACGTGATCCACGCATTACATCAGTGCTGATTGGGGCCAGTAAAACGGCACAAATCGATGATGCAGTACAGATGCTGAATCAGGCTACTCTCACGGATGACGAGCTTGCCGCCATTGAGTCTGCCCTGCAGTAACATGCGCCGCCTGCTTCGCCGGGCGGCCATCCCGGAATACTCTTAAACCCTGATTTTTTTGCGGTTTTTCAGACGGTTTCCACAGGTTTCTCAGACGCAATATCGACAGAATAGCGAACCGGCAGCGGAGACACGCTGCCGTCAGGAGAAAATCATGATACGTGGAATTTTACTGGCTGCCTTTGTAGCCATGTTAACGCCGCTGGCAATGCACACCGCTCAGGCCTCAGGGACATCAATTAATCTTGCGCCGGGCGTATCGCTTCATCTGGGCGATCGCGACCGCCGCGGCTACTACTGGGACGGCAACCGCTGGCGCGAGCCGCGCTGGTTTAACGATCGCTATGCGTATAAAGAGCGTCGCTGGTGGCGACACGAAACGTGGCGACGTCATCAGCAGTGGGAACGCGAACGCCAGTGGCACGCGCGCGACCGGCAACGTCGTTGGGAGCATGAACGACGCCACTGGCACCACGAACGCCGCGCGCACCATCGTTACCCGGAACGCTATCGCTAAAGCGCCTCTGTCGGCCCACGCGTCGGCAGATCACCTGAGGCGATAGCGCTAGAGTTAGAGGTGTTTCACTCTTGCCATAACAAACCCATCCCAGCCCTTTTCACCTACGGTTTGAATGGCTGTGGCCTCCAGACGGGCATCGCTGGAAAGCAGCTCGAAAAACGCACGTACCCCCTGCACGTTGATGTCTGCGGAATCGGCATCGGTTACCGCCCCGCCGCGCACAACGTTGTCGGCGATAATCACGCTGCCAGGACGAGCCAGGGCTAATGCCCAATTCAGGTAAGCGGGATTATTTTTCTTATCCGCGTCGATAAAGATGAGATCAAAGGGTCCCTGCAGGTGAGGCAGTACATCCAGCGCCGCACCGATGCGCAGATCGACGCGTCCAGACAACCCGGCATTGCGGATGTTATCACTGGCAACCTGCGCATGATGGGCGTCGGCTTCAAGGGTGGTGATTTTCCCTTCTTCGCCCAGCGCCTGCGCCATCAGGATGGTGCTGTAACCCCCAAGCGTGCCGATTTCCAGTACGCGTGCTGCGTTTAGCATTTTTATAAACAGTGCAAGCATGTTGCCTTGCAGGGCAGAAACGTCGTGGGCAGGCAGCCCCGCCTGACTGTTGGCAACCAGCGCGGCTTGAGCAAGGCGATCGGTAGGGAGGAGTAACTGAGAAAAATAGTCGTCGACCGCGGCCCATTTTGCGTGGTCTTCTGAAGGGTAATCCGGCTTCCGCATCATTCTGCTCCTGAATCATCAAGACAGAAGAAAATATAAACCAATGCGGATAAACCTCAAGACAATATCATTCACACCGAAAACAGACGCCTGCCTGACCGTTTATCAGGCAGACGCGTTACATTCCCATTGCCTGACCGATTAACAGATAAGCGTTAAGACTCACCACCAGCACCACGATGACGCGCCCCGTATTTTGCATCAGCCGTGAATTGACCAACGCATCGCCCATCAGCTCGCGGTTGCCGGTAAACGCCAGCAGCGGAATGAGCGCCAGTGCGATACCGAAGCTGAGCAGCACCTGACTCATGACTAACACGCGCGTCGGGTCCCAGCCCGCCCAGATCACGAGAAACGAGGGCACCATGGTCACTGCACGTCGTACCCACAGTGGAATATAGAATTTAATAAACCCTTGCATAACCACCTGACCGGCCAGGGTGCCGACCACGGTTGAAGACAGCCCCGCCGCGACCAGGCTTAGGCCAAATACCGTTGCGGCAGCGTGCCCCAGCAGAGGCTGTAGCGTGGTGTAAGCCTGATCGAGTTCGGCAATCCCACTATGGCCGCTAAAATGGAAGGCGGCAGCGGCCGTGGCCATCATCGCCAGGTTTACAAACCCCGCAATGGTCATGGCAATGGCGACATCCAGTTTGGTTGAGGAATAGCGCTGAGCCTGACTGTCATCGCTTTTCCCCTGGGTTAAGGCGGAATGCAGATAAATCACGTGCGGCATAATGGTGGCTCCCAGTACGCCGGCGGCAAGAAAGACCGCGTCGGTATTGGGCAGTGACGGCAGTGCCATGCCTTTAACCAGTTCACTCACTTTTGGCTGTGAGAAAAACAGCTCCACAATGTAAGCCGCCGCCACAAACAACAGTAGCCCGCCAATCACCAGCTCCAGCGGTTTTTGCCCACGATTTTGCAGCATCAAAATTAGCACGGTGGCCACGCCGGTCAGCACGGCGCCCTGCATCAGAGATATCCCCAATAGCAGTTTGAACCCCAGGGCTGCACCGATGAACTCTGCCAGATCGGTCGCCATGGCAATGATTTCTGCCTGCACCCAATAGAACCATACCGCCGGACGGGGAAAACGATCGCGGATATGTTCAGCCAGGTTTTTACCCGTTGCGATGCCCAGCTTCGCTGACATTAACTGAATAAGCATGGCCATGATGTTGGCCCATACCACCACCCACAGCAGTTGATAACCGTAAGCGGCACCGGCCTGAATATTGGTCGCAAAGTTACCCGGATCGATATAGCCGATAGCGGCGATAAAAGCAGGCCCCAACAGGGCGAGTTTGACTTTTCTGGCTCCGCGAGCGGCGCGCTCGGCGGCACGGCTTTCAAACATAGTGGCTACCCTGTCTTTGTTTTACCTGTGCAGCTTAAGGCGACGCAGGCGCAAGTGAAATTTGGTTTTGGTAATCGCTGTAATAGATAGTGCTATGAAGTATAGCCTTTGCTATACCCTGGGTATGTAAAAACCCTACAACTTAAGGCGCAATTCCGTCACTCTACGTGTTGTGTAAATTACAGACAATAGATTTAAGTGAATATGATGTGAACAATTTGGTTACAGGGCGTGATCGGTGAGAGTTTTCTGAGAAATTTGGCGATATTGAATACTTATATTGTGGTAGAGATCTCGTTTTTCGGTAAGCCGTTACATAGAATACGCAGCAAAATACAATCCTCCTCAAATTTGGAGCAATCATGTCCCATATTTTGCAGTTTCTTTTAGCACTAGTGGTTGTCGGTGTGCTGGCCTTGCTGGTCAGCCACGACAGAAAAAGTATTCGAATTCGCTACATCGTACAGCTTCTGGTCATCGAAATCATTCTGGCATGGTTCTTCCTGAACTCGGAAGCCGGTCTGGGCTTCGTCAAAGGATTTGCCGGTTTCTTCGATCATCTTCTGAAATATGCGGCTCAGGGCACTAATTTCGTCTTCGGCAACATGAATGATAAAGGCCTCGCCTTCTTCTTCCTGAACGTGCTGTGCCCCATTGTGTTCATCTCGGCGCTGATCGGTATTCTCCAGCACTTCCGCATCCTGCCATGGGTGATTCGCGGTATCGGTACTGTGTTGTCCAAGATTAACGGAATGGGCAAACTGGAATCGTTCAACGCCGTAAGCTCTCTGATTTTGGGACAGTCTGAGAACTTTATCGCGTACAAAGATATCCTGGGCAAAATGTCACAACGTCGTATGTACACCATGGCGGCAACCGCGATGTCGACGGTTTCTATGTCTATCGTGGGTGCTTACATGACCATGCTGCAGCCTAAGTATGTGGTCGCGGCGCTGGTGCTGAATATGTTCAGTACCTTTATTGTGCTGTCGCTCATTAACCCTTACCGCGTAGACAGCGAAGAAGATCTGCAGTTGCAGGACCTGCATCAGGGTCAGAGCTTCTTTGAGATGCTGGGCGAATACATTCTTGCTGGTTTCCGCGTCGCCATTATCGTTGCGGCCATGCTGATTGGTTTTATCGCACTGATTTCCGGCCTGAACGCGCTGTTTGACTTCATTTTCGGTGTCACCTTCCAGGGCGTGCTGGGTTATGTCTTCTATCCGTTTGCCTGGGTAATGGGCGTGCCGTCTGGCGAAGCGCTGCAGGTTGGCAGCATCATGGCAACGAAGCTGGTTTCCAATGAGTTTGTGGCTATGATGGATCTGCAGAAAGTTGCCGGTCAGCTGTCACCCAATGCAGAAGGCATCCTGTCGGTGTTCCTGGTCTCGTTCGCTAACTTCTCGTCTATCGGTATCGTTGCCGGTGCGATCAAGGGCCTGAACGAAGAGCAAGGTAACGTGGTTTCTCGCTTTGGTTTGAAACTGCTGTACGGCTCAACCCTGGTCAGCGTGCTGTCTGCGGCGATTGCAGGCCTGGTACTGGCATTCTGAGTTAGCGCTCTGCAAAACATTAAGGCGAGTCAAATGACTCGCCTTTTTTGTCTTTATCCCGCCTGCTTGCTGGCTTGTGTTCAGACACAATGCTTGATCACGCTTACCACCCTCATCAATACTGCCCGACTAGTGGGAGCGCGCCCCGATTATAATCCAGAGCGAATCCCCTCTTTCCACCGGTTATGTTTGTTTGACAGGAGCCATGATGAGTCTGGACCCCGACGGCTACATCCCCACGCTGCCGACAGCTGACGTTCAGCCGGCGTTTCAGGCTGTCGTCAACGCAGCCGTGGCCCGTCTGAGCGCTGACTATCGGGATGGCCTGCACAGCATTTATCTTTACGGTAGCGTGGCGTGCGGAAACGCCGTCAAGTGCAGATCGGATTTAGATCTGTGTTTACTCTTCAGCCATCCACTCCGGCTAGAGCAGCAAGACAGACTGTCAGCGTTAAAACAGGCGCTGGCGGAAGAGCATCCTGTGGTGAGTAAAGTCGATTTTGATATCGGCACGGTCAATGAGGCACTCGCGCCGGAAAACCGCCTTTCCTGGGGCTACTGGTTAAAGCACCACTGCCGCTGCCTCTATGGCCAGGATCTCTCTGTGTACTTTGAACGCTTCCGCCCGTCCCGCGCGTTGGCACGGGCAATAAACGGTGATGTCGCAGCGGTATTGAGTGGCTATGCCACGTTATTATCCCGCGCCAGCCAGGCTCGTGAGCAGCAGCAATATCAGCGTGCGGCGGCCAGAAAACTGATTCGCTCAACCAATATGTTACGCACAGATAACGATATCGACTGGCCACGCAGCCTGGAGGATCATGTTGTGCGATTCGTTGCGCGTCATCCGGAACGTGAAGACGCGATCGCCTTCTTTTTAGCAGAGAGCAAGACGCCACAGGCAACTGTTGCGGAATTTACTTCACACCTTAATGATTTCAGTCGATGGCTGTTGCAGCGATTAGGTTGAACGGGGGCGGAATCCAGGCGTAAGTGGAGTGAGAACGCAACGCAGTGCAGTTGAAAGATGTCAGGAGGCGATAAGCGGGATATGTATAACAGATGCGCTTATAAGCAAGCGCTAGGAACAAAATGATAATGGCTGAAAAGCCAGAGATTTGGTGGAGATAAGCGGGATCGAACCGCTGACCTCTTGCATGCCATGCAAGCGCTCTCCCAGCTGAGCTATACCCCCACATCTGGAAATCGTTTTTTCAGTGCCAAACTTTTGGGAAGAAGTTTGGTGGAGCTAAGCGGGATCGAACCGCTGACCTCTTGCATGCCATGCAAGCGCTCTCCCAGCTGAGCTATAGCCCCGTACCGAAAAAACCGTCGTGTTAAGCGACGGACGGCATAATATGAAACCCCCCATGGAGTGTCAACGGCAAAATCACATTCTGTGTTTGATCGCTGAAAAAGACGGCAAACTCAGCGTGATGACGGGCGTTTGTTTCTCTCTTGCCCTTGTTAACATCATGAAAGGAGCCTGGGTTTGATGAGTAATTTTTTATCGGCTGCTAGGTTAATACACGGTTAAATATGTTATAGGAATTATCTTGTCTTCCCTGTAATGTCGTGTAAAACTTAGCCCGCTATGTAATACGGCTGCATGGTTTTCTCCAGCGCACCGTTCTTCAACCAGGCGTTTTCGCTCCAATACTAAAATCAATAGAGAATATATGTCGCTGCATACACCCAAAGAGATCGCCCAACTGGCGATTCAGGCTGGCGTGGCAAAAAGCCATGCCTCCATTAGTTCCTTAATTATTCTTGGCTTCATGGCAGGTGCCTTCATCGCTACAGGCTTCTTGCTGGATGTCCACGTTATCAACTCACTCCCAGCGGACTGGGGTTCATTTGGCGGCTTTTTAGGTGCTGCGGTGTTCCCGGTCGGTTTAATCCTGACCATTCTGGCCGGTGGCGAGCTGTTAACCGGCAATATGATGACGTTGCCTGTTGCCTGGTTTGCACGCCGCGTGAGTGGCTACAGCGTATTGCGTAACTGGTTCTGGGTAACCATTGCTAACTTCCTTGGCAGCATCGCTATCGCCTGGTTCTTTGGGCATATGCTGGCCATGACCGAAGGCGACTACCTGAAAAAGACATTGGCTATTGCTAACGCAAAAGTGCATGCCGATTTCCTGCACGCCTTTATCTCTGGCATCGGCTGTAACTGGCTGGTATGTCTTGCCGTGTGGCTGGCATTCGCCAGTAAAGACGTGGTAGGCAAAATTTTCGCTATGTGGTTCCCGGTTATGGCGTTCGTCGCCATCGGCTTCCAGCACGTTGTCGCGAACATGTTCATCATCCCTGCTGCGATTTTCGCCGGACAGATGAGCTGGGCTGAATATTTCCCCAATTTCGTGGCGGTATTCTTAGGTAACGCCGTTGGCGGTGCCGTCTTCGTTGGTCTGGCTTACTTCCTCGCTTTCCGCCCCGCTGCCGAGCAGCCACGCACCGCGCAATAAACTTTCTTTGCCTTTTGTTGAGAGACAAAAGGCAATTTCGTTTCCAGTTACTTTCACGCGTTACGATTTGCTGTAATATGTATGGCTAATGTATTTAACAGGGACAGCATCGTGAAAAAGGAATGGCTAACTCCGGAAGAACTGGCAATCGAAACGGGCTACAGTCGGCAGACGGTGAACAAATGGATCAAACGCGAGAACTGGACGACCACGCCAAAGCCGGGTGTTCAGGGCGGAAAAGCAAGACTGATTCATATTGATGAACGCGTGAAAAGTTTCATTCAGTCGACGCGCAATCTTAATGAACCCACGGCAAATTACACGCCTCCAGCGAATTCTTTACCTGCGTTATTGATAAGCTCTGTCCAGCAAATGAGTCAGAATGAACAAGATCAGCTTACGGCGTTGATTCTGCGGGAAGGGATTAAAGGTGTACTCGGCCGTCTGGGGATTAGTGAAGAGTAAGAAACCGGAAGCGTAATGCTTCCGGTTTTTTTTATTAGTTCTGTGCTTCGCGCTCGGCAATAAAAGCCAGCGCTTTTTCAATACGCGCGACACTGCGGGTGCGACCAATCGCTTCCACCGTGACATCCAGTCCTGGGGACTGACCTGCGCCGGTCACGGCAACGCGCAGTGGCATTCCCACTTTACCCATGCCTACGCCCAGCTCATCCGCGCTCTGCTGAATCGCCTGATGCACGGTTTCGGCATTCCAGTCAGTCAATGCAGCCAGCTTATCGCGAACCACTTCCAGCGGTTGACGTGCAACCGGGCGCAGATGCTTTTTCGCGGCATCAGCATCGAATTCTGAAAAGTCCTGATAAAAATAGTGGCAGGACGCCGCCATCTCTTTCAGCGTCTTACAGCGCTCACCGAGCAAGGTCACCAGCTTCGCCAGCTCCGGGCCAGTGCGGGTATCAATATTCTGCTGTTCAATGTGCCATTGCAGATGTGTTGCCACATACTCTGGGGGCAGCGCGTTGATGTAGTGATGATTTAACCACTGCAGCTTTTCGGTATTAAAGGCGCTGGCGGACTTACTGACCGCGTCCAGGCTAAACAGCGCTGTCATTTCTTTGACAGAGAAGATTTCCTGATCGCCATGAGACCAGCCCAGACGGACTAAATAGTTAAGCAAGGCTTCTGGCAGATAGCCGTCATCACGGTATTGCATGACGCCTACCGCACCATGTCGCTTAGACAGTTTTTTACCGTCGTCGCCCAGGATCATAGAAACGTGGGCATAAACCGGTACCTGTGCACCGATAGCCTTGAGAATATTGATCTGGCGCGGGGTGTTGTTGATGTGATCTTCACCACGCACAACATGGGTAATGCCCATATCCCAGTCGTCGACCACGACGCAGAAGTTATACGTCGGTGAGCCATCGGTGCGACGGATGATCAGATCGTCAAGCTCCTGATTGCTGAACTCAATCGGGCCACGAATCTGGTCATCAAAAATAACCGATCCCTCTTGTGGATTACGGAAACGCACCACATGCGGTTCATCATCGGCATGATGTTCATGGCTGTCGCGGCAACGGCCGTCGTAACGCGGTTTTTCACCGTTAGCCATTTGCGTTTCACGCAGCGCTTCCAGACGCTCTCTGGAGCAGTAACATTTATAAGCCGTACCCGCTTCCTGCATTTCATCAATAACGGCGTTATAGCGATCGAAACGTTTAGTCTGGTAATAGGGACCTTCATCCCAATCCAGGCTCAGCCAGTTCATCCCATCCATAATGGCTTCAATGGCTTCCGGTGTTGAACGCTCAAGATCGGTATCTTCAATGCGCAGCACAAACTCGCCCTGATGATGACGGGCAAAGAGCCATGAGTAGAGGGCGGTACGCGCGCCACCTACATGTAAGAAGCCGGTGGGGCTTGGCGCGAAGCGAGTTTTGATTTTCATTCAGTATTGCCTTAAATGCGCAGGTTCGTTGTCTGGATGACAAAAAACAGGTTAGACGCGAAAAGAGTGCGCATATTCTAGCATCTGATGATGAATCCTCAATGCATGCAAGGCAGCTGAGCGCCAGCAAACCCTATATTTCTGCTAAGAAAACCAGCACATTGGATAAAATCGCTACGGGATGTTTAAAATTAAACCGAACGCACAATTATGTTTTAAAAAGCGTTGACTCAAAATCAACTATCCCTATAATGCGACTCCACACAGCGGGGGTGATTAGCTCAGTTGGTAGAGCATCTCCCTTACAAGGAGGGGGTCGGCGGTTCGAACCCGTCATCACCCACCACTCTTAACAAGGTTTAAGATGGCCCGCAGTGTGCAAGAGATAAGATATGGGTGATTAGCTCAGTTGGTAGAGCATCTCCCTTACAAGGAGGGGGTCGGCGGTTCGAACCCGTCATCACCCACCATATCTTAGTCAGATGACACTCTTGTGAAGCAGTACCGAAGTGGGTGATTAGCTCAGTTGGTAGAGCATCTCCCTTACAAGGAGGGGGTCGGCGGTTCGAACCCGTCATCACCCACCACTTCGGGTCGTTAGCTCAGTTGGTAGAGCAGTTGACTTTTAATCAATTGGTCGCAGGTTCGAATCCTGCACGACCCACCAATGTTGAAAGGCGCCCTAAAGGCGCCTTTTTGCTATGCGTAAAACGTGCGGGATGAGAACCTGCTGCAGGTTCGACTGAATCGCAAAGCGGTTCAGGCTGATGCGCCAGCATCACCCGAAGGGCGAGGCCCGGACGGGAGAAACCCTGCCCAACATCCCTCTCCACATAAAGCCCTGGCGGCCCTTTTTCTTTTATGTGCTCAGATGACAGTCGGGTCCATCTTACCTGCTCGTCACCGCTTCTCTTCCCTGCCCGCCTTAACCTCACGTAAGAATGTAAGAATCTTTTCACATATTTAACACTCAGAGACATTAAGCTTTTCCTGTTAACGTCCGATAACCTAAAACGTCTAATTGTAAGGAGAGCCTCATGACAACTATATTAACCAGCACACCGAGTATCGGAAGCGGCAGTTCATCAGACACGGTCAATTCAAGTGATACCGCATCACAAATCGCCAGCCTGAATAAGCAGATTTCTCGTCTCAACGATCAACTGAAAAGTTTGGGCGACGATAAGACGATGACCACAGAGGAGAAAAAGAAGCAGCAAGATACGATTAAGGCACAAATCCAGGTTTTAGAAGCGCAAATCCAGCAGTTACAACGCAAAGAGCAACAGAAAGCTGAAGCAAAGCAGGCGCAAAAAGAAGGTAATACTGCCCCTGCAGATGGTGTTAATCGCCCTACGCAAAACAACCAACTTGACGTTTATATTTAAAACGCAGGTCTGGATTCGCGTTGTTGCGTCAGCAATCTTGCCTGCTGACGCACTTCCTGCCATGTCGCTTCGGCCGCTGGCGTTAAAGAGCGATTTTTACGCTTAATTAACGTCAGGGTGCGATTGATCTCAGGATAGAGGCGCCGTACCGTCAGTGCGCGCCCCACCGGTAGCGGTAATGCCAGAGCCGGTAAAATGCTGATCCCGATGCCCGCATCGACCATGGGAAAAAGCGTAGCGGGATGGCCGATTTCCTGGATCACGTGAATATTCACGTTCTGCTGGCGTAAAGCCGCATCAATTAATACCCGGCTGCCTGAAGCGTAATCCTGCAGCACCATCGTCCTGCCGTCCAACATAGACCACTGCGCCTGTGCTACCTCGGCAAGCGGATCGTCTTCCCGGCACAACAGCAGAAAAGGTTCGTCCAGAATCGCACAGCAGTCAAAATCCGTGTCATTAAGCGGGCCGATGACGATCCCAAAATCGACTTCAGCATTGCGTACACTTTCTAACACCCACTGCTGAACGCGATCGTGCAAAATGATCTTAATATCAGGATAGCTATGCTGGCTGGCGGCAAGACATTGCGGCATCAGGTGCGCAGAAATGGTCTGGCTGGCCGCGATTCTCACCGTCCCACTGCGCTGTTCGCCGTAGCTGCGAATATCAAGCAGCGTCGTATTCATCTCTTCCAGCAGCCTTTCCATGCGCGATGCCAGCTGCTGTCCGGCCTCGGTCAGGACTACTTCGCGCGTCGTACGGTCCAGCAGGCGAACGCCGATTTCATTTTCCAACTCTTTTATACTGTGGCTCACCGCTGACTGGCTCAGGCCAATAGCCTGCCCGGCCTGGCTAAAGCCGCCATAGTGGGCAACGGCAACAAAGGTGCGTAGCTGACGCAAAGAGTAATTCATCGATTTCTCACATAGATTAATCTAATAAATTAATTTTATTTCTAAACCCGCATCACGCACAATCCTCTCAGACTTAATTTAACCGGATTGTAACGATGGGATTTTTACGTATAGACCCAATGATGATAAAGCTTATCATCACCGTGTTGTTGGCCTCTTTTATTCCTGCCAGAGGCGGCTTCGTTGACGTTTTCCAGTACCTCACTACCGCCGCGATTGCCCTGCTTTTCTTTATGCATGGTGCCAAGCTATCGCGGGAAAAAATCATTGCCGGTAGCAGCCACTGGCGTCTCCATCTCTGGATTATGTGCAGTACGTTTGTGATGTTCCCGGCTATCGGCATGCTAATCGTCTGGTGGCATCCGGTGAACGTTGGCGCAGAGATTTATACCGGCTTCCTGTATCTGTGTATCTTACCTGCCACCGTGCAGTCAGCGATTGCCTTTACCTCGATGGCCGGCGGGAACGTTGCCGCCGCGGTATGTAGCGCATCGGCATCCAGCCTGTTGGGCGTATTTATCTCCCCGCTGCTGGTGAATCTGGTCATGGACGTCAACAGTAACGGGCCGGGCGATGGTCTGGAGCAGGTGGGAAAAATCATGCTGCAGCTGTTGGTGCCTTTTGTTCTGGGCCATCTGTCGCGTCGCTGGATTAGCGGCTGGGTGGAAAGACATCGTGGTCTGATTGGGATTACCGATCAAACCTCCATTCTGTTAGTCGTTTATTCCGCCTTCAGTGAAGCCGTGGTCAACGGCATCTGGAAACGCGTGGGCGTTGATACGCTGCTGTGGATTTTGGCGGGATGCGTACTGCTGCTGACGATCGTACTGCTGATTAACTACTTTGCCTCTCGTCTGTTCGGCTTCAGCCGCCCGGATGAGATCGTTGTTCTGTTCTGTGGTTCTAAAAAGAGCCTGGCAAACGGCGTGCCCATGGCGAACATTCTGTTCCCCGCCAGTGCGGTCGGCATCATCGTTTTGCCCTTGATGATCTTTCATCAGGTTCAGTTAATGGTGTGTTCGTTTATAGCCGGGCGCTATAAGAAAACCAACGACATGCAGGCTAAAAAAGTAAAAGCCGCGGCGGTGGAATCGCAGAAGTAACCCAAACGCTGCCTCGTTGGCTTGATACCCACGAGGCAGCGTGCTTATTCACTGCGCTTTAAGGGCTTCACCAGCCCTTCCAGCCCTTCAATTTTAATGGTCAGCGTCAGCTGCATCAGCTCACCTAAACGCCCTGACGGAAAATCACCACTGCGGGCAAACCACAGCAAATAGGGTTCAGGCAAATCAATCAGCATCCGGCCTTTATATTTGCCAAAGGGCATGGCTGTATTGGCTATCTCAACCAGATACTGTTTGTCCATTTCAGGCCCCCAATAACCGAATCATTTCAGCCTCATCAATCACCTCAATGCCCAGCTCCTGCGCTTTCACCAGCTTAGAACCGGCAGCTTCGCCAGCGATAAGCAAATCGGTTTTCCTGGATACACTCCCGCTCACTTTCGCGCCGAGTTCGGTGAGACGGGCCTTGGCATCGTCCCGGTTCATCTGTGACAGCGAACCTGTGAGCACCACGGTTTTGCCTGCAAATGGACTGTCAATCTCTTCGGCTTTCACCACCACCACTTGCGGCCAGTGAATGCCAATATCCTCAACCAACTGACGGATGACTTCCCGATTGCTCTCTTCTTCCATAAAGTTGCGGACATGCTTAGCGACGACGGTGCCGACATCCTGCACCGCAATCAACGCATCAAGATCGGCGTCCATCACCTTCTGCAACTCACCAAAGTGGTTGGCCAGATTAGCCGCCGTGGCTTCTCCGACTTCACGAATCCCCAGTGCATACAGGAAGCGCGCCAGCGTGGTGGATTTGGCCTTCTCTAACGCATCGACCACATTCTGCGCTGATTTCGCGCCCATGCGATCCAGACCGGTCAGGGTTTCACGGGTTAAACGGAACAGATCCGCTGGCGTTTTGACATACTCTTTTTCCACCAGTTGATCGATGATCTTATCGCCCATGCCATCCACATCCATGGCACGGCGCGACACAAAATGCTTCAACGCTTCTTTGCGCTGCGCGCCACAGATCAACCCACCGGTACAACGCGTCACGGCTTCGCCTTCGATGCGCTCCACATCTGACCCGCAGACCGGACAGTGGGCAGGAAACACGATTTCACGGGCATCCTCAGGACGTTCGCTGGCGATGACATTCACCACCTGAGGGATAACGTCACCGGCACGGCGAATAACCACCTTATCGCCGATACGCAGATCAAGCCGTTCAATCTCGTCCGCATTATGCAAGGTGGCATTGCTGACCATGACGCCTGCCACCTGCACCGGCTCCAGTCGGGCGACAGGCGTAATCGCCCCTGTACGGCCGACCTGGAATTCGACATCACGCACCACGGTCATCTGCTCCTGAGCGGGGAACTTGAAGGCCACCGCCCAACGCGGCGCGCGGGCCACAAAGCCCAGTTTTTCCTGCAAATCCTGAGAATCGACTTTGATCACCACGCCATCAATATCAAACCCCAGCGCTGTACGCTGGGCTTCAACGTCGTGATAAAACGCCAGAGCTTCATCGGCATTATGAGCCAGACGAATACGATCGCTGACGGGCAAACCCCAGGCTTTAAACTGTTGCAGACGCGCCATGTGGCTGCGCGGCATCTCGCCGCCTTCCAGCAGACCTAACCCGTAGCAAAAGAAGGTCAGTGGTCGTTTCGCGGTGATTCGCGGATCAAGCTGGCGCAGGGAACCCGCTGCCGCATTGCGCGGATTGGCAAACACTTTGCCCTCGGTACGGCGCGCTTCAGCGTTCAGCTTTTCGAAACCGCGTTGGGTCATAAAGACTTCACCGCGCACTTCGACGCGGGCGGGAATATTCTCGCCTTTGAGCCGCAGCGGAATGGCACGAATCGTCCGCACATTGGTGGTGATATTCTCGCCGGTCGTTCCGTCTCCGCGTGTGGCGGCACGGGTTAACAGTCCATCTTCATACAAGAGGCTGACGGCCAGGCCATCCAGTTTGAGTTCGCAGCAGTAAACCAGATCGTCGCTGCTTTTTAGTCGATCCTGAACGCGTTTGTTGAACGCTCTAAAGCTGGCTTCATCAAAAGCATTATCCAGTGACAGCATGGGAACTTCATGACGTACCTGCTCAAACACCATCAGCGGAGCAGCACCCACGCGTTGCGTCGGTGAATCCGGGGTAATCAGATCGGGATATTGTTCTTCAAGCTCACGCAGTTCACGCATCAAACGGTCGTATTCCGCATCGGGAACGTCCGGCGCATCCATTACGTGATAAAGGTATTCATGATGGCGCAGCGTAGTGCGCAGTTCGGTGATGTGTTCCTGGACGGATTTCATATAACCCCATCAGATAAAAAACCCCCGACAGGCGGGGGTTTATCATAACAAATTGAAAAAGTGCGGATCAGTCTCTGGATTCAACCACATCGCGGATACGCGCTTTGTAGGTTTCCAGTTTCTGCGGCGTCATCATGCGGCGCTCGTCATCAAGTACCACGCCACCGACATCGTCCGCGATGCGCTGTGCCGACTGCAGCATCAGTTTGAAATTCTGATTCGCATCACCATACGACGGCACCATCATGAAAATGGACACGCCAGGCGTAGTGAAGTCGGTCATTTCGTCTGGATTAAATGAGCCGGGTTTGACCATGTTAGCCAGGCTAAACAGCACCGGGCCACTTCCGGCCGGACTGAGATGGCGATGGAAGATGTTCATTTCGCCATACTGGAAGCCGGCCTGCAAAATGCCCTGTAACAGCGCTTCACCATTAAGTTGACCACCAGAATGGGCAGCAACATGCAAAACCAACACGGCCTCTTTCGGTTTGCTGCTGGTCGCCGGTCGGGACTCGGGCTGCTTAGGCTGCGGCGGGCTAACCACTTCAGGCTCAGGCTCAGGTGCCGCCTGGTACACCGGATTAGGCTGCACCGCATCCAGCGGGTCGGCATCCAGCAGAGGGTCCGCCTGTACCGGAGGCGCGGCAACAAAGGTAGGCTGCTGGCGCGCGGGCGCGGGCCGTTGCTGGGGCGTAGGTTCAGACGTTGGCGCTGGGGCAAAAAGCGGATCGCTGTCAGGCCCGGCGGTGGATGACTGACGCGCGCGCGCTGCTGTGACAGGCTCGTCCGGCTGCACGCGAGTGTCGTCGAAATGAGGCTCCCGGTGTTCGCGCGCGTGGCGCACACGAACTTCACCGACGCCTTCTGCTACGTCATCGGTCAGGGTCTCATCATCATGTTCATCACGTTGTTTCAAACGTTTGTGCGGGCGATCGCGGAACACTGAAGAGCGCTCTTTACGGCTGGTCCACAGTCCGTGAATAAGAAGCGCTATAATGGCGATCGCGCCAACAACGATTAATATCAGACGCAAATCCTGCATCATTGTATTCTCTGTTGTTCCAATACCTTGCCACCGCGGCAAACTTTATTCTCTAACTGTATTTGCCCTGCCAGATAAGTGCAAGTCTGTGCAGTATTTTCTCACAAATAAGATAGACCACCCACGCTTTTTCGCTGTTTTTTTACCCAAACGGCACCTGGCCAGCAGAAAAAGCCAGGTTATAGTGGGCGCGCCTTAACATCTTCAGGAGAATGGGCTCTATGGCTGTAAAAAATTCGGTATCCTCATTTAACGGTGTGCACTACTTCAGCCAGGGCTGGAAGCTGGTCAGATTACCCGGCATCAGGCGCTTTGTGATCATCCCTTTACTGGTCAATATCGTTCTGCTGGGCGGCGCTTTCGTGTGGCTTTTTTACCAGCTGGATACGTGGATACCACAGTTAATGTCCCATGTGCCAGACTGGCTGCAGTGGCTGAGCTATTTGCTGTGGCCGCTGTCTGTGATTTCCGTCGTGCTGGTGTTCAGCTACTTCTTTTCCACTATAGCCAATCTGATTGCTGCCCCCTTTTGTGGCCTGCTGGCAGAACAACTGGAAGCGCGCCTGACCGGCAAACCGCTCCCCGACAGCGGCTGGGTCGGCATGCTCAAAGATATACCGCGTATCATGAAACGTGAATTACAGAAGCTGGGCTACTACCTGCCCCGCGCGCTTGGCTTACTGCTGCTCTACTTTATTCCGGGCTTTGGGCAAACTGTCACGCCGGTGCTGTGGTTTATGTTCAGCGCATGGATGCTGTCCATTCAATACTGCGACTATCCTTTCGATAACCATAAGGTAGGTTTTCAGCAGATGCGCCATGCCTTGCGTCAGCACAAGACGGCGAATATGCAGTTTGGGGCGCTGGTCAGCCTGTTTACCATGATTCCTGTGGTTAACCTTGCCATCATGCCGGTGGCGGTTTGTGGCGCAACGGCGATGTGGGTCGATCGCTATCGCACGCGCCTTGCCCGCGCAAACCCAGGCTAAACTCATCAGCCAGCCTTATGCGATTTTTTGCAGGTCTTATTGCCATGAGACATATAGATATATGATTTCTTTCCTTCCGCCAGAAAGAAGAACAGGTATGCTCTGAGGGTTCCCAATAATTCATACAGTTAAGGACAGGCTATGAGCAAGATTTATGAAGACAACTCTTTAACAATTGGTCATACGCCGCTGGTTCGACTGAACCGCATCGGTAACGGCCGCATCCTTGTCAAGGTTGAGTCCCGTAACCCAAGCTTTAGTGTGAAATGCCGTATCGGTGCCAATATGATTTGGGACGCAGAAAAGCGCGGTATTCTTAAGCCCGGCATTGAGCTGGTTGAGCCGACCAGTGGTAACACCGGGATTGCCCTGGCGTACGTGGCTGCCGCACGCGGTTATAAGCTGACGCTGACCATGCCGGACACCATGTCCGTTGAGCGTCGAAAACTGCTGAAAGCATTGGGTGCGAACCTGGTGCTGACCGAAGGCGCAAAAGGCATGAAAGGCGCAATCGGCAAAGCTGAAGAGATTGTTGCCAGCAATCCGGATAAATTCTTGCTGCTGCAGCAGTTCAGCAACCCGGCTAACCCGGAAATTCATGAAAAGACCACCGGTCCGGAAATCTGGGAAGACACCGATGGTGAAGTGGATGTGTTTATTGCCGGTGTCGGCACCGGTGGCACCCTGACAGGTGTGAGCCGCTACATCAAAAACACCAAGGGTAAAAAATCGTTGATCACGGTGGCGGTCGAGCCAACCGATTCTCCCGTGATTGCTCAGGCAATGGCAGGCGAAGAGCTGAAACCTGGCCCACACAAAATTCAGGGCATCGGGGCCGGCTTTATTCCGGGCAACCTGGATCTGGCGCTGATTGACCTGGCTGTCGCGATCACCAACGAAGAAGCTATCTCTACGGCACGTCGTCTGATGGAAGAAGAAGGTATTCTGGCAGGTATTTCCTCTGGCGCTGCCGTCGCCGCCGCGCTGAAGCTGCAGGAAGACGAAACCTATGCCGACAAGAATATTGTGGTTATTCTCCCCTCTTCTGGTGAGCGCTATCTGAGTACTGCCCTGTTTGCCGATCTCTTTACCGAGAAAGAACTGCAGTAAGCGGGAACGCTTTCGGATAAATGCTTAAAAAGCACCCAGATGGGTGCTTTTTTGTGGCGTAGATCTCACTTTTACCATGCGGCAGATTGATTTCAGTAACGTGGCTCTGGTATTTAGACTGCCAATTATTTCGAAGCCTGAAATTAATCCTCCTTTGAAGTGGATCAAGCTGAGTCAATATTCAGATTTAGTGAAAGGGCGAATCACGGCATAATTACCCGGTGACGTGCTCAAAACGCTTTTTGACACTCAGCGGGAAAGAAAGACTCATTCAAGCGCATTTGTCAGACAGTAAGATGTATACCCGCGCACCTACACAGGCTAAAGTTACGGCTCCAGGCTAGACTTTAGATCCATAACACTAATCCTGAAAAAGTTGGGGAAATAGAATGTTCCAGCAAGAAGTTACCATTACCGCACCAAACGGACTGCATACTCGCCCTGCTGCGCAATTTGTCAAAGAAGCTAAAGCCTTCCAGTCAGAAATCACTGTCACCTCCAATGGTAAATCTGCCAGCGCGAAAAGCCTGTTCAAGCTGCAGACTTTGGGTCTGACCCAGGGCACCGTTGTCACACTTTCTGCGGAAGGTGAAGATGAGCAAAAAGCCGTAGAGCATTTGGTTAAGCTGATGGCGGAACTGGAGTAATCTCCTTTCTGCACCGCTTTAAAACGACTCTTCTGCGCCATTGCGTGCAACATCTTGATCGCGGACAAACTGTCCGCGTTATTGCTTTCGTAGAGTACGTGTCCCACGACTATGGCAATGCAACGAGTCCAGTCAGCCATCGTGATAAAAAGGTAAGGTTATGATTTCAGGCATTTTAGCATCACCAGGTATCGCTTTCGGCAAAGCTCTGCTGCTGAAAGAAGACGAGATCGTCATCAACCGCAAAAAGATTTCAGATGATCAGGTTGAGCAGGAAATTCAGCGTTTTCTTCAGGGCCGTGGCAAAGCGGCTGAGCAGCTGGAAGCCATTCGCATTAAAGCCAGCGAAACCCTGGGTGAAGAAAAAGCAGCGATCTTCGAAGGCCACATCATGTTGCTGGAAGACGAAGAGCTGGAGCAGGAAATCACCGACCTGATCAAAAAAGATCACGCTACTGCCGATGCCGCTGTGAACTCAGTGATTGACGCCCAGGCTAAAGCCCTGGAAGAGCTGGACGATGAATACCTGAAAGAGCGCGCGGCGGACGTGCGCGACATCGGCAAACGCCTGCTACAAAATATTTTAGGTCTGCACATTGTCGACCTGAGCGCAATCCAGGACGAATCTATTCTGGTGGCAAAAGATTTAACGCCGTCAGAAACCGCACAGCTGAACCTGAAAAAGGTGCTGGGCTTTATTACCGATTTGGGCGGTCGGACTTCGCACACGTCAATCATGGCTCGCTCGTTAGAGATCCCGGCAATCGTCGGTACCGGTAACGTGACTGCCACGATCAAGAACGGCGATTTCATTATTCTGGATGGCGTGAACAATGCGATTCACATCAACCCGTCTGAAGCGGTTCAGGAAGAGCTGAAAGCCGTTCAGCATCAGTATCATTCAGAAAAACATGAACTGGCCAAGCTGAAAGACCTGCCGGCGGTGACGCTGGATGGTCATCAGGTCGAAGTCTGCGCCAATATCGGAACCGTGCGTGATATCGCCGGTGCCGAGCGTAACGGCGCTGAAGGTGTAGGTCTGTACCGCACCGAGTTCCTGTTTATGGATCGCGATTCGCTGCCTACCGAAGAAGAGCAGTTCCAGGCCTATAAAGCCGTTGCTGAAGCAATGGGATCGCAGGCCGTTATCGTGCGTACCATGGACATCGGCGGTGACAAAGACCTGCCTTACATGAACCTGCCAAAAGAAGAGAACCCGTTCCTTGGCTGGCGTGCTATCCGTATCGCGATGGATCGTAAAGAGATCCTGCATGCTCAGCTGCGCGCCATTCTGCGAGCCTCCTCCTTCGGTAAGCTGCGTATCATGTTCCCGATGATTATTTCGGTCGAAGAAGTACGCAGTCTGAAAGCGGAACTGGAGCTGCTTAAAGGGCAGTTACGCGAAGAAGGCAAAGCGTTTGATGAGTCAATCGAAGTCGGCATTATGGTTGAAACCCCCGCTTCTGCCGTGATTGCCCGCCACCTGGCTAAAGAAGTCGACTTCTTTAGCATTGGGACAAACGATTTGACGCAGTATACTCTTGCAGTAGATCGTGGTAATGATTTGATTTCGCACCTGTATAACCCAATGACACCATCAGTATTGAACCTCATCAAGCAAGTTATTGATGCGTCTCATGCTGAAGGTAAATGGACTGGCATGTGTGGTGAGCTGGCAGGTGACGAACGTGCTACACTACTGTTACTGGGAATGGGGCTGGACGAATTCAGCATGAGTGCCATTTCTATCCCTGGCATCAAGAAAATTATTCGTAATACACATTTCGAAGATGCGAAGGCGTTGGCAGAGCAGGCACTGGCTCAACCTACGGCGGAAGACTTGATGAACCTGGTTAACAAGTTCATTAAAGAAAAAACGCTCTGCTGATCCACGAGATGCTGGCCCCAAATTACTGCTTAGGAGAAGATCATGGGTTTGTTTTCTAAACTTTTTGGCGAAAAAACAGATAGCGCTGGGACAATTGATATCGTAGCGCCTCTGTCAGGCGAAATCGTGAACATTGAAGACGTACCAGATGTGGTGTTTGCAGAAAAAATCGTGGGTGACGGTATTGCGATCAAACCCAGCGGCAACAAAATGGTTGCACCGGTTGACGGTACTATCGGCAAGATTTTTGAAACCAATCACGCCTTTTCAATTGAATCAGATAATGGCATCGAGCTTTTCGTTCATTTCGGTATTGATACCGTTGAGCTGAAAGGTGAAGGCTTTAAACGTATCGCTGAAGAAGGTCAGAAGGTTAAAAAAGGCGACGTGGTTATCGAGTTCGATCTGGCGCTGCTGGAAGAGAAAGCAAAATCAACGTTAACACCGGTTGTCATTTCCAACATGGATGAGATCAAAGAGCTGACTAAGCTTTCTGGTCAGGTCATCGTGGGTGAAACGCCGGTGATTCGTATTAAGAAGTAATCCGCACTAAGATGTAAAAAGAAAAACGGCACCCTCAAAGGTGCCGTTTTTTTATGGCCTGTGACAACATTAATGCGGCTGCCAACGCGGTAAACGCAGGGTCAACTCAAGACCGCCTTCTGGCCGGTTAACGGCGCGGACTTCGCCATGATGCGCCAGAACCACCTTACGCACGATAGCGAGCCCCAGCCCATAACCTTTCCCCATCAGGGGTGAATTCACCCGCACAAAAGGGTCGAAAATACTGGAGAGCTTGGTTTCATCCACGCCAGGCCCCTGATCGCGCACGTGAATGGCCAGCCACTGAGATTCCACCTTCAGGCTCACCTCAATCCGCTGCCCCGGAAGCGAGAAGCGCAACGCATTGCGCAACACATTCTCAATGCCACGACGACACAGTTCAGCATTGCCGCGCACGGTATGATCGGCCTGACCGTCAACGTCAAACGTCACCTCAACACCGGGAATCTGCGCTTCATAACGCAGATCTGTCACGACCGCCTCTAACAATCCCGCCAGATCAAAATAGTGATCACCCGGCATACTTTCATGCTCCGCACGCGCCAGGGTCAACAGCTCGCCGATCATCTTATCGAGCCGTTGTGCCTCTTCGTCAATGCGATCCAGCGAAGCATTCACGTTTTCCGGCCGTTGCCGTGCCAGGCCGGTTGCCAGTTGCAGGCGGGCAAGCGGGGAACGCAGTTCATGGGAGATATCATGAAGCAGAGCTTCACGCGCCTTCACCAGCGTATCCAGCCGCTCCACCATGGCATCAAAGGCCTGTGCCACGCTGGACAGCTCATCGTGACGTTTACGCAACGCCGGGTAAAGCCGGACACGCAAATCACCATTTGCCACCCGTGAAAATCCTTCACGCAGCTGTCGCATCGGCCGGGTCAGGTTCCAGGCGAGAAGCAAACTGAACAGCAGCCCCACCGAGCCAGCAAAGATAAACATCGGCTCGGGAATATTCAGGAAACTGTGCGGCCGCCCTTCCCGACTCCGTTCACGCATGCCTCTGAGATCGTACAGGAGCTCATAATCCTTGCCATCGGCTCCTTGCACCTGGCGCACCAACTGGTCGGGAAATAGTGATTTGTCGGGTGTTTCGGAAACGGAGGGGATTGCGGTGGCGTCAGACTGAAGATCATCAACGGGATTGATGCTGAGAAATTGCCGTTCTTCAGGCGTCCATTCCGCTGTCATTACCGCAAGTGCGGCGGGCCCTTCACGTTCCAACACAGATGACGCTGACGCCATTATCACGTCAGCCAGACGCTGTGTTACCAGGAGTTCAGGTGGATGGTGTCGGGTACCGGAAAGCGAAAACCCCAACCAGATAAGCTGGCTGATAATGACAAACACCAGCCAGAAGCCCAGCAGGATCTTCCAGAACATGCGTCCGCGATAGCTGTGATTCATCGAATGCGATAGCCAATGCTGCGGACGGTTTCAATCGTAATGCTCTCCGCCGTCAGCGCACTGAGTTTCTGACGGATGTTGCTGATGTGCACGTCCACGCTACGATCGTAAGCCTCACGCGGTCGTCCCAGCCCTTTTTCTGACAGTTCGTCTTTGGTGACGACACGGTCGGGTGAGCGCAACAGCAAATCGAGCAGGTTAAATTCTGAGGCGGTCAGGTCAAAGGTTTTGCCACGCCATTCCGTAATGCGCCTGGCCGAATTGAGGGTTAACTCGCCCCATTGCAGTGTCTCTTTCTTGTCCTGCGGCGGCGCAAGCTCCTCAACGCGGCGCAGTACGGCGCGCAAACGCGCAACCAGCTCACGGGGATAACAGGGCTTGGGCATATAGTCATCAGCGCCCATCTCCAGCCCGATGACCCGGTCAATGTTATCGCCTTTGGCGGTCAGCATAATTACCGGTAAGCGGCTTTGCTGACGCACCTGGCGCAGCACATCGGTGCCGCTCATATCGGGCAGCATGATATCCAGGATCATGGCGCTAAACTCACCGGACAGCGCCCCCTGAACCCCGGCCGTGCCGGTTAAAACCAGTTGCGTGTCAAAGCCTTCCGTAATCAGATATTGGCTTAACATCGTGCCTAACTCTACGTCGTCATCTACCAGCAAGATTTTCATTGTTATCTCTCATGTGTAACTGGCGCTATTTTGACCCGAGTCAGCGCAATGCGCAGCCGGTTTTACGCGATCCTTACAGATGCGATTAAGCATAGTGCGAACCCAGGCAAATAAAAAAGGCTTATGCCCCCGGCGGATAGCACAAGCCTTTCTTAACGCGTCGATATTGACGACACGCTACTGATAGATGCCGGTCGAAAGATAGCGATCGCCACGGTCACAGACGATGGCCACCACCACGCTTCCCGGCCAGGCTTTGGCAATGCGCAACGCCCCGGCAACCGAGCCACCGGAGCTGACGCCACAGAAAATGCCCTCACGACGCGCCAGCGCGCGCATGGTTTCTTCGGCTTCCTGCTGGCCCATATCAATAATCTCATCCACCAACTCAGGACGATAAATGCCCGGCATATAGGCCTGTGGCCAGCGGCGGATGCCGGGAATACTGCTGCCTTCGGTCGGCTGC
Organism: Pantoea sp. SJZ147; assembly: GCF_007828605.1. Taxonomy (NCBI): domain Bacteria; kingdom Pseudomonadati; phylum Pseudomonadota; class Gammaproteobacteria; order Enterobacterales; family Erwiniaceae; genus Pantoea; species Pantoea sp. SJZ147. Next base: position 236,277 of record NZ_VIVB01000005.1, read on the forward strand.
AGGCCAATCACTTTGACGCCGGTATGATGATCTTTTAAAAACCGACCTACGCCGGTAATCGTGCCGGTGGTGCCCATGCTGGAAACAAAGTGGGTCATCCGCTGTTTCGACTGCTGCCACAGCTCCGGCCCGGTGGTTTGGTAGTGGCCAAGTGGATTGTCGGGATTATTAAACTGATCCAGTACGGTGCCTTCACCCCGAGCAGCCATCTCCTGGGCCCGATCGCGGGCGCCTTCCATTCCCTGTTCACGGCTGACCAGCACCAGCTCGGCACCATAGGCACGCATCGCATCCTGCCGCTCCTGGCTCATGTTATCCGGCATCAGCAGTCGTAGCTTATAACCTTTCATTGCCGCAATCATCGCCAGCGCAATACCGGTGTTGCCGCTGGTGGCTTCAATCAGCCGATCGCCTGGAGTAATGTCACCGCGCCGCTCCGCCTGATGAATCATCGACCAGGCGGCGCGATCTTTCACTGAACCGGCGGGATTATTCCCTTCCAGTTTAAGCCAGACCTCACTGCCGTTGTCAGGCGTCAGGCGTTGCAACCTGATGAGCGGCGTATTACCGATGGTGTCTTCCAGAGTGGTCACGGTGCATTTCCTGGCAAAACGCTATCCGCCATCGTTCAGGCTTCAGCCTGAATCATTGCGGTATAACGGTCATTAAAAAGGCGGGACACTGTCCCGCCCTGCGTGAAAAAGAAAATATCAGGCGCTATGCGCAAAGGCAACCGCCCGTAACGGCGTCGCCCCCTGATACAGTCGGGCCTGCTGTAGCCCGACGAACAGGCGTTCGCCACGCAGCGGTGCGGTTTGTTCGCCATCAAAGACCAGCGAGAATGGCTCGCTCTGCCATCCGCTTGGCTGCACTACCAACTGCCAGAAATGACCGCGAGGGCTCACCTCTAAGACCTGAACAGGCAATGGCGTTTCCAGGCTGCTCCTGCGTGAAACGTCGATTTCCCACGGACGCAGGAACAGATCGACCGCGCCCTGATGTGCTGAGGTATAACCTAACGGCCAGTGATGCGCGCCCACATGGAACTGAGAGCCATGAACTTCACCGTCAAAGCGGTTAACCTCACCCAGGAACTCCAGCACGAAACGCGTGGCAGGATCGCGCCAGACCTCGTCCGGCGTGCCCACCTGTTCGATGCTGCCCTGGCTCATCACCACCACGCGATCGGCCACTTCCATCGCCTCTTCCTGATCGTGGGTCACAAACACACTAGTAAACTTCAATTCTTCATGCAGTTGGCGTAACCAGCGACGCAACTCTTTGCGCACCTGCGCATCCAGCGCGCCAAACGGCTCATCCAGCAGCAGGATTTGCGGTTCCACCGCCAGCGCCCTTGCCAACGCGACGCGCTGTTTCTGCCCGCCGGAAAGCTGGGCCGGGAAACGGTTTGCCAGATGGGACAGTTGCACCATCTCCAGCAGGCGCGTGACGCGCTGCTTGATCTCGGCACTGGACGGACGCTCACGGCGCGGCAACACCGTCAGACCAAAGGCAATGTTGTCGAATACCGTCATATGGCGGAACAGCGCATAGTGCTGGAAGACAAAGCCTACCTGACGCTCGCGCGCATGCAGACGGCTGACATCGTGGTCATGAAAACGGATCTGACCGCTGTTCTGATGCTCCAGCCCGGCGATAATACGCAGCAGCGTTGTTTTACCGGAACCGGACGGCCCCAGTAATGCCACCATCTGGCCAGAAGGAATATCCAGTGAGATATCGTTCAGCACCGCTGTGCGACCAAAGGATTTGTTGATCTGGTTAATCTCAATGCTCATGATTGTCCTCCAGTTGCAGGCGTTTATGCTGTTGCTCTAAACGCCATTGCACAATGCTTTTCAGAAACAGCGTCACGATTGCCATCACGGTCAGTAAGGCCGCAGCAGTAAAGGCGCCTACCGTATTGTAATCCTGATGCAGTAATTCAACCTGAAGCGGTAAGGTATAGGTTTCACCGCGAATAGAACCGGATACCACCGATACCGCGCCGAATTCACCAATGGCGCGGGCGTTTGTCAGCACAACGCCATACAGCATGGCCCAGCGAATATTGGGCAGCGTAACGCGACGGAACATCTGCCAGCCCGAGGCACCTAACAGCACGGCGGCTTCGTCTTCATGACTGCCCTGACTCAGCATCACCGGCACCAGTTCGCGCACCACAAACGGACAGGTAACGAAGACGGTGACCAGCACCATGCCAGGCCAGGAGAACATCACCTGAATATTATGGGCATCCAGCCAGCCCCCCGCCGGGCCATTGATGCCCCAGAACAGGAGATACATCAGGCCCGCCACGACAGGCGATACGGCAAACGGAATGTCGAACAGCGTTAAAAGCAGCTGGCGACCGGGAAAGGTAAAGCGTGTCACCAGCCAGGCCAGCAGCGTGCCGAACACTAAATTCACCGGCACGGTAATCAACGCGACCAGCACCGTCAGCCATATGGCATGCAGCATATCGCTGTCGGTCAGGTTGCTAAACGTCACGCCCAGCCCTTTGTACAACGCTTCCCAGAAGATGGAGACCATCGGCACCACCAGCAGAAGCAGCGATATCAGTGCGCCAATACCAATAAGCAGCCACTTACTCCAGTTAACCGGCTGGCGATCGGCCGTGTTGAGTTGCGAAATCTCTGCCATTAGTGGCCTCCCAGACGACGACCAAATCGGCTTTGTAATGTATTAATCGCGAACAGCAACAGCAGCGATGCCGTCAGAATCACCGAGGCGATGGCGCTGGCTGCCGGGTAGTCAAATTCCTGCAGGCGGACAAAAATCATCAGCGAGGTCACTTCGGTTTTCCAGGCGATGTTGCCCGCGATAAAGATCACCGCACCAAACTCACCCAGGCTGCGGGTAAACGACAGCGCAGTGCCCGCCAGAAGGGCTGGCGCGACTTCGGGCAACACGACCCGGCGAAAGCTCTGCCAGGGCGTTGCGCCCAGTGTCTGAGCGGCTTCCTCGTATTCGGGACCTAACTCTTCCAGCACCGGCTGCACGGTTCGCACTACAAAGGGAATACTGGTGAACGCCATCGCCAGCGCGATACCGATCCAGGTATAGGAAATCTTGATATCGAAATGGGCAAACCACTGTCCGTACCAGCCGTTAACGGAAAACAGACCGGCCAGCGTCAAGCCCGCCACGGCGGTCGGCAGCGCAAACGGCAAATCCATCAACCCGTCAAGCAACGTGCGGCCCGGGAAGCGATAGCGCGTTAAAATCCATGCCATTAACATGCCGAATACGGCATTAAACAATGAGGCCACACCGGCCGACAGCAGCGTCACTTTGTAGGCTGCGATCAGTTGAGGATTGGTGACCACGTCCCAGTATTGCTGCAGCGTCATCTGCGACAGCTGCATAATCAGTGCGCTGATGGGCAGCAGCAGCACCAGGCAGGTAAACAGCAGGCTGGTGCCGAGGCTCAGACCGAAACCGGGCAGAACGCGTTTTTGGCTGGCTGCAAACATGATTACCGCCCCGCCGCTAACAGTTTATCCAGCTCGCCGCCGCTGGCGAAATGGGTTTTCATTACGTTATCCCAGCCGCCAAACGCCTCTTCCACCCGAAACAGGTTGGTGGCAGGGAAACGGGCTTTTTGCTGCGCCACTAACTGCGGATTGTTCACGCGGTAATAGAAATCCGTGATGATTTTCTGCGCCTCGGGGGAATACAGCCAGGTCAAATACGCTTTTGCCGCATCGCCCGTTTTATTCTGCGCGACATTTTTATCAACCCAGGCGACCGGAAACTCCGCCAGGATATCGGTTTTTGGCACCACGACTTCATAGTCATCTTTGCCGTATTGGTTGCGGATGTTATTCACTTCTGACTCAAAACTGATCAGCACATCTCCCAGGCCGCGTTCGGCAAAGGTGGTTGTGGCACCGCGACCACCGGTATCGAACACTTCAACATTCTTTAAAAACTTCGTCATAAACGCGCGGGTTTTGGCCTGATCGCCACCGTCAGCCTGGCTGGCAGCGCCCCAGGCAGCAAGATAGGTATAGCGTCCGTTGCCGGAGGTTTTGGGATTAGGAAAAATCAGCTTCACATCGTCACGGGTTAAATCGGACCAGTCGTGAATCTGCTTTGGGTTTCCCTTGCGCACCAGGAACGCCATGGTGGAATAAAAGGGTGAACTGTTATTCGGCAGACGCGTTTGCCAGTCGGCCGGAATCAGCTTGCCTTTATCGTGTAACACCTGCACATCCGTGACCTGGTTATAGGTCACGACATCGGCACGCAGACCTTGCAGGATCGCCAGCGCCTGTTTAGATGACCCGGCATGGGACATCTTAATGGTCAGCTTGTCGTCAGGATGGCTGGCATCCCATTGACTGACAAAAGGCGCATTCAGGGCGACGAATAATTCACGTGCAACATCGTAAGAGCTGTTTAGCAGCTCGGTCGCGTTTGCGGCACCGGCCAGGCTCAGCGACAGTGCGAGTCCGCTCACGATTTTTTTCATCGCTGGTAAGGTCATGGTTCACCCTGAAGAAATTTGATGCAGATCTCATCTGCCGATACAGCAGTTTATTTATAACTCAGCGTAAACCCGTAACGGTTTTATATATCGTTTGCTGATTTCAAAGTCGAAAAAGGCATAAGGCGGTGGCAGAAGATAGCGGGAAAATGGCATTGGACGCGCAGGGCTGAGGGTCTGCCCTGCGGTTTAGTGGTACGAAAAGGCCTTAGCGCTGCCAGACAATTTTGCTGAGCTTCCAGCTCTTGAGTGTGTCATCCGACGGCATTAACCCTTCTGGCCCGTGCCAGGTTCCGCTGTAGACATAGCGAAGATGCTGACTGTTGGGCGCGCGGCACTCTACGTCACGGTTGTCCAGTCCGCTCGCCAGCACGCAGTTATTGAAGGCTTTGTCGAATTTAGCGCTGAACGCGTCACCGATTTTGCTGCCATCGGCGCTGGCAATGCGGCTGTCCAGCACTTCAATGCGGTCAACCTGCGACTGGCCATAAACCACCAGCATTACTTTGCCGTCATCCATGGCCTGCCAGAACGACACCACCTGACCATTATGACCGCGCATGCCCTGGCGCAGATCGTACTTGCCTTTCAGCCCCTCTTTTATGGCGGCTTCGGTCATGGCGGTGGAGCCATTAATGCCACCCACGCCCTGCTCTGTGGCTGTCAGCGAGGACCCAAACCAGTTCCAGGGCAGCGCCGATGACCAGTGGTAGCTCAGTGGATTCCACCAGCTTACCTGCTGGCTGCTGTTAGCATCAGTACCGGAGGAACTGGCACACCCACTGACCAGTATGGCCGCAGTCAGTAACGTGTAACGAACAGCTTTCATGAAAACTCCTGTGAATAAAAGAACAATAAAGGACAATAAGGCAGAACTGATTGGAGTCGCAAAGCGGCAAAAAGTTTATTCGGGATACTGTTGCGGTACAAAGCAGGCGCGAAGCCGGATGCTGCTGAATAACCACAGCAGCGCCAGCAGATCGAACAGCGTCAACAATAAGGGGAGCGGCGAGCTGAGAAAATCAGCCAGATACAGTTGAGCGCCTTGCCAGAGCAGATTAATCGCCATAGCGAGCATTAAGACCTGCCGCCAGCTGCGCCACAGTCTTGGCAGACGCGAACGGTAGCCGGTCAACAGCAGGCCAAACAGCGCCGGTAAGCCCAGCGCCAGGCCTGACCAGAAGGCCTGGCGGTCAGGATAAAAGAGCGCCAGAAGATCGTTCCCCTGCTGACGTGACGCGCCGGCCATAATCAACAGCAACCAGGTCCGTGACTGTAGCAGCAGAATCAGCCAGAAAAGAAACGGCAGGCGCAACTGGCCTTTATCATCGTACTCTTCCGGTGGCCAGACAGAATTAATATTCACGATCTTCGATTAAACGTTTGCCCAGTAACACCACATCGACCGTTTCGTAGTCGAGCTTTTCATAGAATGCGACCACCTGATCGTTCTCTTCACGCACCATCAAATGAATTTTTGGACAGCCGCGCGCGATCAGTTTTTTCTCAAGGCGGTTCATTAAGGCATTGGCAAAACCGCGTCCCTGATAATCAGGATGCACAGCAAGGTAATAGGCCGCGCCGCGATGCCCGTCGTAGCCACCCATCACCGTGCCGACGACTTCACCGCCCACTTCTGCCACCAGGAAAAGATCGGCGTCGTGATGCATTTTGCGTTCGATATCCAGCTCGGGATCGTTCCAGGGCCGTAACAAATCGCAGCGTTCCCAGAGCGTGATTACTTCTTCAAAGTCTTCCTGGCGGAAGGTGCGGATTTCCATCTTCTTTACCTGCTATTCACCACAATTTGCTGATTATCACGCTTTCTTCGGCTGGCGCAACCCTCCCTACCGGGGGCAACGTTAAAAAAAAGGGATTTGGCTGTTAGTGAGCTGAAATACAAAGTAATAACCTGAAATGGTTGAAAGATCGCCGTGGCGCTAACGTTACGCTATAACACTTTGCATTATTGTTGCTTATGGACCTGCACATGCATTTGCTTAAACGTTTAATTCACCGCCGCCAGCTTCTGCTGTCAGGACTTGCACTGGCCGTGTTGTCTCCGCGCGCCGTACAGGCAAAAGAACAGCAGGCTTCTCTCTCTTCCCGTCACACCTCGCCAAAGCCGCCAGCCAGTAACGGTAAACGCATCGTCATGATCGACCCGGGCCACGGCGGGATTGATTCGGGTGCGGTGGGCGAAGAAGGCGCGGAAGAGAAGCATATTGTCTTAGAAATCGCCAACAACGTCCGCCGTGAGCTACAGTCACATCCGCGCATTGAGGTGCGCCTGACGCGCGACAGCGATCACTTTATTCCCCTTTATCAGCGCGTGGAAATTGCCCATCAGCATGGCGCGAATCTGTTTATGTCCATCCATGCCGATGGCTATACCAGCCCGGATGCCAACGGCGCCTCGGTGTTCGCCCTGTCCAACCGCGGTGCCAGCAGTAGCATGGCGCGCTATCTGTCAAACAGAGAGAACGATGCCGACAAGGTCGGTGGCGCAAAGGTGGAAGCGCAGGATCACTATCTGCAGCAGATCCTGTTTGACCTGGTGCAAACGGATACCATCAAAAACAGTCTTACGCTGGGCAAACACGTGCTGGATCAGATCCGTCCGGTGCATCACCTTCACAGTCAGCACACGGAACAGGCCGCGTTTGCCGTATTAAAATCCCCGTCGATTCCCTCGGTGCTGGTGGAAACCTCATTTATCACTAACCCGCGGGAAGAGCAGTTACTGGGCACCAGCGCATTCCGTCAAAAAATTGCATCGGCTATCGCCACCGGAATAATCAACTACTTTGATGAGTACGATCGCCGAATGTCGTAATGAATAAGCTATAATCACGTCCAATTTTTACCAAGAGAAGCCCATCACATGCCTGATATCTCCCGTGTAAAAACGTTCCTGTTGGATCTGCAGGATGAGATTTGTAGCAAGCTGACCGCCGAAGACGGCGGTGCACAGTTTATTGAAGACAGCTGGGAGCGCCCCGGCGGCGGCGGCGGACGAAGCCGCGTGCTGCGTGATGGCGCGGTCTTTGAACAGGCCGGCGTCAACTTTTCGCACGTTCATGGCGACCAGATGCCCGCGTCTGCTACCGCGCATCGCCCTGAACTGGCCGGGTGCAGTTTTGAAGCCATGGGCGTTTCACTGGTCATTCATCCTCATAATCCGTATGTGCCGACCAGTCATGCCAACGTACGTTTCTTTATTGCCGAAAAACCTGGCGCTGAACCTATTTGGTGGTTTGGCGGTGGCTTCGATATGACACCGTTTTACGGTTTCGAAGAGGATGCACTGCACTGGCACCAGACGGCATTCGATATTTGTCAGCCCTTTGGCGAAGATGTCTATCCGCGCTTTAAAAAGTGGTGCGATGACTATTTCTATCTGAAACACCGCGACGAGCAGCGCGGCATCGGTGGGTTGTTCTTTGATGATATCCACCAGCCCGGCTTTGAAAACAGCTTTGCATTGATTCAGGCGGTGGGCCGGGGCTTCCTGGACGCTTATCAGCCAATCGTAGCGCGCCGCAAACACGTGCCCTTTGGCGAGCGGGAACGTCAGTTTCAGCTCTATCGCCGTGGTCGCTATGTGGAGTTTAATCTGGTGTGGGACCGTGGCACGCTGTTTGGTCTGCAAACCGGGGGCAGAACGGAGTCTATCCTGATGTCCCTGCCGCCGCTGGTACGCTGGGAATATAACTATCATCCTGAGCCAGACTCGCCGGAAGCGGCGCTCTACCGTGACTTTCTGCCGGTGAAGAACTGGCTTAACCTGCCGGCGTGAAGTCTGTCCGCCTGCCCCGCATGACAGGCAGGCAAACCAGCCCTCTGCAGGGCGAAGGTTAACACGGGGCCGCATCGTTGAATGCGGCCCCGTTTCATTACAGCGGCTGGGTTTGCGCTTCCACCACGGCCAGCGCCACCATATTAACGATGCGCCGCACGGAGGCGATACGAGTAAGGACGTGCACGGGCTTCGTCATTCCCATCAGCACCGGCCCCACCGTTACGCCTTCAGAACTGGAGACGCGCAACAGGTTGTAGCTGATTCGCGCTGCCTCCACATTGGGCATGATCAACAGGTTGGCACTGCCTTTTAGCGGGCTGTCGGGCATGATTTCCCGACGAATACTTTCCACCAGCGCCGCATCACCGTGCATCTCGCCGTCAATTTCCAGCTCAGGTGCCCGCTGCTGCACCAGCGCCAGTACGTCACGCATTTTACGCGCGCCGGGTGCATTTGAGGTGCCAAAGCTGGAGTGCGACAACAGCGCCACGCGCGGTTCAATCCCAAATCGCCGCACGGTCTCAGCTGCCATAAGGGTAATGTCTGCGAGCTGCTCGGGCGTGGGATCTTCATTCACATAGGTGTCAGCAATAAAGGTGTTGCCGTTTGGCAGCAGCAACGCGTTCATGGCTCCCGCGACTTTCACATCAGAACGCAGGCCCAGCACTTTTTCCACAATCTCGTAGTGCTCGTTGTAATCCCCAATGGTGCCGCAGATGAGCGCGTCCGCTTCACCGCGATAGACCATGATGGCACCAATCAGCGTCGGATTACCGATCACCGCGCGCTGCGCCTGCTCAGGCGTTACGCCGCGCCGCTTCATCATCTGGTAATACTCATTCCAGTATGCTTTGAAACGCGGATCGGATTCATTATTGACGATTTCAAAATCCTTCCCGGCTTCGATTTTCAGCCCCTGCTTCTCCAGCCGCATGGCAATCACGTTCGGGCGGCCTATCAGAATGGGTTTTGCCAGCCCCAGCGACACGAGTTCCTGCGTCGCATGCAGCACCCGCACCTCTTCCCCTTCGGCCAGCACCACACGTTTCGGCGCTTTACGGGCCTGAGAGAAAATCGGCTTCATAAACAGATTGGTTTTATAAACAAATTCCGTGAGCTGTTCGCGGTAGGCGTAAAAGTCGCTAATCGGCCGGGTTGCCACGCCGGAATCCATCGCCGCTTTCGCCACGGCGGGAGCAATCTGCACGATTAAACGAGGATCGAAAGGTTTAGGAATCAGATAGTCCGGCCCAAAACTCAGGTCCTGATCGCTATAGGCCGATGCCACCACATCGCTCTGTTCTGCCTGCGCCAGATCGGCGATAGCGTGAACCGCGGCCAGCTTCATCGCTTCATTGATGGCGGTCGCGCCAACATCCAGCGCACCGCGGAAGATAAACGGAAAGCACAGGACGTTATTCACCTGATTAGGAAAGTCAGAACGGCCGGTACAGATAATCGCATCAGGCCGCACGGCTTTGGCTAACGGCGGCAGGATTTCTGGCTGCGGATTCGCCAGCGCCAGAATCAGGGGGTCCTTTGCCATGGTTTTCACCATCTCAGGCGTGAGCACGTCCGGGCCGGAGCAGCCAAGGAAAATATCCGCGCCCTCAATCACCTCCGCCAGCGTACGTTTGCCCTGATCCTCAACCGCATAGTCAGCCTTGGTCTCGGCCATGTTGGGTTCGCGCCCGCGATAAATCAGGCCTTTGGAATCGCACACCTGAATATTGTGTTTCTGTAAGCCCAAGGCGACCAGCAGGTTCATACAGGCAATCGCCGATGCGCCCGCGCCGGACACCACCAACCGCACGTCTGAGATCGCTTTTTTGATAATGCGCAGACCGTTTAACACCGCCGCCGTACAGATAATCGCCGTACCGTGCTGATCGTCGTGAAACACGGGGATTTTCATCCGTTGCCGCAGCTGCTGCTCAATGTAAAAACATTCCGGCGCTTTAATATCTTCAAGATTGATGCCGCCAAAGGTCGGCTCCAGCGCCGCGATAATCTCAATCAGCTTGTCCGGGTCATGTTCATCGACCTCAATATCAAAGACGTCAATGCCGGCAAACTTCTTGAATAATACACCTTTGCCTTCCATCACCGGTTTACCGGCCAGCGCCCCGATGTTCCCCAGGCCCAGCACCGCCGTGCCGTTAGAAATGACCGCCACCAGATTGCCGCGCGCGGTGTATTTATGGGCGGCCAGCGGATCGGCGGCAATTTCTAAACAGGGTGCGGCAACGCCGGGTGAATAGGCCAGGGCCAGATCGCGCTGCGTCGCCAGCGGCTTGGTCGGCGACACCTGAATCTTGCCGGGAGTGGGATACTGGTGAAAATCAAGCGCACTTTGCTTCAGTTGGTCATCCATTTGACGTCCTTCTTCGCCAGGTGAGTGAGCGCCCAGTATAGAAAGCAGACCACCACAAAGCGGTGAGGCGCTTCAAAGAACCTCATTTCTTAGGGCACAGATTGTTACAGTCTGGCCTGCGTCATTTGTCATGGCTGCTATTCTTAATAGCCGGGCAGTCGTTATCCGCAGAAATGCTCTCTCGGGTGGTGACGCGCTACCCTCATCGCACAACATTCAGAGAAAACGCATTTTCACTGCACCCCGTCTGTTGCAATGTGGTGAGTCGGCGTTACTGCGACCCGTAATGTCTGCACGGATTAGGGCACGAGGCCAGAGGTGTTCCCTTTCGTTACAATGTATTTTCAAGGAGTGTAGAAATGAACCAGCTTGAAGCCCTTAAACAGTTCACCACCGTGGTGGCTGACAGTGGCGATATTGAATCGATTCGAAATTATCACCCACAAGATGCGACCACCAATCCCTCGCTTATTCTGAAAGCATCTGCTCTCCAGCCTTACAAACATCTGATTGATGACGCCATCGACTATGCGAAAAAACAGGGCGGCAGCAAAGAGACGCAGATCATCAATGCCAGCGACAAAGTGGCTATTAACCTCGGTATGGAAATTCTGAAAAGCATACCGGGCCGTGTTTCGACCGAAGTGGATGCGCGCCTCTCCTTCGATCGTGGCATGTGCGTCACGAAAGCTGAAAAGCTGGTTCGCATGTATGAAGAGCACGGTATTGACCGCTCACGTATTCTGATCAAACTGGCGTCAACGTGGGAAGGCATCAAGGCAGCGGAAGAACTGGAAAAAAATGGTATCCAGTGCAACCTGACGTTGCTGTTCTCGTTTGCGCAGGCGCGCGCCTGCGCCGAAGCCGGTGTTTACCTGATTTCACCGTTTGTCGGTCGTATCTATGACTGGTACAACTCACGCAAACCGATGGACCCGTACAGCGCTGATGAAGATCCTGGCGTGAAATCCGTGCGCCGTATTTATGATTACTACAAGAAGCACCGTTATGACACCATCATCATGGGTGCCAGCTTCCGTAAAGTTGAACAGGTACTTGCGCTGGCCGGTTGTGACCGCCTGACGCTTTCACCGAATCTGCTGGAAGAGCTGCAAAACAGTGATGAGCCAATTGAACGTAAGCTGGAGCCGTCAACCGAGTGTTTCCATCAGCCGTCGCCGCTGTCTGAAGCTGAATTCCGTTGGGAGCATAATCAGGACCCCATGGCGGTAGAAAAACTGGCAGACGGTATCCGTCAGTTCGCCGTTGACCAGCAAAAACTCGAAGATGTGCTGGCGGCACGCCTCTAGTTTTCCCCTCTTTTACCGGGCGGGAGCACTCCCGCCCTGATGCTTAACAAGGGAGACCCTTTATGTCCTCACGCAGAGAGTTGGCTAATGCCATTCGCGCATTAAGTATGGATGCGGTACAAAAAGCAAAATCTGGTCACCCTGGTGCGCCAATGGGGATGGCAGATATCGCCGAAGTATTATGGCGTGATTTCCTCCAGCACAATCCCACCAATCCCGCCTGGCTGGATCGCGACCGCTTTATCCTTTCGAACGGCCACGGCTCCATGCTGCTTTACAGCCTGTTGCACCTGAGCGGTTACGATCTGCCTATCGAAGAACTGAAAAACTTCCGCCAGCTGCATTCCAAAACACCGGGGCACCCGGAAATTGGCTACACGCCGGGCGTTGAAACCACCACCGGTCCACTGGGCCAGGGCCTGGCGAATGCCGTCGGTCTGGCGATTGCTGAACGTACGCTGGCGGCCCAGTTTAACCGTCCTAATCACGATATCGTCGACCACTTTACCTATGTGTTCATGGGCGACGGCTGCCTGATGGAAGGTATTTCCCATGAAGTCTGCTCGCTAGCCGGTACGTTAGGTCTGGGTAAACTGATTGGCTTCTACGATCACAACGGTATCTCTATCGATGGCGAAACCGAAGGCTGGTTTACTGACGATACGCACAAACGCTTCGAAGCCTATAACTGGCATGTGGTGGGTGAGATTGACGGCCATGACGCCGATGCTGTGAAAGCGGCCATCCAGGAAGCGCAGAGCGTCACCGACAAACCGTCACTGATCATCTGCCGTACAGTCATTGGCTTCGGCTCACCGAATAAAGCCGGTAAAGAAGAAGCCCACGGCGCTGCGTTAGGCGAAGAAGAAGTGGCGCTGACCCGTAAGCAACTGGGCTGGAACTACCCGGCGTTTGAGATCCCTAAAGAGATTTACCAGCAGTGGGATGCCAAACAGGCAGGCGCTGAGCGCGAAAAAGCCTGGAACAACAAACTGGCTGCCTATAAGCAGGCTTATCCAGAGCTGGCCGCAGAATACGAGCGCCGCATGAACGGTGGAATGCCGGCAAACTGGGAAGCGGAAACCGCGAAGTTTGTGGCGGAGCTGCAGGCGAATCCGCAAAAGATTGCCAGCCGTAAAGCCTCGCAGAACGCACTGGAAGCTTATGGCAAACTGCTGCCCGAGTTTCTGGGCGGTTCCGCCGACCTTGCGCCGAGTAACCTCACCATCTGGTCAGGCTCAAAATCCATTAAAGACGATCCGGCCGGGAACTATATCCATTATGGTGTCCGCGAATTCGGCATGACGGCGATTGGTAACGGGATTGCCCATCACGGCGGCTTTGTGCCCTATACCGCAACCTTCCTGATGTTCGTGGAGTACGCCCGTAACGCGGTCCGTATGGCGGCACTCATGAAGGCTCGCCAGATTATGGTGTATACCCACGATTCCATTGGTCTGGGCGAAGACGGTCCGACCCACCAGCCGGTTGAGCAAATTGCCAGCCTGCGCGTGACGCCAAATATGAGCGTATGGCGTCCCTGTGACCAGGTAGAGACAGCGGTGGCCTGGCAGGCGGCGATTGAACGTCATCACGGCCCGACTGCGCTGATCCTGTCGCGTCAGAACCTGGCACAGCCTGAGCGTACTCCAGAGCAGGTGGCTAACATCAAGCGCGGGGGTTATGTACTGAAGGATTGCGATGGCACGCCAGACATCATCCTGATTGCCACCGGGTCCGAAATGGAAATTACCCTGGGTGCGGCGGCGAAGCTGACGACCGGCGGTCATAAGGTCCGGGTGGTTTCGCTGCCATCCACCGACCTGTTTGACGCGCAGGATGCGGCTTACCGTGAGTCGGTACTGCCTTCCACCGTGAAAGCGCGCGTCGCGGTAGAAGCGGGCATTGCAGACTACTGGTACAAGTACGTCGGACTGGACGGTGCCATCGTGGGCATGACCACCTTCGGTGAGTCGGCTCCGGCGGAAAAACTCTTTGCTGAATTTGGCTTTACGGTGGAAAACATCGTCAGCCATGCTGAAGCCCTGCTGAAACCGGCGTAATCCCTGCCCGCCTGAGCGTCCTGCCGCTATCCGGCAAGGTCGCTCGTTCAGCGTACCACTGCGCGCCAGCCCTGTGCTGGCGCGCGGCTTTCTGAAATCCGCTTCCTGTCGCAGATCGCTTCCCGCCTGGTCTTCGTTATCCGTCCTGAACAGGCGAGATACCGATATCCAGTGAGCATGGCATCCCGCGCGTTATCTCACGTATCTTCCTGCCCGACAGCCGATGTGCATGATGCCGTTGAAGCCCTGCTTTACGCTCCATTCAGTGGGAACCCCAGCGGAACAGAAGAGGAAAACGCGCGTATGGGATGCGATGGCGTTGAGTGGCGCGGATTAATCGCTATTGCCGAGCGATGACGTGGGTTTACCCTGATTGAATCCTGCTTACCTCTGTGAATATCAGCCAGGCCAACGCTTTTATCAGGACGCCAGGTCAGACTGCCGTTTACGCAGCCTGACCTGGCGTTATTCATGGAACAGGTTTATTTCAAAAAATGGCTCAGCAATAACAACGAAAGCGAAACGTTAATGGCCCCGCCGATGCGCGTGGCGATCTGCGCAAACGGCATCAGGCCCATGCGATTACCGGCCGTCAGAATGGCCACATCGCCGGTGCCGCCCTGACCACTCTGGCAGCAGGAGACAATCGCGACATCAATCGGATGCATACCAATCTTTTTCCCGACGAAAAAGCCCGTGGCGACCAGCGCGCTGACCGTGCTGATAATCACCAGCAGGTTGGTGAGCGTAAACGCGGTGACCAGAATATGCCAGGGCGTAATGGCGACACCGACGGCAAACAGCACCGGATAGGTGACAGCAGTGCGAAAGAACCGGTAAACGACCTGAGAACCCGCCAGAATACGGGGAGAAACGCCATTCACCAGCTTGACCAGCACAGCCAGAAACAGCATCCCAACCGGCGCAGGCAGACCGGTGAATTTCTGACCCAACATGCCCACCATGTACAGCAACACCGCAAGCAGCGCCCCGGAAGCAATCGCGGTGACGTCAACTTTCCCCGAAAAAACGGATTGCAGCGGCTCAGGTTCAACATTGGCGATGTTCGGCATCAACTGGCCTTCCCCCGTCAGGTGCGGATAACGTTTCCCCAGTTGGTTCAGGCAGCCCGAGATAATAATGGCGGTTACGCCACCCAACATGACCATGGGCAGAATACGGCCCAGCGCGACGCCCTGATCCATATGCAGTAAGGCCGCATAGCCAATGGAGAGCGGAATCGCGCCTTCACCGACACCACCCGCCATAATCGGCAGAATAATAAAAAAGAAGATCTGGAAAGGTTCCAACCCCAGCGCCAGCCCGACGCCCATGCCAACAATCATGCCCACCACTTCTCCGCACAACATGGGGAAAAAGATGCGCAGAAAGCCCTGGATAAGCACCGTGCGGTTCATGCTCATAATGCTGCCGACGATAATGCAGCAGATGTAGAGATAAAGAATATTGGTTGATTTATAGAATTGCGTCGTGGACGTCACCACGATGTCGGGAAGCAAACCGTAGTAAACCAACGCAGAAGGTATAAAGGTGGCGCAAATCGCGGCGGCCCCCAGCCTGCCGACCACGGGCAGACGTTTACCAAACTCCCCACAGGCAAAACCAAAAAAAGCCAGCGTGGCGACCATGACCACAATATCGCTTTTCAGCGTCCCACTCAGGCAGTCTACCGCGATAAGCAAGCCCGCCAGTACGAAGAGCGGCAGAGGAATAATCCCGACTTTCCAGTTATCCATAATATGCCACCACTGATCTTTCAGGGTTTTACGGCGCGATGTACTGGACAGTTTCTCAGACAAGAAAGAATCATCAGGTGTGCTCATTATTATCCTCTTTGCATCATTATTTTTTTTCAGGATGCCGTTAAAAGAGGATGAATTACGTGAAGGGGAAGGTGTCTGGCATAAAGTTTTAATGGTCTTTTTTAAATTGAGTGATCGTCGTCCTGATTCGCGCCGTGGTTTTTATGGTTTTTATTGCGGTTCCGTCTGCTTTTCCACGTTAAGGGGCGGCAACGCGGTCAAAAAAACAGTCAGCGTTTTTTTTATGCTGCTTATCATGGGGTTATACTGGGTTGGCCCATATTGTTAAAAAGATGATACAGTAATGTTATTAATTCAAAGCACGTGTAATCGTCATGAAATTGTCATTTCAAACGAAGCTGTTTCTTTCGCTCGTTGTTTTTACGTCTGCCCTGTTCGTGCTACTGGGTAGTTATTATTACGTCAGCATCAACCAACAGATCTACCAGGCAATGAGCATGCGTGCCAAAGTTCAGGCCGAGGAGATTGCGCAGATACCTGACCTTAAAAAAGAGATAGCGGACCACAACATTCAGGCCATCCAGTCATTGATGCAGACGATTGCCAGCAAGAGCGATGCCAGTTTTATCGTTATTGGTGACCACCAGGGCCTGCATCTTTTTCATTCCGTGAGTGAAGATAAAGTCGGCAAGCCGTTAGTCGGTGGGGACAACGCTGCGGTACTCTCGGGCCAAAGTATCACCACCATACGGACTGGAGGTCTGGGGATTTCGCTGCGAAGCAAAGCACCGATTGTTAACGCTCAAGGCCAGGTCATTGGCATTGTCTCCGTGGGTTATCTCACCCGCTATCTTGAGGCGATTACCTTCAGCAATATGGTCAATATTCTGATCGTGGCTGCCCTGCTGCTTATTGCCCTGTTCATCTTCTCCTGGTTTTTTACCTGCAATATTAAAAAGCAGATTTGCTCGCTGGAACCGCGTGAGATTGGCCTGATGGTGCGTCAGCAAAAAGCGATGATGGAGTCCATCTATGAAGGGGTTATCGTCATCGATGAACATCTGCGAATCGAAGTGATCAACCAGGCGGCGCGAAAACTGCTTGGACTGGCGCAGTCCGCCGAACAACTGCGCGGGCAATCTGTCAGCCAGGTGATCTCACCCGTTCCATTTTTGTCGCAGCCGGTCATGCTGGAAAAAGATACCCATGATGAGATTAGCCGCTTCAATTCGCTGACCGTTATCGCCAGCCGGGTCCGTATTATGCTGGAATCGTCCCTGATGGGATGGGTGATATCCTTTCGCGACCTCAATGATATCGACTCACTCAGCGCCCAACTCAGCCAGGTAAAACGTTACGTCGATAATCTGCGCATTATGCGTCATGAACAGCTTAACCGCATGAACACTCTTTCTGGCCTGTTGCACATGGGCCGCTTTGAAGAGGCGATCGATTATATTGAGGCACAGTCAGAGCACGAACAGGAGCTGCTGGACTTTGTCTCCACCCGCTTCCAGTCGCCCCTGCTCTGCGGTTTGCTGCTGGGCAAAGCGGTACGTGCCCGCGAGAAAGGCGTAGATATCCACTTTGATCCCGCGTGTCTGATGGATCGCCCCTTTCTTCCGCTCACGGATGCCGAACTGATCTCGGTGACTGGCAATCTTCTGGACAATGCCATTGAAGCCACCCAACGCGCGCCACTGCCGCACGATCCTGTCGAAGTGCTGATTAAGCTCAACGCACGTGAACTGATCATTGAAGTCGCCGATCGCGGCGTGGGCATCCGTCCTGAAATCCGTGAGCATATGTTCGAACGCGGCGTGACAACCAAAACCCGAGGCGATCACGGCATCGGGCTGTATTTAATCGAAAGCTATATTGCCCGCACCGGCGGAACGATTGAGGTGAGCGATAACCTGCCGCGCGGTGCTATTTTCTCGCTGTTTATTCCCTGTGTGGAAATAAATCAGTATCCCACCACGGAAACGGAGAAGGTCAGCAATGCAACATGATCCTATTGATGTCCTGATCGTTGAGGATGAGCATGAACTGGCTCAACTTCATGCAGAACTGATTAACAACCATCCTCAGCTGCGGCTGGTTGGAATAGCGCACTCGCTGTCTGAGGCGAAGCAGCAGCTTGAAACAAGATTGCCGCAGCTTGTGCTGCTGGACAATTATCTGCCGGATGGCAAAGGCATCACGCTGATTGGCGATCCTCTCCTGGCAAACGCTAACTGTTCCATTATTTTTATTACGGCCGCCAGCGATATGGATACCTGTAGCCAGGCCATTCGTAATGGGGCCTTTGATTACGTCCTTAAACCAGTCTCATGGAAGCGGCTTAACCGTTCGCTCGCCAATTTTATCGCCTTTGCGGAACAGCAACGCACATGGAAAATCGTCGATCAGAAGAATGTGGACGTGCTGTATCAGTTACAGGCAAAAAACTATCCGCACGACAACGGCAGCAAAGGCATTGAAGAAAATACCTTAGCACGGGTACAAACGCTTTTTGCGGCAGCCACGACGCGCCTTTTTTCGGTGGATGATGTGATGGCCGAGACCGGAGTGAGTAAGACGACCGCCCGCCGCTATCTGGAGCACTGCGTTGAAACAGGGTTTCTGACGGTGGAAATGTTGTATGGCAAGGTAGGACATCCCAGACGAATGTATAAACGCGCATGATGTTATCCCGGGATTGACGCTGTCGGCGCTAAGCTGCCCAGGCATCACGGCACAAGGGAAACCTGTCCGACAGGTGACCGCCACATTGGGCCAGGATGCGCTATCAGCCCGGCAGCGTGCTGTAATCCGAAACAAAAAAAACTGCCCTTCCCTCTTCCCGTCATTCGCAAACGCATTACTATAGGCTTTCTCCCGATTTCTATAGCGAAGCCGTCCCCGTTGAAAATGCGCACTCCTTATTTACTGGCCTTAATGGTTTCTTTGCTTCCCCTTAAAAGCATGGCGCAGGTTGCGCCCGATCCGTTGCTGGCATCGCAAATTGTCGATCGCTATGCCGAGCACATCTTCTATGCCAGCGGTGCCACCGGTATGGCATTGGTCGCGATAGACGGTAATCAGCGGGTTTTCGCCAGTTTTGGTGATACGCGGCCAGGCAGCAATATTCGTCCGCAAAAAGATTCATTAATTCGCATCGCCTCACTCAGCAAGCTGATGACCAGTGAAGTGATGGTAAAGATGGCCGAGCGCGGTGAGATCCGTCTTGACGATCCCCTGAGTAAATATGCACCGCCCGGAAAACGGGTTCCCAGTTTTGACGGTCAGCCCATTCGTTTGATTAACCTGTCGACCCATACCAGCGGCCTGCCGCGTGAACAGCCCGGCGGCAAACCGCATCGTCCGGTGTTCGTGTGGCCCACGCAGAGTGAACGCTGGAGCTGGTTAAACAAGGCCAACCTCAAAGCCGCACCGGGCACCAACGCGGCCTATTCCAACCTTGGTTATGATCTGCTCGGTGATGCGCTGTCACGTGCAGCAGGTAAACCTTACCCGGCACTGCTACAGCAGTTGATTACCCGTCCGCTGGGCATGAAAGACACCACCTTTACACCGTCACCTGAACAGTGCGCCCGTCTGATGGTCGCGGAAAAAGGGGCCAGCCCCTGTAACAACACACTGGCAGCGATTGGCAGCGGCGGCGTCTATTCGACACCTGATGATATGGGGCGCTGGATGCAGCAGTTTCTGAACTCATCGGTGAATCATCGTACGCCGCAAATCGACCGCCTGCAGACCTTGATCTACCGTCGCGACCAGCTGCATAAAGTCGATGGCATGGATGTGCCGGGCAAAGCCGACGCGCTGGGCATGGGATGGGTTTATATGGGCCCGGCAAACGGTCGTCCTGGCATTATCCAGAAAACCGGTGGTGGCGGTGGTTTTATCACCTATATCGCGATGATTCCGCAGCAAAACGTTGGGGTTTTCGTGGTCGTCACCCGTTCGCCACTAACGCGTTTTACCCCGATGAGCGACGGCGTCAACAACCTGCTCGCGGAGCTGGTGGGCAATCAGAACGGCTCACCGATGATGGTGCAGGCGATTCCTTAACCGCGGCTATCCGCCGTGACTGACTGGCTCACCCAGAGCGTGGGCCAGTCGTCACTGCTGTGCCAGGCATCGCAGGTCGATTCCTGCGCGTATTCGGCTAAAACAAAACGCTCGCCATCAAACTGCCAACGGGTGGCCGTGCCGCAGTCGCCCAATCCACGTCCCTTGCCAAAGGTATAGAGCTGCCCGGTTGCCGCATCATAATCCGCATTAATCAGCTCAAGCTGGCGGTCTGTGTCACCCGGCGGCGTAAAAGGCAGAGTCAGGGTCAGACCGCGCGCCACGTAGGGCGGCGCACGCGTCACTTCAAAGGCCAGATCGATAACGTTGTACGCGCCCATCTCACAGCTCACCAGCAGCAGCGCTTTTTTATCGGTCAGGGGAGATACGCTCACTTCCCGGCGCAGCGGATCGAGCGAACAGCTGTCCGAATTCACGCGCCAGGTGCCGTAATCGATAAGGCCACTGGTCTCTTCACGCGTCAGTGGCGCAGGCGCAGCTACGGCGGGCTGCAGCTGTGGCACCGCAGGGGCGGCCGGCACGCTGTTTCGTTCCCCGCGCCTGACCCAGGCACTGATGTCATTAACCCGTCCCTGCACGTCATCCATATATAACAGCGCCGCCTTCATACCGCGCAACGAAATCTGCGGACCGGCATTGAACGTCAGTTGCAGGCTTTTGGCATCCATGGTCAGTTCAAGGAACTCATTAATAGCGATGGGATTACTGGTGGCAAGATGGTGCGGTTCGACCGTCCAGTGCTTGAAATCGGGCCGGAGTCGGCGTTGATCGACTAACAGATTATCTTTTAGTGCCGGGCCAGGAAGCGCTCCGCTGTAGGCGCTGCCGTAATCGATGCGCAGTAAAGGTTGGTCATCCGTTCCCGTGTGGCGGGAAAGGGTCATCACCAGGCCTTTGTCGCCAGGTATGCTTCGCGCAACGCAATGCGCTGCATTATTGCAGGTTAATTGCCAGTCAGAAAACAGCTTCTGTACCGGCTCAGCCTGAACAGCTGCTACCATAAAAAAAGGCAACGCAAACAGCGATTTCATCCCATACCACATTAAGAAAAACCAGCCCCAACTTCTTTGAGTGGAAGATGATAGCGCAATCGCGCACGTCACGAAGGCCGCATTCTGTGAAGTGCTCAGCAAGCGCAGCTAACCGTCTAAAAAACATCCGCTTTATGACAAGAGAAGTGCAATAAAGTCTGCAGAATATTTATCATGCTGATTCACCTCGCGCCGCTCAATCGGATTCGTCGGACATTCCCGCCCGTGCAATCGGTCAAATACACATAAACGGTCAAAAACAGGCATGATATAGTCGTCACAAGATTAAACATAAAAGGTTATCAACAGATTCTTCTCAGGTTAAAAAGCCCTTATAAGGTGATCAGAATCACTTTTTAATAATAACGATTACATCCCGTTTCATAAAAACCCAACAAATATCTCTTTATGTGCGCCGTGAAAATAGCGTCCTGCGTACCCACGCTCAGGCCACATTTTTGCCGCGCGCCTTCCAGTACTTTATAACCCTCGGAGGCCAGCATGTTGCCGATTGAACGCCAGCAGAGAATTATTGATGAATTAATGCGTAATGGACGTGTCATTGTCGCGGAACTTACCGCATTGTGTCAGGTTTCGCAGGAAACGATTCGTCGGGACTTAGCGCAACTGGAAAAGAAAGGCATATTACAGCGAAGTCATGGCGGTGCAGTCCCGGTTAAACAATATAATGCGGCTATACAAATAAATAATCGTGGCATTAATGAATATGAATTATCTTTTCGCCAGCGAATTAATGAACATGTCGATGCCAAAATGGCTATTGCCAAACGGGCACTGGGATTTATTAGCGTGGGTGACTGTGTATTACTCGACAGCAGTACCACCTGTTTTTATCTGGCCCGACAGTTACCCGATATAGAATTAACGGTATTAACCAATTCTCTGCGCATTGTGCAGACGCTGGCGGCGCGCAGCAGTATTCGCACGATCTGCCTGGGCGGAGAATATTCCGATCGCTATGAAGATTTTCACGGCATCGTGACTGAACAACCCTTAAAAGAGTTTCAAATAAATAAAATCTTTTTTTCCTGTAGCAGTCTGGGCAATGACGGTTATTTACGCGAAGGGAATGAACGTAATGCACATTTAAAACAACAGCTCATTCTGGCAGCAGAACGAAAACATTTATTAATGGACAGCTCTAAGTTTCTTCGGCCCTCATTCGCGCGTGTTTGCCATTACCGTGATGTGGATTTTCTCATTACTGACCAATTAAAAGATAAAGAACTGGAACAGGAACTGGCGTGGAACGGGGTAAATATTATCGACTGTTCGCAACGCCCTCAGTCCGTACAGCTTATGAATAATTAAATGGAGTCGCTATGAAAAAACAGCTTATCGCCTGCACACTGATCGCGTTATTTGCATTCCAGGCCCAGGCAGCAGAAAAAATACGTATGGGGATCGTGGTGAAAATTGGCGGCATTCCGTGGTTTAACGCCATGGAGGCCGGGATAAAAAGTGAAGCGGCGAAAAGTGGGATCGATGCGTGGATGGTCGGGCCCACCGCAGCCGACCCCGCCTTACAGGTGCGGGCCATTGAGGATTTGATTGCGCAGAAAGTGGACATCATTGGCGTGGTGCCGAACGATCCCAAGGTGCTGGAACCCGTTTTGCAGCGCGCCCGTGATGCGGGCATCAAAGTGATTACCCACGAGTCACCGGGCCAGAAGTTTGCCAACTGGGACTTTGAGTTGGTGGATGCAACTACCCATGGCATCAACCATATGAAAGCGCTGGCAGCCTGTATGCACGATGAAGGCCAATACGCAATGTACGTTGGCAGCCTGACGGTGCCGCTCCACCAGCAGTGGACCGACGCCGCGCTGGAATATCAAAAGCAGCATTACCCAAAAATGCAATTAGTCACTGACAAATTTGGCGTGGGGGAATCGCTGGATGATTCCATCCGCACAACCAATGAGCTGATGTCCAGGTATCCGGATCTCAAAGGGATTCTGGCCTTTGGTTCTCAGGGGCCTATCGGCGCAGGCCGGGCGGTGATGAATCGCAACAAGATTAACCAGGTCTGCGTCATTGGCGCATTCAGTCCGGGCCAGGGCGCGCAGCTCGTCAACCGGGGGGCCATTAAAGGTGGCTATATCTGGAATCCGCATACCGCCGGAGAAGTGTTTGTCCGTCTTGCCGAGATGATGGAGAAGAACACGCCGATTAAAGATGGCATGACCATTGAAGGATTAGGCAAGGTGCGGGTGGATGAAACCACGCACACCATTCTGGGCAACAACACCGAAAGCCTGGATAAAGCCAACCTGCCGAAACTGATTAAGCTGGGGCTGTAGTGATGGAACCTGTCGCACCACAAACGCTCGTCACCCTGAACAGGTTGTCGAAAACCTTTGGCGGTCATCGCGCACTGAGCGATATGTCGCTGACGCTGCTGGCCGGTGAAGTGCACTGCCTTGCCGGGACGAATGGCTGTGGCAAAAGCACGCTGATCAAGGTGATGTCCGGCGTACATGCGCCGGACAGCGGCAGCGAGATCCGCCTGGGCGACGGGGAAATCGTGCCTCGTCTCTCGACACAGCAGGCCAGAGACTTTGGCATACAGGTGATCTATCAGGACCTGTCCCTGTTCCCCAACCTGAGCGTGGCTGAAAATATCGCGTTTGAACACAACCTGCGTGGCCTGTTCGGCTGGCACCAGCGTAAGACGCTGTTTGACAGCGCCCGGCGCGTTGTCGAGGAGCTGCAATTCACGCTCGATCTTAACGAAAAAGTGGCGCATCTCTCTATCGCCCAGCGGCAACAGGTGGCTATCTGTCGTGCCCTGGTTGCCGATGCCCGGCTGGTGATCATGGATGAACCCACCGCCTCACTTACCCGCACGGAAGTGAATCAGCTGTTGCGCACGGTGCGCTATCTCAAGCAGAAAAACATCTGTGTGGTGTTTGTCAGCCATCGTCTGGATGAAGTGCTGGAGATCTCGGATCGGGTCACGGTCATTCGCGATGGTCGCAAGATTGGCAGCTTTCCAGCGCAGGAGATGACGCCGCACCGCCTGACGGAGCTGATGACCGGACAAAAGCTGGAATATCCGTTAAAAAATCCAACGCGTAAGCGCGATCGGGTGCTGCTGGAGGTGGAGGATCTCAGCCGTAACGGACAGTACCACGACGTGAATTTTCGTTTGTATGAAGGTGAAGTGCTGGGGCTCTGTGGCCTGCTGGGTTCAGGCCGTACCGAGCTGGCCCTGTCGCTGTTTGGTATGACCCGGCCTGACAGCGGCAAGATCTGGCTGGACACGAAACCGGTGCGCTTTCGCAGCCATGAAGACGCTATCAAAGCCGGTATTGGCTATGTGTCAGAGGATCGCCTGACGCTGGGGCTGGTTCAGCAACAGTCGGTGGCCGATAACATGGTTTTACCCATTCTCGACAAACTGCAAAACCGCTTTCACCTGATTGATGAATACCGCAAGAACAGGCTGATCCTGCAGTGGATTCAGCAACTGGGCGTCCGGGTTGCCGATCCCGAGCAGGCGATCGCCACGCTTTCCGGCGGCAATCAGCAAAAGATCGTTTTAGCCAAGTGGGTGCTCACTCAGCCTCGTCTGTTAATTCTTGATTCGCCCACTGTCGGCGTGGATGTCGGGGCGAAAGCCAGTATTTACCAGTTGATCCACGAGCTGGCGCGTGAAGGCTTGTCGATTATGTTGATTTCCGACGAGGTCCCTGAGGTCTGGCACAACTGTGACCGCATTTTGCATTTCCGCGACGGCACGATCCATGCCGAATACCAGCCCGACAGCGTTGAGCAACAGCAACTTGCAGAGGTGATCAATGCCTGACTTATCCCGCTTACGTCCTCACTCCAGTCAAGGCTGGCTGACCTGGGTTTTACTGCTGTTTATTGTGGTTTTCTCACTGACCAGCGACCAGTTCCTCAGCGTGCAAAACCTGCTGGATTTAGCCGAAAGCTATGCGGTAACCGGCATCTTTGCGCTGGGGCTGTTTGTGGTGCTGGTCACCGGCGGCATCGATATCTCCTTTGCTGCCGTCGCCTCGGTGGTGCAGTACTTTATCGCCGCCCTGTTTGTGCACTATCAATTTGATAACGCACTGCTTAGCATTATCCTTGCCATTGCCTGCGGCACCCTGTTCGGGGTGATCAATGCCTGGCTCATCACCTGGCTGCGGGTCGTTTCCATCATTATCACCATCAGTATGCAGTCGCTGTTGTTTGGCCTGCTGATGTGGTTAACCGGCGGACGCAGCCTCTATCAGTTACCCGACTGGTGGATCACCTTACGCAACGTGCTGCCGTTTACGTGGCAAGGCCAGACGTTTCAGCTTGGCCTGCCGCTGCTCATCCTGCTGATCATCGCCACCCTGACCGCCGTGTTACTCAACAAAACCCACTTAGGCCGCCAGCTTTATGCCGTCGGCGGTGACGCAGAGTCCGCTCGGCGCATCGGGATTCGCGTCGGCCTGATCCACCTGTTTGCCTATGGCTGGTTGGGTGCGATGGCAGCGATTGGCGGGTTGGTACAGGTTTACCGCATGGGTGAAGTGGTGCCGAACGCGCTGGTGGGCGGTGAACTGGATGTGCTGGCTGCCACCGTGCTGGGTGGTGCCAGCCTGATGGGCGGAAAAGGCACGGTCAGCGGCACCTTAATGGGGGTTTTCCTGATCGCCATTTTGAAGAACGGTCTCAACCTGCTTGGTGTCTCCAACTACTTCATGAACATCGTGGTCGGCGGGGTCATCATGATCGCCATCGCCGTTACTCACTATAAAAAACGCAAAGAGACTGACGTCAGCTTTGTCTGATGGGAGAACCCCTATGAAACCTTTATTGGCGTTAAAACCTGACGGCACCAATACCGGCCTGCTGCTGCTCATCGCGTTTGCACTGGCGCTGTTCAGCATCCTGTTGCCCGGTCGTTTCTTTACCGATTCCACCTTTCTCAGTATGGCCTTTCAACTGCCTGAGCTGGGCTTGCTTACTCTGGCGATGTTTATTGCCATTCTGAGCGGGGGATTAAACCTGGCCATTATTACGACCGCCAACCTGACCAGCTTATTCATCGCCTGGGTGCTGCTGAGCATGTTGCCGGACGGCGCGGGAACCGGCCAGCAACTGGGCTGGTTACTGCTGGCGATGCTGGGCGCGATGGTCATTGCGGCACTCATCGGTCTGATTACCGGCGTGATGGTCACGCGCATCGGCGCGCATCCTATTCTGGTGACGCTCGCGACCATGATCACGCTCAACGGCATCGGCATCTGGCTGACAAAAGGGGCGGCGGTGAGCGGCATGCCGCCGGTCGTGCGCGCCCTGGGCTCCGATACGTTGCTCGGTGTTCCGCTGCCGCTGTGGGTATTTTTACTCGCCGCCGCCCTACTGGCGCTGTTCCTGGGAAAAACCCGCGCCGGTAAATGCATCTATATGGGCGGCAGTAACATCAATGCCACCTGGTTTAGCGGTATCAACACACACCGCATGATCATCCTTGTCTATGTCATCTCCAGCCTGCTGTGTGTGCTGGCGGGGCTGGTAATGATGGCGCGCTTTAACTCTGCGCGCATGGGTTATGGCGATGCCTATCTGCTGCTGACCGTGCTGGCCATTATTCTTGGCGGCACCGATCCCAACGGCGGCTTTGGCCGCGTTACCGGTGTCGTTCTGGCGCTGATTGCACTGCAGATCCTCTCCACCGGCTTCAACCTGATGAATATCAGCCAGCACGTTAGCCTGGCGATGTGGGGCGCGGTACTGATTGTGGTGCTCGCCGTGAAACAGGGAAAAGCCCGACTGAATGCACGCCGTGACGTGAAGCGCAGCAAGCGCCTGAGCGCGGCACTGAATCCTCTGACTGAGAAAAAGGAAGTATGATGCGTATTCAAATCTCCCCATCATTGATGTGTATGAACCTGATGGAGATCAAACAGCAGTTGGCTGTGCTGAACTCCCGCGCCGACTTCCTGCATGTCGATATCATGGACGGTCACTACGTTAAAAATATCACCCTCTCGCCGTTCTTTATCGAGCAAATCCGTCCGCATACGCCGGTGGCTATCGATGTGCATTTGATGGTTGAGCAGCCTACTGATTTTATTGAAGCGGTGGCCAAAGCGGGGGCTGACTTTATTTGCCCGCACGCAGAGACGATCAACCGTGATGCCTTCCGGGTCATCAACCAGATCCGCAGCCTGGGGAAAAAACCGGGCGTGGTATTAAACCCTGCCACGCCGGTGTCCTTTATCCATCACTATCTTCATCTGCTGGAGAAGATCACGGTGATGACGGTGGACCCGGGTTATGCCGGGCAGCCGTTTATTCCGGAAATGGTCGAGAAGATTCAGACACTCAAGGCGTTAAAACAGGCTCACGGCTACCGCTATCTGATTGAGATTGATGGTTCCTGTAATCAGCGCACTTACCGCACCCTGCTGGAGGCCGGGGCGGAAGTGCTGATTGTGGGCACCTCGGGTCTGTTCAATATACATGAGGATCTCACCACCGCCTGGACGATGATGCGCAGCAGTATTGATGCGGCGCAGGAACTGGTGCAGGAGTCGGCATGAAACGACGCTGGCTTGGCATTGACATTGGCGGTACCAGTACGCGCCTGCAGTTGATGGAAGAAGGCCGGAACTGGTGTGGCTTTCGTAAAGTGCCGACCGCCAGCTGGTCACAACAACCGGATGCGCTGACCGCGCTGGGCGATGTGATCGGCGAAACTCTGGAGACACAGCCGGTAAACGGCGTGATGCTCGGCTTGCCCGGTATTCTCAGCCGTGACCGTCAGCAGGTGATCTCTTTGCCCTTTATTCAGGCGCTGGATCAGCAACCCGTGGTGGCGCAACTCAGTGCGCGGCTTGGCGTGCCGGTTGCGATGGATAAAGATGTGAACCACCTGATGTTATGGGATCTGCTGCAGCTTGAGGGGCTACCCGCGAATGCCGTGGGCTTGTATCCCGGAACAGGCCTGGGGAACAGCCTGTGGCTGGAAGGCCGGTTTTATCATGGTCATCATGGGGGTTCAGGCGAGTTAGGCCATATTCCGCTGGCGGGCAACGATCTGCCCTGCCCGTGCGGAAACCGGGGTTGCGCCGAAACCCTGATATCCGGTCACTGGCTGAGCGGCTGGGCAGCATCACAGCAGCCCGATACCGCCATTTCGCAGCTCTTTACCCTGCACGGCGATCACCCCGATCTGCTGGCGTTCGTCGAGCGCCTGGCCCAGCTGATCGCCAGCGAAATGAATATTCTCGATCCCGAGTACCTGATTCTGGGCGGCGGCGTGCTGGCGATGGCTGATTTTCCGCTGGCGCGGCTGCGCAGTGCCATACAGCAATACCTGCGCCCACCCGTGACGCGCCAGGGTCTGAAAATCGTCTTCAGTCACGCGACCGATCACACCGGCTGTCGCGGTGCCTGTCTGGCCGCTGAGCGCTATTTTGGAGGGGAAAAATGAAAGGCAAAGTGTGTGTGTTCGGCTCCTTCAACCTGGATATCGTGGCAGGCATGACGCGCTTTCCGTTACCGGGCGAATCCTTAATTGCACAGCACAGCATGATGGGGCCAGGAGGCAAAGGGGCTAATCAGGCCACCGCCGCGCTGCGCGCCGGTGCCCGGGTGCACTATATTGGCAAAGTAGGACACGACGACTTTGGTCTCTTTGCCCGGCGACATCTGGAAAAAACCGGTTTTGATGCGATTACGCTGTTCACCTGCAAAGACAAACCCACCGGAAATGCGTTGATTTACGTGGCCGGGAATGACGCCGAGAACATGATTTCCGTCTATCCGGGTGCCAATCTCACCGTGACAGCCGCAGAGGTTACGCGCTGTAAACCGACCGTTGCGGCGGCGGACATTCTGCTGGTGCAGTTGGAAAATAATCTGAGCGCCATTCAGCGCATGATTGATCACGCACGCGCAGCAAATACCTTTGTGATCCTCAATCCGGCCCCGTTTCAAAAAATCAGTGATGCCCTGCTGGCGAAGGTCGATCTGCTGACGCCAAACAGCACCGAAGCCATGCTGCTGACGGGCGTGAAGGTCACGGACATGGCCAGTGCCCGGCAGGCCGCCGAGGCGCTTCACCGTAAAGGCGCACGTCAGGTGATTATTACCCTTGGCACAGCCGGTGCCTTACTGTCTGACGGGCAACAGCTGCTTCACATTCCTGTTTTTCCCGCCACACCACTGGATACAACTGGCGCGGGCGATGCCTTTAACGGTGCGCTGGCTGCCCGGTTAGCCGCAGGGGTTTCTCTGGAGCAGGCCGCGCTTTTTGCGGCGGCGTTTGCCTCTCTGTGCGTCGAACAACCCGGCGCCGCCCACGCTATGCCCTCCTACGCCGATGCACTGGCGCGCCTGCAGGCGCATCCCGAATGCGTGGCCGGGAACGTCATGGCCTGCGCGTAACCCGGCAGCAGATGTGCCGCCAGGCACATCTGCTCTGCACATCATCAGAGCGTCAGCCAGCCGGCGATAAGCGCATGCTGCAACAACATAATGGTTTTGCCGTCGCGAATCCGCCCTTCTTTCACCCACTGCATGGCATCAGGAAAAGCCATTTCCAGCACGTCGATCGCTTCATCGTCGACACCGCCGCCCGCATTCTCACGCAGCGACTCGTGATATTCAGCCGCAAAGAAATGCACCAGCTCGGTCACGCCACCCGGCGACATGTAAACCGCGTAGAGTTTTTCCACCTCTCCCACGGCATAACCGGTCTCTTCGATGGCCTCTTTGCGAATGCAATCTTCAGGGGAATCATCATCCAGTAGGCCCGCGCAGGCCTCAATCAACATACCGTCCTGATTACCGTTAACATAGGTGGCGATGCGAAACTGGCGCGTCAGCACCACACTGTTTTTTTCACGGTTATACAGCAGAATGGTGGCACCATTGCCGCGATCGTAAACTTCGCGTTTGTGACGCACGATTTCGCCCTGGTTGTCGGTAATCTCATAGGTGATATTACGCAGAACAAACCAGTTCTCTGACAGCAGCTTATCTTTGATGATGTTGATCTTGAACGACATGGACGCTCCGCAGCCATATGAAGGGAGCCAGAGATAATAGGACGTGCAGCCAAAGAAAACTATCTGAATTGCGCACCGCCCGCACGCTATCATCAATAACGGCGTGCCGAAAGCGCAGGTGCAGCGCAAAAAAATGCCAGCACGCTGGCTGGCATTTTATGCAGCAAATAGGGTCATGTTTATGACGATTTGCCGTCGTGCTCATGGTGGTCATGTTCGGTAGCGGCGATGGCATTAACACGCTTGCGCACGCCAAACCAGCCCAGTACCAGAATCACCGCGATCAACGGAATGGACGCGATAGTGTAGGTTCCATTTGGATAGTCGAACGCCATCAAGACCAGCACGCTAAACAGGAACAGCAGCGTCAGCCACGAGGTAAAAGGTGCACCCGGCAGCTTGAAGCTGACATCGTCCGCTTTGCCTTCTTTGATCGCTTTACGCAGGCGTAACTGGCAAAGCACGATAAAGCCCCACGACGAGATAATGCCGAGCGACGCCACGTTTAATACGATCTCAAACACCTGTGACGGCACGTAGTAGTTAAGCACCACACCGAGAATGTATACGCCAACGGTGACCAGAATTCCGGCATAAGGAACCTGCTGGCTGCTCATTTTTGACATGAACTTAGGTGCAGATCCGCCCATCGACATGGAACGCAGGATACGACCGGTGGAGTAGAGACCGGAGTTCAGGCTGGATAATGCCGCACTGAGCACCACGATATTCATGATGCTGCCAATATAAGGCACGCCTAACTTAGAGAAGAAGGTCACAAACGGACTTTGTCCGGCCTGATAGGCATTCCACGGCAGCAGCATCACCAACAGCACCACGGAACCGACATAGAACAAACCAATACGCCAGATGACGCTGTTGATCGCTTTCGGCAACATGGTTTCAGGATCTTTACACTCGCCGGCGGCCGTGCCGACCAGTTCTATCGAGGCGAAGGCAAACACGACGCCTTGCACCAGCACCAGCGCCGGTAACAGGCCATGCGGGAATAAGCCGCCGTTATCCGTGATCAGATGGAAACCCGTTGCGTTACCATCCAGCGGTTTGCCCGTGCCAAGAAACACCACGCCGACCACCAGGAACACCACAATCGCCAGCACTTTCACTAAGGCGAACCAAAACTCCATTTCGGCAAACCACTTTACGCCGATCATGTTCATGGTGCCGACAATCGCCAGTGCGCCCAGGGCGAACACCCACTGCGGCACATCGCCAAACGCGCCCCAGTAGTGCATATAAAGCGCAACGGCAGTGATATCAACAATCCCGGTCATGGCCCAGTTAACAAAGTACATCCAGCCCGCCACATAAGAGGCTTTCTCGCCCATGAACTCACGAGCATAGGAGACAAAGCTTCCGCTGCTGGGACGGTGTAAAACCAGTTCGCCCAGTGCACGCAGGATGAAGAAAGAGAAGATACCGCAGACCAGATAAATGATGGCTAAGGCCGGACCCGCTGCCTGTAAACGGGCGCCTGCGCCCAGAAACAGACCCGTACCAATGGCACCACCGATAGCAATCATCTGTACGTGACGATTGCCCATGGCTTTCTTATAGCCGGAGTCGTGGGAATTGAGCCAGCGTCGTTTCGCAGCGCGCATGTCCGCTGCTGATTTCTTAGTAGATTTCATAGCCTTCCTGTTTGTCCTGACCATAAGTCATAGCGCATCCAAACGATTGCGTTTAGCAGTGCGAAATGGGTTGTCTTCCTCTGTGCGCCCGCCTGTGAGTTGACGAAAAGCGGCGCGGGAATTTACGGCGATGAATCCTAACCGTTATGTAACATCGAAGCAAAATATACCGAGGGGATCAGTCGGACGATTTGTAAAAAATTTTTCTGAGATCACAAAAAAACCGGCCTTTGGCTGGCCGGTAAACACTACAGGGATGGAAAAAGAGAGGGTTTAGCGGTAAATCTCTGCGGTGCCGGTCCAAAGACTGGAATCGCCGGGTGTGTCCACGCCGATAACACGGAAATGGCGGGCGCCTTCGGCTTTCGCCTGCTGCGAAAGCTGGCGGGTGACATCATCCAGTGAGCCATTCACGCTGGAGACAGAGACGCTGCCAATCTTTTGCAGGTTCTGAGCTTCACGTTGATCCACCGCCGTGGCGGCGAAGGTCGGGAATGGCGCAGTGGCCAACAGGGCGGCGGCGGTGAGGTAAGCAGGTAAATGTTTCATCAATACTCCTGTACTCGCGTTGGTCGCTGTGGTTAAACACGGTAGTGATTATTGCCGAGATAATGAAAGGCAACCTTTGTGAGGTGTAAAGCTGTGCGAGTAATGTTCGCTCTGACGTCGGGATTCCTGGGAAACGTCAACTGCGGTTATTGAATGACTGAACGGCGCGCGTTGGGCGATGCCATGACAAGCCGCTTGCGTATCCCGCCACCTCTTTTATAATTCCCTGCCATTAAAGGGGTTATTACCGTGATTGTTAAACGCTCTGTTACCAGAAGTATTGCGCAGTCTTTAACCTTGATTGTGTTGCTGGCTTTACTGACTACCGGTCTGGCGCTGCTCACGCTGTCCAGCAGCCTGCGCGACGCGGAAGCCATTAACCTGGCGGGCTCACTGCGGATGCAGAGTTACCGGCTGGCCTGGGATGCCAGACTGGAGCCACAGCTGCTGGCGAATCATCTGGTGCAGTTCCAGCAAACCCTTGATGCCTCAGTTTTACAGCAGCTCGACCGTCCCTGGGTGCCACGCAAAGTGATTGACCACTATCAGCGTTTGCGTGTGGGCTGGCCCGTTTTGGCTCAGCATCTTCATGACAACGCGGCGCAGGCCTGGCGGCAACAAATGCCTGCTTACGTCGGCGAAATTGACCGCTTTGTTCTGGAACTGCAGCGTTATGCAGAACTGAAAATGCGGGTGGTGGCGGTCAGTAGTCTGACAGGCGTGGTGGCGATTGTGGCCCTGGCGCTGATGACAATCCGCTTTACCCGCCAGCAGGTGGTTAAGCCGCTGAATGCGCTGGTCACGGCCAGCCGGTATGTGGAAAGCGGTAATTTTGCCTTTCCGCCACTGCATGTCCAGCAGCAGAATGAACTCAAGGTGCTGTCACATACGTTCAGCAGTATGGCCGCACAGTTACAGTCTCACTATCAGATACTGGAGCAGCGGGTGCGCGACAAAACCCGGGATCTCACCCAGGCGAACCATACGCTGTCGTTGCTGTATGAGAGTTCACAGATTTTGACCCGTGGCCCCTTGCACCCTGCCCTTTTCGACAACGTGTTAGCCAACGTGCGCGCCAGGGAAAACCTTGCGTTTATCCGGCTGGAAGGCGAGTCGTTTATGTTTGCGTCGGGCCAGATCGATGCTTCGTACGCCTGGCATCATTTACCCTTGCAGCAGGACGGTCAACCTATTGGCACGCTGCGCTGGCAAACGACCGTCACCACGCCGCCGGAGGCATTAATGCGAAGCCTGGCCGCCATGCTGGGGCGGTCACTCTGGATCTGGCAGACCCAAAAACAGCATCAGCAGATGCTGCTGCTTGAAGAGCGCGCAACGATTGCACGCGAGTTGCATGATTCGCTGGCCCAGGCGTTAACCTACCTGCGAATTCAACTGACACTGCTGCGGCGCACCGTCGATGCTGGCGATCGTGCCGCACACGACATCATTGCTGAATTTGATCGGGCGCTGGCAGAGGCTTACCGCCAGCTGCGCGAGCTGCTTGCCACCTTCCGCTTAACCATTGAAAAATCAGATCTGGTGGCGGCCCTGCAAGCCATGATCGCCTCCTTACAGGAACAGTCCGCGGCCGAGATCCAGTTCACCTGCCAGCCAGGCCTTCAGGACCTGGATGCCCAGCAACAGGTCCACGTCTTACAGATCGCCCGAGAGGCGCTGTTAAATGCGATTCGCCATGCCAGTGCTCAGGTGATTATTATCGACTACCAGCACACGGAGAAAGGTGAACATGTCCTGACCGTGACGGATGACGGCATCGGTATCGGCAGCACGGAAGAGCCGCCCGGCCATTATGGTTTAACCACGATGACCGAACGTGCTGAACGGCTGGCAGGGTCTTTGCAGATTACAGCACTGCAACGGGGCACGCGCGTCGCACTGCGCTTTCCGCCGCGCCTGGCTCAGCAGATTGAATAACGCCACAACACACCGTTTTGCATTTTACCCACGCCGCAATAATCATGCAGGATGTGGCAGATCAACAGACGAAGGCGGGATTGCCCCGTACAATGAACATCCTGCGCCTGAACGTTCAGGCGCAGTCTGGAAAACCGATCAGACGCACTGCCCATACCGCAAGCCAGTAATGCCAGGGGACAGGGAGATAACATGGAACAACCTGCTTTAACCATCATGATAGTGGACGACCATCCACTCATGCGCCGTGGCATTCGCCAGTTACTGGCGCTGGAACCGCAGCTACAGGTCGTCGCGGAGGCCAGTAACGGCACCGAAGCGCTGGCGGAAGCCCGCCGCCTGACACCGGATGTCATCCTGCTCGATCTGAATATGAAAGGCATGTCGGGCCTTGATACGTTGAAAGCGCTGCGCCACGAAGGCATTAGCTCACGTATTCTGGTCCTGACCGTCTCTGATGCGCGCAGTGATATTTATGCTCTGGTGGATGCGGGCGCAGACGGATATTTACTCAAAGACAGCGAACCCGAAATCTTGCTCGGCCAGATTATGCAGGCCTCGCAGGGCGAGAAGGTGTTTAGCGACGCGGTGAAGCACTATCTTGCTACGCGGCATAACAGCGATGATCCTTTCCGTTTGCTGACCGAACGCGAACGCGGGGTGATGCAGGAAGTGGCGCGAGGACTGTCAAATAAAGAAGTCGCGAATGCGTTGCATATTTCAGAAGAAACGGTGAAGGTGCATATTCGTAACGTCCTGCGCAAACTGGATGTGCGTTCACGCGTTGCTGCAACAATTATGTGGATTGAACGTCGAAACAGTTGATAAAAAACGCGCAAATTTACACATTCTCTATAATTTCTCCACTTTTCAACCCGGCCTCGCACGTAAAGTAGACTTCTACCCGTGCGTGGTTTGCGTGGATTTTTTGTGCATCATGCGCTGTATCGCTCATATTAATAATAAAAGCAGTGAGGAGTGTCGATTCAATGTCGAATTTCTTTATCGACCGCCCTATTTTTGCCTGGGTTTTGGCAATTTTGCTGTGCCTTTGCGGCACGCTTTCCATTATTTCGCTTCCTGTTGAACAGTATCCTGACCTGGCTCCCCCAAACGTGCGTATCACCGCCACCTACCCTGGCGCGTCGGCACAAACGCTGGAGAACACCGTAACTCAGGTTATCGAACAAAACATGACCGGCATCGATAACCTGATGTATATGTCCTCCAACAGTAGCAATACCGGACAGGCACAAATTACCCTGACCTTCACCGCCGGAACCAATCCAGATGAAGCGCGCCAGCAGGTGCAGAATCAGTTGCAGGCAGCGCTACGCAAGCTGCCTCAGGCCGTGCAGTCGCAAGGCGTCACGGTAAACAAAACCGGCGACAGCAATATTCTGATGGTGGCCTTTGTCTCGACCGATGGCAGCATGGACAAGCAGGATATTGCCGATTACGTCGCCAGTAATATTCAGGACCCGCTGAGTCGTATTGACGGCGTGGGCGAAGTGGACGCCTACGGCACGCAATATGCGATGCGTATCTGGCTCGATCCCTACAAACTGACCGCCTATTCTCTGACCACAGATGATGTGGTTACCGCCATTAAATCTCAGAACGCCCAGGTGGCCGTCGGCCAGGTCGGTGGCCTGCCCGCCGTCAAAAAACAGGCGCTAAACGCCACGGTAAATGCGCAGTCGATGTTGCAAACACCCGAGCAGTTTAAGGCGATTACCCTGAAGAACAATCCTGACGGGTCGGTCGTCACCCTGGGCGATGTGGCTGATGTGGCGCTGGGTGCAGAAAAGTATGATTATCTCAGCCGCTACAACGGCCAGGCGGCGTCCGGACTGGGTGTAAAACTGGCGTCCGGCGCGAACGAGATGAACACGGATAAACTGGTGCGTGCTCGTCTGGATGAGCTGTCACAGTATTTTCCACATGGGCTGGAGGCCAAAATCGCCTATGAAACCACGCCTTTTGTTAAAGCCTCTATTACGGATGTCGTGAAAACCCTGCTGGAGGCCATCCTGCTGGTGTTTGGCGTGATGTACCTGTTTATGCAGAACTTCCGTGCCACGTTAATCCCCACTATCGCCGTGCCGGTGGTGCTGTTTGGCACCTTCTGCGTTATCTATGCCTTCGGATACAGTATTAACACTCTGACCATGTTTGCCATGGTGCTGGCTATCGGTTTGCTGGTGGATGATGCCATCGTGGTGGTCGAGAACGTTGAGCGAATCATGAGCGAGGAAGGGCTGTCGCCCCGCGCGGCCACCCGCAAATCCATGGGTCAGATTCAGGGCGCACTGGTGGGCATTGCGCTGGTGCTGTCAGCCGTGTTCATCCCCATGGCCTTTTTTGGCGGCACCGTGGGGGCGATCTACCGTCAGTTCTCCATCACCATCGTCTCCGCCATGATCCTGTCAGTGCTGGTGGCGATGATCCTGACGCCCGCGCTCTGTGCCACGCTGCTCAAGCCCATCGCCAAAGGAGAGCATCACGGTCAGCGTGGGTTTTTCCGTTGGTTTAACTACCATTTTAACCGCAACGCCGACCGCTATGAACGCGGTGTCGCCAGTATCCTGCGCACCGGCGGGCGCTGGCTGCTGCTGTATCTGGCGATTATTGGCATTATGGCGTACCTGTTTCTTCATCTGCCCTCCTCTTTTTTGCCGCAGGAAGATCGCGGCATGATCATGACCCAGGTACAGCTTCCTGCCGGTTCGAGCATGGATCAAACCTCAGCGGTAGTGGCAAAAGTTGAAAAATATTACCTGACCAAAGAGAAAGACAATGTTCTGTCGGTCTTCTCAACCATCGGTTCCGGGCCGGGCGGTAACGGGCAGAACGTGGCGCGTCTGTTTATCCGTTTGAAAGACTGGGACGACAGACCAGGTGCCGATCGCACCTCATTTGCCATTATTGAACGCGCCGGTAAAGCGTTTAAACACATCAATGAAGCCGTCGTGATTGCCAGCAGTCCACCGGCAATCACCGGGCTGGGCAGCTCATCCGGCTTTGACCTGGAATTACAGGATCATGCCGGTATTGGTCATGACAAGTTAATGGCGATGCGTGACACGCTGCTGGACAGGGCCAGCAAAGACAAACTCCTGTCTCGCGTGCGCCACAATGGTCTGGACGACAGCCCGCAGTTGCAAATCGATATTGATGAGCGCAAAGCACAGGCACTTGGCGTGTCACTGGATACCATTAACGACACGCTGACCACCGCCTGGGGTTCCAACTACGTTAACGACTTCCTGGATCGCGGCCGGGTGAAAAAGGTTTACGTTCAGGCGGAAGCCCCGTACCGCATGCTGCCGGATGATGTCAATAAATGGTACGTGCGCAACAGCAGCGGCACGATGGTGCCCTTTTCCGCGTTTGCCACCAGCCGCTGGGAAACGGGTTCACCGCGTCTGGAACGTTATAACGGGTACTCCTCACTGGAAATCGTCGGGGAAGCCGCGCAGGGCGTGAGTAGCGGCACCGCGATGGACGAGATGGAAAAACTGGTCAACGCCCTGCCGCTGGGCGTCGGTTTCCAGTGGACGGGTGCGTCGTATCAGGAGCGGTTATCCGGCTCTCAGGCTCCCGCACTCTATGCCGTTTCTCTGCTGGTCGTGTTTCTCTGCCTGGCGGCACTGTACGAGAGCTGGTCGATTCCCTTCTCGGTGATGCTTGTCGTCCCACTTGGCGTTCTTGGTGCTCTGATTGCCACCTGGACGCGAGGACTGGAGAACGATGTCTATTTCCAGGTCGGTCTGCTGACCGTCGTGGGGTTATCGGCTAAGAACGCAATACTGATCGTAGAATTTGCCAACGAGCTTAACAGCAAAGGCGGAGAACTGATTGAATCGACGCTGGCGGCCTCACGTCAACGCCTGCGGCCGATCCTGATGACCTCCCTGGCCTTTATCTTCGGTGTGATGCCGATGGCGATCAGCAGCGGTGCGGGATCGGGCAGCCAGCACTCGGTGGGAACGGGCGTCATGGGCGGTATGATTTCCGCCACCCTGTTAGCCATCCTGTTCGTCCCGCTGTTCTTTGTTCTGGTGCGTCGCCGCTTCCCACTCAAAGAGAAACATCAGGACTGAGCTGCCGCCTGTTTTCACAATGAACAGGCAAAAAAAACGGCCTCTGAAAACAGCGGCCGTTTTATTTCTGTGTGTGGTAAGAATTACAGCAGAGGGGAAATTGCCCTGCTTTTCTCCTCGCGTGTTACTTATTGCGTAACATCGCTTCGATGAATTCTTTCCAGTTCCCCATTTCGGTGTCAATCATAGAACCCTCTCTTATTGTAGTGGCAATATTACGCCTTTTTTTTCGCCTGGTGAATACGTTTACACCTGTTATTACTATCGGCAAAGGCGCCAAAAGGCTGAGTCTTTTCTGATTTGCTGGCTGACGCACATTTCAGCAAAGGCTTAACCTGACAGGTTTTAATGCGGTTTTGACCAGGACGTAGCCTAAAAAGCGTAATTAAGGAAATTCTTAATTCAAAATTGATAAACCACGTAATTATTAGAGGCATAACTGAAACCGTTTACCTACAGGCGGGAAACCTCTGTATTGGCGCAATTTATTCCACCCAGACGCCATCGGGCGGATGATGCATCAGATCACACTATGGTAAACTGCCGAGCTGATTTTAATGACAGGAGCAGACGATGAGCGCGCAGTGGGTCATGTTTGGGATTAAGAATTGCGACACGATTAAAAAAGCGCGTCGCTTTTTAGAGGCGGCGGGCGTGGACTATCGTTTCCACGATTACCGTGCTGACGGCCTGACCGGTGACCAGTTGCAGCAGTTTATCGACGTGCTGGGCTATCAGGACCTGCTCAACACGCGCGGCACAACCTGGCGTAAGCTACCCGAGGCAGAGCGTGAGGCCATTACGGATGCCGGGAGTGCCAAAGCGCTGATGCTGGACCAGCCCGCCATCATCAAACGCCCTGTCCTGCGCGCGCCCGACGGCGCTTTGCTGCTCGGCTTCAGTGAATCCCTTTACCAGAACCTGCTTCAGGAGAAGTCATAATATGTTTTGTCCGGTCATTGAGCTGACGCAGCAGCTTATTCGTCGTCCTTCTCTCAGCCCCGATGACGCCGGATGTCAGGCGCTGCTGATTGCGCGTCTGGAAGCGATTGGTTTCCATATCGAAACCATGAACATCAACGATACCCTGAATTTCTGGGCCACGCGCGGTGAGGGCGAAACCCTGGCGTTTGCCGGCCACACCGATATCGTGCCGCCTGGCGATGCCAGCCGCTGGATCAATCCGCCGTTTGAACCCACCATCCGTGACGGCATGTTGTTTGGTCGCGGTGCCGCCGATATGAAAGGATCGCTGGCCGCCATGGTCGTTGCCGCCGAGCGCTTCGTCGCGGTTCATCCTCATCACAAAGGACGCCTGGCCTTTTTGATTACGTCTGACGAAGAAGCCAGTGGCGCAAACGGAACGGTAAAAGTCGTTGAGCGCCTGATGGCACGTAACGAGCGTCTGGATTACTGTCTGGTCGGGGAACCTTCCAGCAGCGAAGTCGTGGGTGACGTCGTGAAAAATGGCCGTCGTGGCTCGATTACCGCTAACCTTACCGTGCATGGCGTACAGGGCCATGTGGCCTATCCTCAGCTTGCTGATAACCCGGTGCACCGTGCTCTGCCTGCACTCAATGAGCTGGTCGCCACCGAATGGGATCAGGGCAATGCCTTCTTCCCTGCCACCAGCATGCAGATCGCCAACGTTCAGGCTGGCACCGGCAGCAACAACGTGATTCCCGGCGAGCTGTTTGTCCAGTTCAACTTCCGTTTCAGTACCGAACTCACTGACAGCATGATTCAGCAGCGCGTGGCAGAACTGCTGGATCGCCATCAGTTGCGCTATACCATCGAGTGGAAACTTTCCGGTCAGCCCTTCCTGACATCACGCGGCAAACTGGTTGATGCCGTAATAAACGCCGTAACGCACTATAATGAAATTAAGCCGCAGTTACAGACTTCTGGTGGAACCTCTGACGGACGTTTTATTGCTCGAATGGGCTCGCAGGTGGTGGAACTGGGCCCGGTGAATGCCACAATTCACAAAATCAACGAATGCGTTAAAGCATCCGATTTACAAATGCTGAGCCGAATGTACCAACGCATCATGGAACAATTGATCGCCTGACAGCGAGGGAAGGAGCGGGCCTATGGAGTTTATTAAAGATTATTGGTGGATACTGGTGATCCTGCTGATGGTAGGTGTGTTAATGAACGTTTATAAAGATCTGAAACGCATCGACCACAAAAAGTTTATGGATAACAAGCCTGATCTCCCGCCACACCGTGATTTTAACGATAAGTGGGACGACGACGACTGGCCGAAAAAGAAATAACCGCTTCGCGCCCTCGCCTGTGTGAGGGCGCACGATTACATCGTCATAATGACATCATCACTGCCGGGTTTTCCGCCGCCCAGCGCCTCATCAAAATAGCGTTTCGGCACCGTGTACTGCAGATGATGCAGGGCAAAATGCATACTGCGCTGATCGATGGCATGCGCCAGATCTTCCACAATATTTAGCGTCACGTCACCGCCGAGCAGCCTTAAACGCTGTTCAGCCTGCTGCGCCTGTGCCAGCGGAATATTCTCATCCTCATCGCCGTGAATCAGATGCACAGTCGTACGCGAGCTGGCTTTTTCCGGTAGCGTGACAAAGCGGCCACTAAAGACAATCGCCCGACCAGCCAGATCGTCGTTGGCTTTGATGCCTTCCAGCACCATACTGGCACCCTGTGAAAAGCCCACCAGCGCGGTGGCTTCGGGATTCACGCCGCTTTGCTGCTGCCAGTGGCGAACCGACGCCACAAATTGCGGCATGCTGGTGTCAACGCAGGCCTGCTCGCTTTTATCATGCAGTCCGGCTTCCTTAAACCACTGACCGCCAGGGCCTG
The DNA here is from genome assembly GCF_007828605.1 of Pantoea sp. SJZ147. Taxonomy (NCBI): domain Bacteria; kingdom Pseudomonadati; phylum Pseudomonadota; class Gammaproteobacteria; order Enterobacterales; family Erwiniaceae; genus Pantoea; species Pantoea sp. SJZ147. Next base: position 277,379 of record NZ_VIVB01000005.1, read on the forward strand.
GCGATCCCACCGACACCACCAGCGCCGCAGGAAAGGTTTTAGCAAACCAGCTGCCAATTTCGGCCATGGCGTCGGGATTATCACCAACGCCGTGATAAAGCAGAAACAGCTGGGCAGCCCTTGCAGGCTGCTGAACAATTACGTATCTCAGTGTCATATCGACCTCCTGCTACTACTCTACGCTCCCGGGCGCAGGATGATATTGGGAATATTTGAACGACTTGGTGGATTTATTGCAATTGCCTGCGCAAGGCTTCGCCATCCCTGTCGGGTAACGCCAGCAGTGCCCCGGCGGCTTCAGCGCGTAACGCCATAATCAGCGCCTTGCGTCCGTTGAGCCGTGCCGCCTGCGCCAGTTCAGCCAGACTGATGTTGGCGCTGACCGCCTGCCGGAGTAACGGCAAAGGCTGCTGGCTGATATCGACCAGCCGCTGGAGAACCGCCAGGCTTGCCTCCAGTGGGCGCTGCGCCCAGGCAAAACCGGCTGCCAGCCAGGCATCGTGCGGGGTAAAATCCTGATCACAAGCCTCAGGTAATGGCAGGTCCAACTGAATATGTGATCTCAGCAGTGGCCAGTCGCGTGCCAGTTGCCCGCTCGCCTTCTGCTGCAGCTGTTTTCCGGCGGGCGTCAGCCCCCGTAAGGCCATCGCGGCGTAGCAGCCGCTTCTGGCTTCGCGCTGACTGCCGATGCGTGCCAGCGTAAAACCGCAGGCTTGCCAGAACGCCCAGAGATCGTCAGTGTAGCCAAAGCTGACGGAGAGGTAGTCGTATCCGGCGGAATCTGCACTGGCGGACGCAACCAGTTGCTTTCCGGTTCCCTGACGGCGGGAAGACGCGGCGACGGCAATCCGGCTGATGCGTAAGGCACGAAGCGTGGCGGCGTCGGTGAAACCCGCGTGCGCCGCCAGCGACTGCGCAACTAAGTTACCGCGAGGCCGCCTGTGGCCCGCCCAGACGGCCTGCGCTAATTCATTTGTCAGTCCGCCCTCTTCCACCAACCATAGCGCCCCCTGTAGCGCCGGAACATCGCCCGCCAGCCAGAGATGCATTCCCGGTGCATCCAGCAGGCGACGCAGATCCAGCGGTGAGGTGCGGTAATGCGCACGGGTGAGCAGTTGATAAGCCGCCTGCTGGGCAGCAATATCAGAGCCTTCGACTCGCCGGGGCGATAGCTCACCCGTTCCCGCTGTTTCGGGCGCATCCTCGAACAGCAGCGCCTGGTTAAGCCAGTGTTCCAGCGGGTCATGGCGCGCCCAGCGCAGCGGTTCGTCCAGGGTAAAATGGCGTACCTGCTGAAGCGCCGCACAGAATTTCAGCATAAAGCCCCGGCCGCTACCTTCATAACCCTGAATCGTCGTTACCAGCAACACGCGCGGAAACCGCGCCACCAGCGCATGGAGTAGCGGTGCCGGAATGGCGGCGGCTTCATCCACGATGAGCCAGTCAACGTCAGGCAATGTGGGCAGGGCCAGAATCGCATCAGGTGCCATAAACCGGTAATGATCCCCGGCGAAGGACGCTAACACTGTCGTGGTGATTTTTGCGGGTGCGGTGATCAGGCAACGCGTGTTCTGCCGGGCCAGCATGCCTGCCAGCGCCGACTTTCCTCTGCCACGTGCCGCTGTGACCACCGCCACGCCCGCAGAGAAACCAGCCAGCTCGTGCAAAATCGCCTGCTGCTGAAAAGCCGCCTGACAATGCCAGGCGGGCCGTGGCGTCCAGTTGGGCAACCGTAGCGGCTGCGGTGGCTGGTGTAACAGCACCTGCTCATCATTTTCAATCAGGTATTGCAGATGATGGACAAAGTTTGGCGTGGCAATCGGCTCGCTGACATCCGCCCAGCGCAGGCTGTCAGCATCGGGCTGCTGCGCCCAACGCGTCCATTCGGGCACTAACAGCAGCAGCCAGCTACCGGCCGTCAGCGTTCCTGCCAGCGCCGCCAGCGCCTCGGCATGAAAGCCATATCGGGCATCGAAAACGGCATGACGGAACTCGCGCCCCAGCAGCGTACGAAAGGCGGCAGTCGGACAGTGCGTGCCCACATCTGGCGCGTTATCGCTCAGCCACAGCATGTCGCCTTCCAGCGTCTGGCACCAGGCGATCGCCGTCTCCTGGCACCAGCGGGCTTCCCCGCTGATGACGGCCAATCGCCGTATACCGGCGGCCTGCATGGCACAGGTCACTGCTTTCAGGTTCATCCTTTATTAGCAAAGGTATCGCACTGGCCGGGGTTACCGCTGTCGAATCCGCGTTTGAACCAGGTGTAACGCTGCTCTGAGGTGCCGTGCGTAAAGCTGTCCGGGACGACCCGACCCTGACTTTTCTGCTGGAGGCGATCGTCACCAATAGCTTCGGCGGCGTTTAACGCTTCCTGTAAGTCCCCAACTTCGAGGATTTTTTCCTGCTCCATATAGTGGCCCCAGACGCCGGCAAAGCAGTCGGCCTGTAGCTCCATTTTTACGGACAGCTGGTTTATCTGGGCCTGGCTGGCCCCCTGCTGCATCTGACGGACCCGGGGTTCAATGCCCAGTAACTTCTGCACGTGGTGGCCGACTTCATGTGCAATCACATAGCCCTGCGCAAAGTCTCCGCCTGCCCCCAGTTTGGTTTTCATATCGTCATAGAAGGACAGGTCGATATAGACAGTCTGGTCTGCCGGGCAATAAAAAGGCCCCATAACAGACTGCCCGGTCCCACAGCCGGTGCGCGTGGCTCCGCGATACATCACCAGCTTCGGCGGCGTATACTGTTTGTTCATCTGTTTGAACAACTTATCCCAGGTATCTTCGGTCGTCGCCAGCATCACCGAGGTGAACTTCGCTGCCTCGTCCTGATTCGGGTTAGTAGTGCGCTGTTGCTGGCTCACCGACGCGCCCTCGCCTCCAGTAAGCAGTGGCGTCAGGTCATAACCGTAATACCCCGCCACCGCGACCAGAATCAGCATGATAATGCCCGCTTTGCCGCGCGGCAGAGGAATACGGCCTCCCCGGTTGCCCGATGACTGATTACGGCGATCTTCTACATTGTCGCTTTCGCGACGTCCTTGCCAGCGCATGTTTTGCTCCCTGTGGCAGGTTAACTCTGATGGCATGATTTTAGATGCGTGACGGAGCAATCACCAGCTTTACGCCAAAATGAAAAAAGGAGAGCCGGGGCTCTCCTTTCATTGATTCACTGAGTTTTATTCAGTCGAGTTTGACACCCAGACGCCGGGCTACCGCTTCATAGGCTTCAATCAGGCCACCCAGGCTCTGACGGAAGCGGTCTTTATCCATTTTATCCAGGGTTTCTTTGTCCCACAGACGCGCGCCATCGGGTGAAAATTCGTCACCCAGCACAACTTCACCGTTGAACAGGCCAAACTCCAGCTTGAAGTCCACCAGGATCAGACCCGCATCATCAAACATTTTGCTCAGTACGTCGTTCGCTTTGTAGGTCAGCTCACGCATACGTGCCAGATTCTCTTTGCTCACCCAGCTAAAGGTTTCACAGTAGGATTCGTTGACCATAGGATCGTGTTTAGCATCGTCCTTCAGGAACAGGTCGAACAGCGGCGGGTTCAGCACCATGCCCTCTTCAACACCAAGACGCTTGACCAGCGAACCTGCTGCACGGTTACGGACCACACACTCAACCGGGACCATGTCCAGCTTTTTCACCAGCGCTTCGTTATCTGACAGCAGGGCTTCCATCTGCGTCGGAATGCCCGCTTCCTGCAGCTTCGTCATGATGAAATGGTTGAACTTGTTGTTCACCATGCCTTTGCGATCAAACTGCTCAATGCGGGCGCCGTCACCGGCTGATGTATCGTTGCGGAATTCAAGTATCAGCAGATCCGGGTTATCGGTGCTGTATACGGTTTTCGCTTTACCGCGATACAACTCAGCTCGCTTTTGCATCTTATTTAACTCCAAACATGAAAGATCCGGTTCTGAGGCAGACTATTTGCGTTGATTGCCGTGACGCAATCGATTACCTCGTCTGGCGCTATTATGCCAAAAAACGAAATAAAAAGGCCGGAGAATCTCCGGCCTGGGGTAATTTTTTATTTATTCAGTGCGGCCTGGAACACCGCCACTAACGCATCGTTTTGCGCCTGTGTCAGTACATGGCCTTTAGGATCAATAAATTGCAGGCTGGTCCGGTTGTCGAGGTCGCCAACCTGAACCTTGTAATCGCCGTTCGGCAATTCAGGATCTTTGGCACCTACGCTGTCCCAGGTGCTGCTGCCTGGCGACTTGTAGGTCACTTTCATGCTGCCAGTCGAACGCGTGCTGTCGGTCACTTCCATGCCAACACGATTCATGGCTGCCGGTAAACGCTGCCAGGCCACGTTGAACGGCGTACGCAGCACCAGCATTGGCAGACCGGTATCATCGGCACCGCTTTGCACGTCAATCGCACCGCTGACGCGGCCCGCTGCGGCGTTTTCATTTATGGTGGCGATCTTATCCATTCCGGCGGCGATATCATTCAGCATTTGTGCGGTATAACGCTGAACCTGCACCGGCGACGTCACGCTATTGCCTTCCTGCTGCAGTTCAAGCAGACGCACGGTCAGGACCTGCTGATAACTCTGCGACTGAACGCTGATTTGGTAACGGCCACGATACTGCTTATCTTCGTCCGCCCGGTTCCACTGTACCCAGTCGGTCGTCAGCTGCTGTCCGGCGTCATTACGGGAAGCGATCGGGAAGTTATTCGACTGTACAACGCCTACAACCTGGGACCAAATCGAGCCGCGGCTGTTATCAAACATCAGCACGCCGGTGTTATTGCTGAACTGCGCACGTGAGCCGTTCATCAGCGCCAGAGGCTGAGCAGGTGGGCGAATATCGAGCTGCTTGCCTACTGGTGCCTTACTGGTTGACGGTGGAATATCGTATTCGCCGTTCTGGACAGGCAGAATCATGCCCGACGGCGCTTTCAGTTCGCGCAGCCCGCTGGCCTGTAAGTAAGACTCATCACCGCTGACCTGACGTTTATAACGCTGATCGTTCGAACAGGCCGACAACAGCATCAGGGTGGAAAGCCCCACCACCGTTGCAACCGTTGACCGCTTTACTGAGTAATTCATTCAAACTCCCTAAATTATCGCAAACCCGCTTTCACCAGCGCCTGCTCCACTTTCGGCTGTGCAACCGCAGTCAGTGGCGTCATAGGCAGACGCAGCGTGTCATTAGCGATTAATCCTAGCTGTTTTGCCGCCCATTTAACCGGGATTGGATTAGGTTCACAGAAAAGCGTCTGGTGCAGGTGCATCAGACGCTGATTCAGACGGCGAGCTTCCACGAAATTACCCTGCTGTGCGAGCCTGCACAGCTCGGCCATTTCGCGTGCTGCTATGTTTGCCGTCACCGAAATGACGCCCTTGCCGCCCAGTTGCATAAAGTCCAGTGCGCTGGCATCGTCGCCGCTCACCAGGATGAACTCATCATTAACCAGCTCTTGGATCTGGCTGACACGCGATAAGTTCCCCGTTGCCTCTTTGATTCCGATAATATTTTTGATTTCAGCGAGGCGGGCAACGGTTTCCGGCAACATATCACAGCCGGTGCGCGAAGGTACGTTATACAGCATTTGCGGTAGGCTGGTACTGTCAGCAATCGCTTTAAAGTGCTGAAACAGGCCTTCCTGCGTCGGGCGATTGTAATAAGGCGTAACAGTGAGGCAACCAACAACACCCGAATTCTCAAAGCGTTTGGTCAGAGAGATACCTTCCGCAGTGGCGTTAGCACCGGTTCCGGCAATCACGGGAATACGCCCATCCGCCAGTTCCAGGGTTTGCAGCACCACATCACCGTGCTCGTCATGGCTCAGCGTGGCTGACTCGCCGGTGGTGCCGACGGAAACGATCGCCGCTGTACCGCTGGCGACATGGTAATCAATCAGTTTTTTCAAACTCGCACGGCAGACATTACCTTTGTCATCCATTGGCGTAACGAGTGCAACAATACTTCCCGTAAACATTGGCGATCCCCTCGACAAACAAGTGCTTCATGGTACGTTTTACACTTAGGGAAAAGCAAGCAAGCTCCGCCATTCCCGCGCTTGTCAGCAGTTTTTTTTATGTTTACCTTATGGTTATTAGCAAATGCACAGGGAATCCTATTTTGCCGCAATCTCAACCCCACCACCTGGTGATCACCGCTCTGGGTGTTGACCGCCCGGGTATCGTCAATACGATCACCCGCCACGTCAGCAGTTGCGGTTGCAACATCGAAGACAGTCGCCTTGCCATGCTCGGGGATGAATTTACGTTCATCATGCTGCTTTCCGGTAGCTGGAACGCGATTACGCTGATTGAGTCGACGCTGCCGCTGAAAGGCGCTGAGCTGGAGCTGCTGATCGTCATGAAACGTACCCATGCCACAGCCCGGCCGCCGATGGCGGATACCGCGTTTATTCAGGTCGAAGTGGCTGACTCGCCGCATATCATTGAGCGCTTTACGGATTTGACGGATAAGCACCAAATGAACATTGCGGAACTGGTGTCACGTATCCAGCCCGCCCAGCAGGATCGGCCCGCCACGCTGTATATTCAGATGACGGCGCACAGCCCAACGCGTAGCGATGGTCCGGCATTTGAACAGGCATTTAATGCACTGTGTCAGGAACTTAATGCCGAGGGCGCGTTACGCCTTTATAGCCTGAACGATGCCGATAACCGTGAACTGGTGATACCCGGCAGGTAAAGACGAGCGCCGCCTTGACTGTTCTGCTACGTTAAAAGTACGGTCAGGTGAGGAAATCGTCTGAAATTGATTATTTTCCATTTGGCAGTTTCTCGCCTCTTGGTGTATTAACCACAGCATGAACTCAAAATGGAGAGATGTGATGAATCCACTGAAAGCCGGTGATACCGCACCGAAATTTAGCTTGCCCGATCAGGATGGCGAACAAGTGAATTTAGCCGACTTCCAGGGGCAGCGCGTTCTGGTCTATTTCTATCCAAAAGCGATGACGCCGGGTTGTACCGTGCAGGCATGTGGTCTGCGTGACAACATGGATGAGCTGAAGAAAGCTGGCGTCGAGGTGCTGGGAATCAGCACAGATAAACCTGAAAAGCTGTCACGTTTTGCAGAAAAAGAGCTGCTTAACTTCACTCTGCTGTCGGACCAGGAGCATCAGGTTTGCGAGCAGTTTGGCGTCTGGGGTGAAAAAACCTTTATGGGTAAAACCTATGACGGCATCCATCGCATCAGCTTCCTGGTGGATGCGAATGGCAAAATCGAAAAGGTGTTCGACGACTTCAAAACGTCAAATCACCACGACATCGTGATGGACTATCTGAAATCAGCCTGATGTCTTCAGGGCGCGGCATCTACCGCGCCCTGAACGTTTAACGATTCAGCGTTTCATCCAGCGTGGCCTCAGGCCAGGCGTGCACCACCGCCTTGACCAGGGTTGCGAGCGGAATCGCAAAAAATACGCCCCAGAATCCCCACATCCCGCCAAAGATCACCACCGATAAGATGATAACCAGCGGATGAAGATTGACCGCCTCTGAGAACAAAATGGGCACCAGCACATTGCCGTCCAGCGCCTGAATCACCAGATAGACGGTAAGCAGCGTCCAGAACTCGCTATCCAGCCCCCACTGGAATAAGCCCACGCCAATAACCGGGATGGTCACCAGCATCGCGCCAATGTAAGGAATCAGAACTGAAACGCCCACCAGCACGGCCAACAGAAGCGAATAGTTGAGGCCGAGGAACATAAATGCCAGCCAACTGGCGATGCCCACGACCACCATCTCCAACACTTTGCCACGAATGTAGTTGGTGATTTGCTGGTTCATCTCCTGCCATACTTCACCCGCCAGCCCACGGTTACGCGGCAGGACGCGTCGCACGGCACTCAGCATCTGCTCTTTATCCTTCAGCAGAAAGAACACCATCAGCGGCACCAGCACCAGGTAAATCATCAGGGTCATTAATCCCACCAGCGATGCCAGGGAATACTTCACCAGAGAATCGCCCACGCCGCTGAGACGACCGCGTAGGTTCTCGACGATGACATCAATAATGCCGGCATCGACCAGGGCGGGAAAACGTCGCGGTAGCCCCGCCGCATACTGATAGAGTTTGTTCAGCATATTAGGCAGATCCCGCGTCAGGTTGATGCCCTGTTGCCAGGCCACGGGCGCGACGATCAAAACCAGAACCAGCAGAATTCCGGCAAACAGCACCAACACAATGCTGGTCGCCCAGCTACGCGTACAGCCAATGCGTTGTAGCCGTACCGTTGGCCATTCAAGCAGATAAGCCAGCACCACCGCCACCAGCAAGGGGGCCAGCAACCCGCTCAGGAAGAAAAGAATGCAGAACCCCGCCAGCAGAATCACCAGCAGGCCAATCGCCTGGGGATCGCTAAAACGGCGTTTGTACCATTGAATCAATAAAGCCAGCATGCCGTCAGGTCCATAAGGTCAGAAAGGGCCATGATTGTACCGGATATTCTGGTGCTGGAAAGACGTGAAAATCAGTCCGTGACCTGACAGGCGCTAGCGGATGATGAAAAACGGCACGCGGTGAAGGTGCGTGCCGTACCATTCTCCCCAGCCTCAGGCTTCCCGCCGTTGCGCGCTGGCAGGCGAATCGTCGCCGACGGGGTCATTATCTTCACCGCAGGCCAGCAACACGCCCGGCCTGCTGTGGGTCATTTTCAGGCGTCAGGCTTCATTCACCCAAATACGCATCTCCCCTTCTCCCCGGTTCGCCCAACAGAACCAGGGAATAAAGGTCAGCGTCTGGGTTTGCTGCGCGGCAGGGGCGTGATCGAAGTGCCACAGCGGCTGGCGTTCAGGATCGCTGGCGGTTTTTTTCACCCCTTCAGCCTGTATTAACACCTTATGCGCAAAAACACCGCGTCCCTGAATGGTGGTGAACGATGCCGACGCGGGCAGCCACAGATTGTGTAACTGCTCGCCGTTATCGGCCTGCTCCAGGCAGTACACCAGCGGGCCGCGTTGAACCGCCACCTTGCCCGCCACGTGACGTACTAACGGATTACCATAAACCCGGCGCACCGGCATCGGGAGCGTCAGGGTCAGCGTATCGCCCTCTTGCCACTGTCGCTCAATGTAGAGGTAACCCTTGCGGGCGCGATCGGTCACAGCGTCGCCGTTACAGCTTACCTGCGGCGCCTCACACCAGTCAGGCAGACGTAACGCCAGCGTATGTTGCACAGGCTGCGCGACATCGACGCTGATGGTGACCTTTTCATCCCAGGGGAAATTACCGCTTATGCTAATGCCCAAAGTATGCTCACCGACCGGTATTTCAACCCGGTTGCCGACATAGAGATTGATATAAAGCGCATCCTCGCGTGGCGTATAAATATAGTGGCCGAGTGAGGTCAGCACACGGGCAATGTTCGGTGGACAGCAGGCACAACCGAACCAGCGCTGACGCACAGGTTTCACATGATCGTAGATATGATTAAAACTGAGGGTTTTCGGGTGCACCTCCAGCGGATTGACGTAGAAGAAGTGTTTCCCGTCCAGCGCCATGCCGCCCAGTACCGTATTATACAGCGCGCGTTCCATCACGTCGGCGTACTGGCTGTCGGCTTCCATTTCCAGCATACGTCTGGCAAACATCATCAGGCCAATGGACGCGCAGCTTTCGGCATAAACCGTGTCATTAGGTAAATCGTAATCGCTACTGAATGCTTCACCGCTGCCCTGGGAGCCGATGCCACCGGTAATATACAGCTGCCGCTGCGCCATGTTGTGCCACAGCCGCAGGCAGTCCTGACGTTTTTCTTCGTCCTGGCTCAGGCGCGCAAGGTGCGCCACGCCGGTCATCAGATAAACGAACCGCACAGCATGCCCCACCGCGTGCTGCTGTTCTGCAAGGGGTTGATGCGCCTGGCTGTAAGCCTTGTCCTTCACCATCCAGGCCGGGCCATAGGTATTCCAGTAGGAGGTCTGCCCGCGCTTCTCGTACTCAATATCATAGAAGTGAGGCTGCGTTCCCCGCTGCGCGACAAAATAATCTACCAGCGCCATATAGCGAGGGTCCTGGGTCACTTCATACAGCCGCATCAATGCCAGCTCGATCTCCGGATGGCCTGGGTAGCCGTGCAGCTGATTTTCGCCGGGGCCAAACATGCTGTCGATGTGATCGGCAAGCTTGCACACCACCTCAAGTAAACGGCGTTTACCTGTCGCCTGGTAAAACGCCACGCCCGCCTCAATCATGTGTCCGGCGCAATACAACTCATGGCATTCGGCAAGATTCGTCCAGCGATCTTCCGGCGCTTTCACCGTGAAGTAGGTATTGAGATAACCATCCTCGCACTGCGCCGCCGCCACCAGTTCAATCACCTCATCCGCCGTCTTTTCCAGTTCTGCATCAGGCTTCTGGCAAAGTGACCAGGCCACGGCTTCCAGCCATTTCGCGACATCGCTGTCCTGGAAGACCATGCCATAAAATTCCCCTTCCTGCTGGCCAGCCGCGATACGAAAGTTTTCGATGGCATGGCTGGGATCGGCTTCGTCGATCCGATCGTTAAGCGCCTCCCATTGATAAGGAATGACCACCTCCCGCACCAGTCGTTGATACTGACCGAGAAAGGGATCGTGAATCGTCAGCTTATGCAGATCGACTTCATTGACAGACATTTTACTCTCCTCAGGACGGGACATGGCGAATTCGCAGGTCGCTGGAAATCTGCGCCATCATCGGGTTATTGAGCTTGCAGGCGCGGATGGCGAATAGCAGCAGCAGATGAAACAGGGCAGGCAACAACGTTTCCATTGCGGTAATGCCCTGCAAGGATGCCGGTGTCTGATGCGTAATTCCTGGCTTGTAAGCCACCAGGATAAACAGCAGGCTGATAATGACGCCGCTGGAGGCCCAGGCAAGTTTAATAAAGAACAGGTTAAACGCGAAATTCATGCCCGATGAGCGGACGCCGTTTTTCCATTCACCGTAGTCATCGGCAAAGGCCATCAGGGCAAAGTGCAGCGGGAGCGTGAACCCCAGAATGACGCCGTTGGCGAGGATCACCACCAGCCATAATACCTGCCATGACGGCCCCACCGGCAGGAACCACATCATGACCGCCAGCACGGCAAGCACACAATTGGTCCAGTAGTAGAGCCGGACGGTGTCGATGTGTTTTGCCAGCGGATTAACGATGACCGCACCTAAGATAGAGGCTAAGGTCACCATGGTAAAAAACAGCGAAGTGTAGGCGGTGCTGCCCTGTAACACATAGGTGATGAAGTACATGTAGCCGCCGCCACGGATATTGAACACGTTAATCAGCAAAAACGACATCACCAGCATCAGTAACAGCTGATCGTTTTTACGCAGCCCGGCCATATGTTCGCGCAGGGTAAACTTGCCCAGGCTGTCCAGCGGTACGCGCTCGCGAACCCAGAAGAAGCAGCACAGGAACATCACGACCGCCAGAGCGCACAAAATGCCGACGCCAGACTGATAGCCGAGTGCCGCATTCCCCTTACCTAAGACAGAAACCAGCCACGGCAGCCCTACCGAGACCAGAAATCCGGCCACGCCGCACAGCACAAACCGCCATGACTGGCACGCCAGCACTTCTGTGTGGCGGGTGGTCATGGTGTTAATCAGCGCGCAATAGGGCACATTAATGGCGGTATAGCTGACGGAAAGCAGCAGGTAGGTGGCAAACGCCCAGACGATTTTCATGTCCATGCTGACGGCGGGCACCGTGAACGTCAGCACACCAATGATGCCAATGGGGACAGCGACCCACAGCTGCCAGGGACGGAAACGTCCCCATCGGCTATGCGTACGGTCGGCAATCACGCCCATCACCGGATCGGATATCGCATCAAACACGCGCAGCGCCATAAACAGGGTGCCGACCAGCGCAGGTGTTAAGCCAAAGACATCGGTGTAGAAAAACGTCAGAAAGTTCATGATCAGGCAGGTGATCACCGTGCCGCCGGCGTCTCCCAGCCCGTAACCTATTTTTTCACGCAGGGACAGCGCACTCTGCGTCGCCGACTGGCTAAGATCGGCCTGAGCGATGGTGGTAGAAGTCATAAAAACGCCTCATGCAGGACAGAGAGGATGACCCGCTTTCTGGCGGGCTTATTGGTGTTTTAGCGCCTTACCCGATGTATTCTGTCAGGAATCCGTTAACCAACAAGAGCACAAAAAAGTATAAAAACGGGGTAATTCCGACCTGTGAAGCAAACTGTGAAGTGGATCAGATACATTCGTGGTTTTTTGTTAATAATCATAGACAAAGGTGATTATCAGGGTTGTCGCAGCGGGAAAATGAATAATGATGTTCGAATTATCCATAGCGTTTCCGGTTCGGGTGCAAAATGGCGGGCTGTTTATTTCACGCGGTGTCGGCACACATCCGGCACGCAGGCTGACCTCGTGGGAGATCATCTTCGTTGAGCGCGGTCAGTTAACCATTCGTGAGGATGACGTGCCGTATAGCGTGCAGGCGGGCGAAAGCCTGCTGCTCAGGCCCGGGCATTTGCATGTGGGTGAAGGGATTTTTCCGGCGGATCTGAAATTTTACTGGCTGCATTTTGACTGGTTGAAACAGCCGAAGCCTCAACATGGATTACACCAGGCACTGCTGCATCTTCCCCAGAATACCCGCGTTGGCGATCCGGCCTATATCATCGCCCTGTTCAGGCAGTTCCTCAGCGAGCAGGAAAACATTCACCGGAGCGTCGCACTGGAATGTATTTTACTGCTGATCCTCCAGCAGCTCGCCGCTCCTGCCCTGCATGAGAACGTCGTTGACAGCCCCGGCGTTGACCTGGCCTGGAAAGCGAACCAGCTCATTCGTACCCAGTATCACCTGCCGCTTTCGACCTCCGCACTGGCAAAAATGCTGCATTGCAATGCGGATTATCTGGGACGCGTTTACCGGCGCGTATTTCGCCTGACGCTGACGGAAGCCATCCACCGACAGCGCGTCTTAATGGCAGAAAAATTGCTGATCGGCGACAAGCTGCCGCTAACCGAGGTGGCGCGCCAGTGTGGGTTCAATGATGTGGGCTATTTTCGCCAGATATTCCGCAAGCACACCGGCTTAACGCCCGCCAGCTGGAAGCGGCGCTACTGCCGGGAACATATCAATTCCTGATGATTCGCCACGGCCCGCGCGGGATTTCACTGCACGGGCGAAGCGCCAGGTCTGCCGACGCGGTTAACGATTAAGACGCTTTAACGCGTTTCGCGACCACGGTGCAGTTGCGTCCGGTGTTTTTAGCCTGATACAGAGCATCATCGGCCCGCTTCAGGCTGCTTTCCAGTGGCAACCGGCGCGCGTCCCATTCGGCCACACCGATGGATATGGTGATATGACCGACTTCCTCAATCTCTTTTTCCGCGATGCTGTTCCGAATCCGCTCGGCCGTGGCCTCTGCTTCTTTCAGGGAGGTATTCGGCAGCAGCATTAAAAACTCTTCGCCACCGTTACGGCTGACCACGTCCGACTGCCGGGCGCTCTGCCGTAGCGCCTGCGCCACCTGCTGAATCACCCGATCGCCAACATCGTGTCCCCAGTTATCGTTTACGCTTTTAAAATGGTCGATATCCAGAGCCAGGACGGCGAAAGGCTGGCGTATGCTCTGGTAATAATCGAGTACCGCGTTCAGCCCGCGCCGGTTCAGTAACAGGGTCAGTGAATCGGTCTGTGCTTCGGAGCTCAGGCGACCGATTTTATCCTGCACCAGACCAATGCCGGTGAGTAGCGCCCGTTTTACCTGCGCGGCCTCAAAGTACCATGCGCGAATGCCGCCAATTTCATAAGTGGCACTTGAGGCATCAATTTTGCTGGCCTTGCGGGCCAACTGCCAGAGCGGCATGGCGATCATCCGCGCCAGAATAACCGCCACCAGCAAGGTCAGCAGCGCAAAGGGCACAGAACGTTTCAGGACTTTCAGGAGCAGGCCCGACAGCGGTTGCAGCGTGACGTCGACAGGCTTCAGTGCCACCACCATCCAGCCGGTCGTCGGGACGATGGCGTAACCCGCCAGCCGGGTCGGTTTGTCGGTCTCGGTCAAGACCAGCGAGCCATTATCTTTTTCCTGGCGCTCACGTTCGCTCATCAACGGCGGCATAATTTTGCCGACCATTTGACGATTCTGGTGATACAGCACCTGGTTATTACTGTCGAGAACAAACACGCTGGTGCCGTCACGATAAAACTGTTCACCCAGCAGCGCGTTCAGAATACTTTTCTTTTTAAGGTAAATCGTGCCGCCAATATAACCCAGATAGCGTCCCTGGTTATTCCAGATCGGCCATGAGACAAAAATAAGCAGGTTATTCGCAGCGGAAACCGTCGGTTTGCTAATTAACGGCTGTCGGGTTTGCAGCGCTTCGCGGGCCGCATCGCTGGTCAGATGCATCCCCGTTAAGGTAAGGGATTCAGGTGATATCGCCTGAACGTTGCCGTTTTCATCCACCACGGCGACAGAGTTGAAACTGTCGGTCTGTTCACGTAAACGGTTAACTTCCGCTTTGAGCAGTGACGCATTATTGAAATCTTTTCCCAGTACATTGGCACTAAAGTGCAGTTGAGACTGCGCCAGACGGAAAAAAACCTCACTGGTGGAGGCCAACTTGGCCGCATACGCGCGGTTGGCTTCCAGCGTGCTGTCAATCAGCACCATGCGTTGCACGCGCCAGGTCGCATATAAATTATTGGCAAGCGTGATGACAATACTGGTAATTACCAGCAGCGCAATAAGCGTGCGTAAGTCCGCCCGGGGACGGAAATTAATTAGCATGGCGTGGACGCCACAGTGCAAAGATTCATTTTGCTGTGCCTGGCTCTGTTGTTTTTATGGTAATAGCGGTCCTACTGCGTGTAAGTCTACACGCTGTAGGACAATTTGAGCAGGTTTAAGCGCGGCATTCACCAAAAAGTCAGCCTGTACGGCCTTTAATCGATTAAACCGTTTTGGTCATAAAAAGGCCAGGGCCCGTCATAGTCACCAATGGCACATTGATGCGTCGTCATTCCCTGCTGTGGATGCCAGCGATGGAGCAAAAATCCGGCCGGTTCCAGCACAAAATTTGCAGGCCCATCCGGTTGCAGATCCAGCGCAACCTGATGGGAGACGCCAGGCGCAATACAGGCCAGCGTACCGGCAAAGCGCGTCTGAATGGCGCGATGCACATGACCGCACAGCACGCGTTCTGTCTGCGGATGGCGGGCAATAATCGCCGCCAGTGCGTCGGGATCGCGTAATCGCTGGCGATCCATATGATCGATCCCGCAGGCAAACGGCGGATGATGCAGCATCACCAGCGTGGGCACGCTCGGTGACGCGGTCAGTGCTGCATCCAGCCAGCTAAGCTGCTGCTCATCAAGCTGGCCCCACGGTTGCTGCGGCACGCTGGAGTCGAGCGCCAGCAGTTGAATGCCCTTCACCTCCTGCCGCCAGTTGAGCGTTGGCCCCTGCTGCAAATAAGGATGATCGGGAAACGCCGCCCTCAATGCCTGGCGATCGTCATGATTGCCCGCCATCAGATAAAACGGCAGATCCAGCGTTGCCAGCGCCTGCCGTAACGTCTGATACTCTGCCGCCGTGCCAAAATCCACCAGGTCACCGGTTATTACCACGGCATCGGGCCGTGGCCTAAGCCCATTCAGGGTGTTAATCGCCCGTAGCAGGGCGTTATAGGTATCGACCTTTTTATACGACAGACGACCGTGGGCTTTAATATGCAAGTCGCTGATTTGCGCAATCAGCGTAGGTTCAACAGACAAACGTTGTCTCCTTAAACAGTAAATTCAAGCGCGGCCTGCTCAGCCAGCGACCAGCTGACGCGCTGCCCGGCGTGCCAGGTTTCCCGTGCGTGTCGCTCTACCTGAATCGGCTTGTCCAGCCCGATATCGATCATCAAACGTTGGGATGCACCGAGAAAGGTGCTGGCAACGATATAACCGTGCTGTGCATAGCGGCCTTCGTCTGCCAGCAGCACATCCTCTGGGCGACAAAAACGCAGCGGATGGCCCTGCTCATCACGTGCGATACAGTTAATCGCGCCAACGAAATCCGCCACAAAGCGAGAGGCCGGACGCTGATAGATGGCCTGCGGCGTGTCGATCTGCACCAGGCGTCCCTGTTCCATGACGGCAATACGATCGCCCAGCGCCATGGCTTCCTGCTGATCGTGGGTCACGTACACGGCGGTGATAGCCAGTTTTTTTAACAGGCTCCCGATTTCCAGACGCAGACGCTCGCGCAGTTTGGCATCCAGCGCAGCCAGCGGCTCGTCAAACAGCAGCACTTTAGGCCGTGCCGCCAGCGCTCTTGCCAGCGCCACGCGCTGTTTCTGCCCGCCGGAGAGCTTGTCGATATGACGTTGGGCCAGGGAAGTGAGATCGACCAGTTCCAGCATTTCCTCAACACGCGCCTCTCGCTCGTGGCGCGGGATGCCCTGCACTTTCAAGCCATAAGCCACGTTCTGTGCCACGTTCAGCGTGGGGAACAGAGCGTAGTTTTGAAAGACCATTCCCACGTTACGTTTCTCGACAGGCAGGTCGGTCACGTTGCGATCGTCAAACCAGACTTCACCCGGCGCATCGGTGCTCTCCAGGCCGCTGATAATGCGTAACGTGGTCGTTTTGCCGCAGCCGGATGGGCCCAGCAACACCAGGGTTTCGCCTGACCGCACGCTCAGATCGAGCGGATGGAGCGCCTGGTGATGATTAAAGCGGCGTGCGCAGCCGCGCAGCGTCACGTTTACAGCTTCAAGGATCATGCTTTCTCCTCCCTGTGTTGCTGACGAGACTGGCGTTCAAGCCAGTGATTACAGGCGTTGAGCATCAGCAACAGTGGTAAAATCATTAAAATAAAGATCAAGGTATAGGCCGACCCCACTTCCAGCCGCATTGAGGCATAGCTGTCGGCCAGGCCCACGGGCAGGGTTTTGGTGAGTGGCGTATGTAACATCCAGGTAATGTTAAATTCGCCTACCGATAGCGTGATCACCATAAAGGCTCCGGCGAGAATGCCGTTGCGGCAGTTAGGCACCACCACGGTGAAAAAGCGACGCCAGAAGCCCGCCCCCAGGCTGGCGGCAGCCTCTTCAAGGCGCGGTAGCTGAATAGCCTGCATCACCGCCAGCACCGGTCGAATCATAAACGGCAGCGTAAAAAGGACGTGGCCGATCAAGATAAAAACCCAGCTGTCACGCAGGCTGCTGAACTGACCGTACAGCAGGATAATGCCCAGTGCGGTGGCCAGGCCCGGTAGCGCTACCGGCAACATCAGGCACTCTTCAATGCGCGATGACCAGCGCGACGGCGATTTCAGTAAGCCCCAGGCGGCTGGCACGCCGATCACCAGGGTCACCGCCAGACAGCTGACGGCGATTAACAGTGACAGCCAAAAGGTGTCGCTGTACATCTCCCAAACCTGTTCCACCCATTTCAGCGTCAGTCCGCTGCGCAGACCAACAAAGTAGTTCTGCGTCACGCCCGCCAGCATCGACAGGATGACCGGAACAATCATGAACAGAGCAGTCAGCGTGGTAATGGCGATTTGCAGGTAAAATAAACCACGACGTTTCATGACGACGTCTCCTGGCGGGATTGGGTGAGCACCCGCGCCAGCATTAAGCCTGCCCAGGCGACGGCTCCCATGACCACCGACAGCGCCGCAGCGGTGGCAAAGTTCGCGTAGTTGGTAAATTCGCCATAGATGGTGAGCGGAAGGACACTCAGGTCAGTTCCCAGAGTAAATGCGGTGCCGAATGCGCCCATGCTGGTGGCAAAGCAGAGCGCACCGCTGGAGAGCAGTGCCGGTTTAAGCCCCGGCACAATCACATCCCAGACAATGCGCCACTGGCTGGCACCTAACGAACGGGCCGCCTCTTCCAGCGAGCGATCCAGTTTTTCGCTGGCGGCCACTAATGTCACTATGGCGCGCGGCAGTGAAAAGTAGAGATAACCAATGAACAGCCCGGTCAGTGAATAGGCCAGCGTCCAGCGCTCGTCAAACAGGCGCAGGCTGATCTGGGCCAGAACGCCCTGCCGTCCCGCCAGCATCACCACTAAAAACCCCACCACCACGCCAGGAAAAGCCAGGGGAAAGGTCAGCAGTGCCAGCAACGTTCCGCGCCCGGTGAAGCGCTGGCGGGCCAGAAAGCAGCCCACCACAGTGGCGATGACCAACGTCAATAGCGTGACCGACAGCGACAACAGTACGGTATTCACCAGGCTTTGCAGATATTGCGGCTGGGTAAGCACCGTCCAGTAACCACTGTGCTGGGTGCTGCGATCTGGCGTCATACCCATCTGTAATAAACGGGCGAAAGGCAACAGCCAGAACGCGGCAAAAAACAGTAACGCAGGCAGCAGCATCCATGGCCAGTTAGCCCCCTGCTCGCGTCGGCGTGACCGGCGGCGCGAAGCCACCGGTAAATCGCGGCGGGCGTCAGACGGTGCCATTACCGAATCTCACTCAGGTAACGGGCAGAGAAGGCTTTCTGTGCATCGGCCATCTGCTGGTAGTCCACAGTGTGCGCACGGGCGTAATCACTGTCTGGCAGAAAGTGCGTTTTAGCCTCAGCAGACATGGCCGAAGGACGCACCGGACGCAGATAGGCATTGGCCCAAATCGCCTGACCTTTATCAGACAGCACATAGTCCATGACTTTTTTGCCGTTGGCGGCATGGGGCGCGTTTTTCACCAGGCTGATGACGTAAGGCACCGTGACCGTTCCTTCCTGTGGGATCACAAATGCCACATTGGCATGGTCTTTATATTTGGCGCGATAGGCATTGAAGTCGTAATCCAGCAGAATCGGGATCTCACCGGAGATAAGACGCGCGTAGGCGGTCTGCTTAGGCACGATAGGCTTGTTCGCCTGTAACTTTTTGAACCAGGTCAGGGCTGGGGTGAAATCCTGCATGCTGCCCCCTTTCGCCTGGTTTACCGCCACGGCGGCAACATAACCGACAAACGCACTGGCCGGATCGAGATAGCCCACCATGCCTTTGTATTCTGGTTTCAGCAGATCGTCCCAGGATTTGGGAATGGGCGCGCCGCCCAGGGCATCCACATTCACCATAAAGCCCATCGTGCCGGAGTGCAGTGCAACCCATTTCCCCTCCGGATCTTTCATGCCTGTCGGCACCTGATCCCAGTTGGCTGGCTTGTAGTCAGCAATCACGCCTGCCTGCGCCGCCTGGATACCGAAGCTGACGCCGTAGTACACCACGTCGGCAACCGGATTACCTTTCTCGGCAACCAACTGCGCCAGAGCCTGTCCTGAGTTCTTGTTATCCTGCGGCACCACGATACCGGTGTCTTTTTTGATGGCCTGCAGCTCGGTGGCCCAGTCCGCCCATTCGGGTGGACAGTTGTAGCAGATAGCATTTTCAGCCGCCTGCACCAGCGGGCTGGAAAATGCGCAGGCGGTAAAGAATGCCGCCCTGGCAAGCAGCGTGATTTTATTGTGTGTAGACATGATGGTTCCCTGATGTTGACGAGTGAAATACGGTCGCGATGCTCTCGCCTGTACGCAGCCGGTGGTCCAGCAGGCGCGAGTCATCGTGAGAAGGTTGGAGAAGCATATCGATTGCGCAGGCACCCAATTGATCGCTGGGCTGCACTACGCTGGCGAGTGATGGCGAAAGCTGTTCGCCAATGGCAATGCCATCAAACCCCATGACCGACAGCTGTTGCGGCACCTGAATGCCTGCACGTGCCGCCGCGCCAATCAGGCTGATCGCCAGCAAATCGTTACTGCAAATCACGGCGGTCAGCGGGTCAGGGCCGTAGATCAGCGGTAAAAGCGGATCGAATCGGGATTGGATATGACTTGGCATGTCAATCAGCCCACGAGGGGCGAATCCCGCCTGCTGCATGGCATCGCAATAGCCCAGATAACGCTGGCGTGCACGGTCAGACTGCAACATCGGCCCTGCCGCCATGGCGATATGCTGATGGCCCAGCGCAATCAGATGTGCCGTGGCTTCCGCCATCGCGCGGCGGTTATCCACGTACACACAGCGCCAGTTTTGGTTTTGCGGGACGTTATGCGCCAGCACAAAGGGCATGTGCGCCGCTGCCAGCGTCGGTAATACGCTGCTGCTGTCCGCGTCGGACACGGTCAACACCAGGCCCGCGACGCGCTGACGCAGCATATGTTCGACAATGGCCGCTTCGCGTTCTGGCTGGTAATCCGTCGTTGCCACCAGCAGGCCATAGCCCGCCAGCCGCGCCTGTTGCTCCATGGCCTCAAGCTGTAAGGTAAATACCGGGTTACTGAGTGAAGGAAGTAAAACCCCCAGCGTGGTGGAGTGTTGCGTGCGAAGCTGGCGTGCAATATGGTTCGGTCTGAACCCCAGCTGTTCCGACGCATCCAGCACTTTTTTCAGGGTGCCAGGCTTGAGCAGATGGGGATCGGAAAAGGCACGGGCCGCGGTTGCTCGCGAAACGCCTGCCAGTACCGCCACACTGATTAAATCACTCATCTCACCCTCGTTTATCCGTAATGAGATCGATCTCATTGCTGCGTAAACTAACGGCGTTGTGTGACACGAACATCACGGCAAGATGACGTTGTGGTGACAGCAGCCCAAAATGCCGCCAACACGTCGCAGCCTGGGAAAGGCAACGTCCTGATTTTGCTGTAAGGCGCGGTGGCCTTGCTGGAGAGAGCCGGCATGAAGCCGGGAAGGAAACGTTCGGCGCGCAAGAACCGTGCGTCATTGCCGGGGCACGGAATAGAGATGCTGCCCGAGCTTTGCCCCTTCGTCGCCTCAGCTGAGAGGGATGATCATCGCCACGTCGGTGTCTTTACTCAGCCCGCTGACAGGCCAGCGTTGTGCATCCGTATGACGTTCTGTCGCCCACCGTGACCTCACAGGTCGCGTTTTACGCACAATCCCCTGCACCTGCTGCCACTGCGCCATTTCATTCTTCCCCACCAGTGGTTAAGATACGAAGAAGGCACCAATATTGACGTAAAAAAAGAACATTTCCGCTGCTTACCTGGCTAAATCAGGGATTCATTACAGGATAAAGGCATGTTGAACCGGTTAAAAAAGACGCTGATTGCGACGCTGCTCCCTGCACTGACATTATCCTGCCCGTTAACCTCGCACGCAGATATCAGTGACTCATTGCCGGATATGGGGACAACGGCAGCCTCGACCTTGTCGATTAATCAGGAACTGCAGATGGGCGACTTCTACGTCCGCCAGCTCCGCGCCAGCGCCCCGCTGATTAACGATCCCTTACTGAATCAGTACATCAACCAACTCGGGCAGCGCCTGGTTTCACATGCGGACGGGGTTAAAACGCCTTTCCACTTTTTTCTGATTCAGAACGATGAGCTCAACGCGTTCGCCTTTTTTGGCGGTAATGTGGTGCTGCACGCGGCCCTGTTCCGTTTTACGGATAATGAGAGCCAGCTGGCGTCGGTGATGGCCCATGAAATTTCCCACGTCACGCAACGCCATCTGGCGCGCGCGATGGAAGATCAAAAACGCAATGCGCCGCTGACCTGGGTGGGCGCTCTTGGCTCCATTTTACTGGCAATGGCCAGCCCGCAGATGGGGATGGCGGCACTCAGCGGCACGCTGGCAGGCACACAGCAGGGAATTATTAGCTTTACCCAGAACAATGAGCAGGAAGCGGATCGCATCGGTATTCAGGTGTTGCAGCGCGCGGGGTTTGATCCCCAAGCCATGCCTAACTTCCTACAAAAACTGGCTGATCAGAGCCGTTTCTCTTCAAAACCGCCTGAAATACTGTTAACGCACCCGCTGCCTGACAGCCGCCTTGCCGATGCGCGCAACCGTGCCAACCAGATGCGTCCGGTGGTCGTGCAGTCGTCACAAGACTTCTATCTGGCCAAAGTGCGGTCATTAGGCATGTATTCGACGGGCCGCAACCAGTTGACGGACGATTTGCTCACGCAATATGCCAACGGTAATTCTCGCGAACAGCTCGCCTCACAGTACGGTAAAGCCGTGCAGTTTCTTCAGGCCAAAAGCTATGGCGAGGCGAAAAAGATCGTGGCGCCCCTGCTGGCTAAACAGCCTGAAAATGTCTGGCTGCTGGATCTGATGACGGACATTGATATCGGCCTGAACCAGCCGCAGCAGGCAATAGCTATGCTGACCGCCACGCAGGCGGCAAAAACCAGCCCGGTCGTGCAGCTAAACCTCGCTAACGCTTATGTGGAAGCGAAACAGCCCGCGAATGCCAGCCGCATCCTGAACCGCTATACCTGGACACATAAAGATGATACCAACGGGTGGGATCTGCTGGCTCAGGCCTCAGCACAGCAGGGACAGACAGATGAAGAACTCTTTGCCCGCGCCGAAAGTCTGGCGTTGAACGGCCAGCTCGATCAGGCCATTAGTGCCCTGAGCCGTGCCAGTGCACAGGTGCCGCTCGGCAGTCTGAAACAGGCCCGATACGATGCCCGCATCGATCAGTTGCGTCAGCTTCAGCAACGCTTTAAGCAGTATCAAAAAGGATAACAGGATGGTGACGCTTTATCATAATCCGCGCTGCAGCAAGAGCCGGGAAACCCTGGCGCTACTGGAGCAACAGGGTATTCACCCGACAATCGTGCGTTATCTGGACACACCGCCCGATCGCCAGACCCTGCAAATCCTGCTGCAGAAACTGGGTATGCAAAGCGCGCGTGAGTTGATGCGCCACAAAGAGCCATTATATGCGGCGCTGGGGCTGGATCGGCCAGAAATCGGGGAAAGCGCGTTGCTGGACGCCCTGCTGGAACATCCCAAATTGATCGAGCGACCCATTGTGGTTAACGGCGATCGCGCCCGACTGGGACGTCCGCCGGAAGCGGTGCTGGAGATTATTTAGAGACCGAGGGTTTCTTTCACGAAGGGAATCGTCAGCTTACGCTGGGCGCTGATCGACGCACTGTCCAGGCGATCCAGCGTATCAAACAGGGTACGCATTTCACGATCGAGCCGCTTCAGCAAAAACCGACCAACGTCTTCGGGCAGTTCAAATCCCCGCAATCCGGCACGCAGCTGTAAAGCCTGTAACTTATCTTCATCGGAAAGCGGCTGTAGACGATAAATTTGCCCCCAGTCGAGGCGGGATGCCAGGTCGGGCAAATGCAAATTAAGCTGACGCGGTGGGCGATCGCCGGTAATAAATAACCGGGTATTGCCGGTTTCCAGGATGCGGTTATAGAGATCGAAAATCGCCATTTCCCATGCTTCGTCTCCCGCAATACATTGAATATTGTCGATGCAAACCAGCGGCAGTTGCTCCATGCCTTCCAGCACTTCCGGGACAAACCAGGTGCGTTTATCAAGCGGCACATAGCCCACGGCTTCGCCGCGTGCGGACATTTCAGCGCAGGCGGCGTGCAGCAGATGGCTGCGACCGCCCCCTTCACGAGACCAGAAATAGAGATAGCTGCCATGCTGCTGGCTAAGCGCACCCTTAATCGCGGCAATGAGCGACGGGTTTTCACCCGGCCAGAAGCTGGCGAAGGTTTCGTCGTCAGGTAAATAGAGTGGCAATGACAATTGTGCCGGCGTGTTCAGAAGCACCTCAGCAAGAGAACAAGCAAAAATCGGGGCAAGTCTATCATAGTTTTTAACCAGAGATGAATCGGGCATCCCTGCCCGCGTATTGACGTCTAGCTGCGCGATGACGACTCGGGGTTATCTTCTGCATCCAGAATCACTTCTTCCGGACGCAGTACGGAAATCACCCGAAAGATTAAGGACAGCGCAACGCCGACGAGTGTTGCCAGCGCCATGCCTTTTAGCTCGGCAGCACCGATATGCACTTTCGCCCCGCTAACGCCAATAATCAGGATAACCGAGGTCAGGATCAGGTTTTGCGCCTTGTTGTAATCCACTTTAGATTCAATCAATACGCGAATACCGGACGCACCGATAACCCCATACAGCAGCAAGGACACGCCGCCCATAACGGGCACCGGAATCGCCTGAATCGCGGCCGCCAGTTTGCCCACGCAGGAAAGTAAAATAGCGAAAATGGCCGCGCCGCCAATCACCCAGGTACTGTAAACGCGGGTAATCGCCATCACGCCGATGTTTTCGCCGTAGGTTGTGTTGGGCGTTGATCCAAAGAAACCTGAAATGACCGTCGATAAGCCGTTGGCGAACATCGAACGATGCAATCCGGGATCGCGCACCAGATCTCTTTTCACGATATTCGCCGTGACCACCAGGTGGCCTACATGCTCGGCGATGACCACCAGAGCAGCAGGCAGAATGGTCAGCATGGCAATCCACTCAAAGCGCGGCGTATAAAAGGTTGGTAAGGCAAACCAGGGCGCATGTTCAACGCCGCTCCAGTCCACGATGCCCATGAATGCGGAAAGCGCGTAACCCACCAGCACACCGATCAGAATCGGAATGATGGCCATAAAACCACGGAACAAGACCGAACCAAACACGGTGACGGCCAGGGTGACGACGGAAATCAAGACGGTTGTGCCGTCCGGCGACTGGCCTTCGGCAGGAAGCAGTCCGGCCATATTCGCGGCTACGCCAGCCAGTTCCAGACCAATGACGGCCACGATGGCGCCCATCGCCGCAGGCGGGAACATCACATCCAGCCAGCCTGTCCCGGCTTTTTTAACGATCAGCGCAACCAGGCAGAACAACACACCACACATAATAAAACCGCCCAGCGCCACTTCATAGCCCAGCGGCAGCAGCAGCAAGACGGGCGAAATAAAAGCAAAGCTCGATCCCAGATAAGCCGGGATTTTTCCTTTACAAATAAACAGATACAACAAGGTGCCAATACCGTTAAACAGCAATACCGTCGCCGGATTGATGTGGAACAGAATCGGTACTAATACCGTAGCGCCAAACATGGCAAACAGATGTTGCAGGCTGAGCGGAATGGTTTGCAGTAATGGCGGCCGTTCGCTAACGCCGATAGCGCGACGAGTCATTAAAAGTCCCCTTGAGTTAATCGTCTGTTTTTAGATAAAAAAAAGCCGACTCTGTGGTCGGCTAATTCATTTGATGGTCTGTTACGACAGAAAAAAGCGGCCCGGCCTGCTGCTGCAGGCTGAAAACACCGTGATGCGTGGAGCCGCGCATTTTCGTCATTACTTGGTGCCGAAGATTTTATCGCCAGCATCACCCAGACCCGGGATGATATAGCCTTTGTCGTTGAGTCCCTGATCCACAGAAGCGGTGTAAAGCTCAACATCCGGATGCGCTTTTTCCAGCGCGGCAATGCCTTCAGGCGCAGCGACCAGCACCAGCACTTTTATGCTGCTACAGCCCGCTTTCTTTAACAGATCGATCGTGGCGATCATCGAGCCGCCTGTGGCCAGCATCGGGTCAACCACTAATGCCAGGCGCTCTTCAATATTTGAAACCAGCTTCTGGAAATAAGGTACTGGCTCCAGGGTTTCTTCGTCACGGTAAACGCCCACGACGCTGATGCGCGCGCTGGGAACGTGTTCAAGCACCCCTTCCATCATGCCCAGACCGGCACGCAGAATAGGCACCACGGTGATTTTTTTACCTTTGATTTGATCAACCTGAACCGGGCCATTCCAGCCCTCAATTGTCACCTTTTCGGTTTCCAGGTCGGCGGTGGCTTCATAGGTCAGCAGACTGCCAACTTCAGAGGCCAGCTCGCGGAAACGCTTTGTACTGATATCATGCTCACGCATCAGTCCCAGTTTATGTTTGACCAGCGGGTGTTTAACTTCCACGATCTTCATTGTTGTTCTCCCGGAGTGAGTTGAGCTAAAAAAAATCGCCGGATTATACCGCCTTTTCGCCCCTGCGCCACATGTGCTTGCGCAATCAAATGCATTTTGTCAGGACAAAGTAAGGATTAATGAAAATCGCCAGGGACGCAATCTGAGACTCGCAAACGTTTGCCTGCGCTGGTAGAATTGCCGCGCTTTATATTAAACCACCAACCGCAACTCGCGTGGGGACCTCGCAGTGACCGATAAGACCTCTCTCAGTTACAAAGACGCCGGTGTTGATATTGATGCTGGTAACGCTCTGGTTGACCGTATTAAAGGCGTAGTGAAAAAGACGCGTCGCCCGGAAGTAATGGGTGGACTGGGCGGTTTCGGTGCGCTTTGTGCGCTGCCGCAAAAATACCGTGAACCCGTGCTGGTCTCCGGCACCGACGGCGTAGGTACCAAACTGCGTCTGGCGATGGATCTCAAGCGCCACGATGCCATCGGCATTGACCTGGTGGCGATGTGTGTCAACGACCTGGTGGTACAAGGCGCTGAACCGCTCTTCTTCCTGGATTATTACGCCACCGGCAAACTGGATGTGGATACCGCTTCCGCCGTTATCACCGGTATCGCCGAGGGTTGCCTGCAGTCAGGCTGTGCACTGGTGGGCGGTGAAACCGCTGAAATGCCAGGCATGTATCATGGCGAAGACTACGACGTGGCTGGCTTTTGCGTGGGCGTGGTTGAGAAGTCAGACATCATTGATGGCAGCAAAGTGCAGGATGGCGATGTCCTGATCGCATTAGGTTCCAGCGGCCCGCACTCCAATGGTTATTCACTGGTGCGCAAAATTCTGGAAGTCAGTGGTACCGATCCGCTGGTGGAACAGCTGGAAGGCAAACCGCTTGCCGATCATCTGCTTGAGCCAACCCGTATCTACGTTAAGAACATCCTGAGCCTAATCGAACAGGTCGATGTTCACGCTATCGCTCACCTTACCGGTGGCGGTTTCTGGGAAAATATCCCACGCGTGCTGCCCGATAACACCCAGGCCGTGATTGACGAGAACAGCTGGCAGTGGCCCGCCGTGTTTAGCTGGATGCAGCAGGCCGGTAATGTCAGCCGTCATGAAATGTATCGCACGTTCAACTGTGGCGTCGGTATGGTGATTGCACTGAGCCCTGCCGATGCGGATAACGCCGTTGAACTGATGCGCGCCGCTGGTGAAAATGCCTGGAAAATTGGCGTGATTAACGCATCAGAAGCGGAAGAGCGTGTGGTCATCACGTCATGAAAAAGCTGGTTGTGCTGATTTCCGGCAACGGAAGCAATCTTCAGTCCATCCTTGACGCCTGTGCAAACGGGCGTATTCACGGCAGCGTCGCTGCCGTATTCAGTAATAACGCTTCCGCCTACGGCTTAGTGCGCGCCTCGCTCGCCGGGATTCCGGCGACCGCGCTGAATCCCCGTGATTTCAGCGATCGTGAACATTTTGATCGGCAGCTTATGCATGAGATCGATGCTTATGCCCCGGACGTCGTCGTGCTGGCCGGTTATATGCGCATTTTAAGCCATGCTTTTGTGGCGCATTACGCTGACCGCCTGCTGAATATTCACCCGTCGCTTCTGCCCAAATATCCCGGTCTGCATACTCACCGCCAGGCGCTGGAAAACGGCGATGCTGAACACGGCACCTCTGTGCATTTCGTGACGGATGAGCTGGACGGTGGGCCGGTGATTCTACAGGCAAAGGTGCCGGTTTTTGCGGAAGACAGTGAAGCGGACATTACCGAGCGCGTACAACATCAGGAACATGCCATTTATCCACTGGTGATTAGCTGGTTTGTTGAAGGCCGCCTGGCTATGCATGATGGTAAGGCCTGGCTGGATGGTAAACCATTGCCCCCTCAGGGTTATGCACACGAGTAACTCATAGGGAGCCTGGCTCCCTGCACCTGTCAGCCATACCGCCCGGTAATATAATCTTCCGTTCGCCGCACCTTCGGCGCAGTGAAAATGCGGTCGGTGTCATCAAATTCGACCAACGCGCCATTGTGCATAAAGGCGGTGTAGTCCGACACCCGTGAAGCCTGCTGCATATTGTGGGTGACCAGCACCAACGTGAAGTGCTGTTTCAGGGTGCTCATCAGTTCCTCAATCACCAGCGTTGAAATCGGGTCCAGGGCGGATGTCGGCTCATCCAGCAACAGCACGTCCGGCTCAATCGCGATAGCACGCGCAATCACTAACCTTTGCTGCTGACCGGTGGAGAGCGTCAGGGCATTCTGTGCCAGTTGATCTTTCACTTCCCCCCATAACGCCGCCGCCCGCAGTGCTCGTTCACAGGCCTCGTTCAGCACCCGCTTATCGCGCACGCCCTGTAAGCGCAGCCCATAAACCACGTTTTCGTAAACCGACTTCGGAAAAGGATTGGGCCGCTGGAACACCATCCCAACACGGCGGCGTAGCGCGGAACGATCCTGAGTGGGCCGCATAATCGACTGCTGCTCAAGCAAAATGTCCCCGTCGACACGACAATTGTCGATCACATCATTCATGCGGTTAAAACACCGCAGCAGCGTTGATTTGCCACAGCCGGAGGGACCGATTAATGCGGTAATCCGGTTTTTAGGCAGTTGCAGGGAGATATCATGAAGCACCTGGCGCTCACCGTACCAAAGTGAAAGATGATCAACGGTTAGCGCAATATCAGTTTCGGGCATTGTAGTCATCGTCAGTTATTGAGTCATCAGGCGATAGCGTTCACGCAGACGGTGACGCAGGCCCATGGCTAACAGGTTCAGCAACAGAATAATTAACACCAGCAGCAGCGCCGTGGCAAAAACCAACGGACGGTCGGCCTCTGTATTAGGGCTTTGAAAGGCTAAATCATAAATCTGAAAGCCCAGATGCATGAATTTCCTGTCAAGGTGCAGATAGGGGAAGACGGCATCAACGGGCAATTCCGGTACCATTTTTACCACGCCAACCAACATCAGGGGGGCGGTTTCTCCCGCCGCGCGGGCCACCGCCAGAATCAGCCCGGTTAACATGGCCGGAACCGCCATCGGTAACACCACATTCCACAAGGTTTCGGCCTGGGTCGCCCCGAGCGCCAGCGATCCCTGCCTCAGGCTATCCGGAATACGTGATAACCCCTCTTCCGTTGCCACAATCACCACCGGCAGGGTCAGCAAGGCCAGCGTCAGCGATGCCCAAAGTAAGCCCGGCGTACCGAACGTGGGATTCGGCAGTGCGCTGCTGTAAAACAGCCGATCGACCGTTCCGCCCACCAGCCAGACAAAAAAGCCCAGACCAAACACACCATAGACAATAGAGGGCACGCCCGCCAGATTCACCACCGCGATGCGCACCAGCCGAGTCAACGCATTACGTCCGGCATATTCATGCAGCCAGACTGCCGCGATGACCCCCAGCGGCATGACCACCACCGACATCAGCAGCACCATCAGCACCGTGCCGAACAGCGCGGGGAAAACGCCAAAATCGCTTTCGCCTTCGGCAGGTGAATCGCTGACAAAGCGCCACAACTGCTGTAAGAAGTGCCCTGTTTTTTCTGTTAGCGTCATGGCGTTGGGCTGCCAGGCGGCCACAATCTGCGACAGTGGGATACTGTGCTCAATGCCATTAACGTCACGCAGAATCAACACGTCACGCTCGCTTTCTTCTTGCAGGTTGTTGAGTCTTTCATTGAGCTGGATAAGCCGGCGTTCCAGGGCTGCCTGGTTGGCGTCGTATTCTGACTGCGCCTGTAAATCGAACTGCTTTTCCTCGCGCTGCTGTTCAGCCTGATCGTCTAACTGATCCAGTTGTTGATTCAGCTGGGCCATATCAATACGACGGATCTCGCTGGCCTGGCGCACAGTGAGCTGTACCTGTTCGAGTCGCTGCTGCAGTAGCGCATGGATGTTCTTTGCCGTCAGCGCCTCATTGTCTTCGCGCAAGCCGACAAGCCAGCCGTAAGCATTGCCGTGGCTGCGGCGCTGTAACACCATGATATCGTCCGGCTGACTGACCGCCGGTGCGGCTTTGCTGAGCGCAATACGAAAATCGGGCGCGGCCCAGTCGCGGTTGCCGGTCTTGATCAGGTAGCGGTGCAGAAAGGCTCGCTGGCCGTCTGTCCCTTCAGCGGGTGCCGGATACTTCGACTGCCGCTCAAGGGTTTCACCCAGCAGGCGGGTTTGACTGCCGTCGGGCTGCGTAAACGTATAGAGCTCTACTCTGTGGGGCCAAAACGTCCGTAGCCCCTGCCATCCCAGCAACCCAATCAGTAAGGTAAACGCCAGCAGACACACCGTCACGGCCCCGGCCGTTAACCAGCGCCAGCGGTCGTTTTGTCGCATCACCTTCATGCCTGCTCCTTATACTGACTGAAGCGCAGGCGCAGGCGCTGGCGGATGAGTTCTGCAAAGGTATTAATGATCATCGTAAAAATCAGCAGCAATAGCGCACTTAAGAACAGAATCCGATAATGGGCGCTGCCCACTGCGGCTTCGGGCATCTCAATCGCGATATTGGCGGAAAGCGTACGCAGGCCGCTGAACAAGCCGCCTTCACTTTGCGGCGTGTTACCGGTCGCCATGAGTAAAATCATGGTTTCGCCGACCGCCCTGCCAAAGCCAATCATCAGGGCGGCAAAGATGCCCGCCGAGGCACCCGGCAGCACCACGCGCGTCAGGGTTTGCCAGGGTGTGGCACCCAACGCCAGTGAACCTTGTCCCAGCGAGGCCGGTACGCTAAACAGCGCATCCTCTGCCAGGGTAAAAATTAAGGGCACCAGCGCAAACCCCATCGCCAGCGCTGCCACCAGCAGGTTACGTTGCTCGTAATGCGGTAGCCAGTCGCCGGCATCCGGTACGATCAGCGTCGGCAGCCACAACGTTAGCAGAGTGACAACAAGCAGCACAGGCAGTAATAACAGCACCTCGCGCCCCGGCTGCCGCCAGCGTTCAGGCAGACGATGGCTCACTACGCCGCACCCGAGCAGGCTACCGGCAAGTGTGACGGGCAGCAACAGCACGCCAATTAACGCCTGACCCACATGGGGCGCTAACCATAATCCGGCTATCAGTCCGATCACCACGCTGGGCAGTGCGCCCATCATCTCAATCGCGGGCTTAACCCAACGGCGCAAGCCCGGCGCCATAAACCACGCAGTATACATGGCAGCCGCCAGCGCCAGTGGTGTCGCAAACAACAGTGCCATGCTGGCCGCTTTCAGTGTGCCCACAACCATGGGAATTAAGCTGAATTTTGCCTGATAGCTGTCGCCAGCATTCGTGGATTGCCAGACCCAGTCGGGTTTAGGGTAGTTTTCATACCAGATTTTTTGCCAGAAATTACGCCAGGTCACATCCGGCCAGGCATTCGTCAGCTTCAGCGTTTCCCAGCCTGACTGCCGTTCCAGCAACAGGCTGTCGCCATGCGGTGAGAATTGCGCCTGAAGAATGCCGGGGGCCAACTGGCGTTGCAGGATCGGCCCATTCTGTTTACTGGCAAAGACTTTCAACATGCCGGCGTGATCAAAAGTGGCGAAAACCCGTCGCTGTGGCTCGCTGATGATCGTGGCCTGTCCGGCGCTGTGTTCAAAAGTACGCACAGGGTGTAAGCGCAGACCGTGCTCACCTGCGATGGAAAACCACTGGGTAATGCCGCTGTCATCCTGGATCAGCAGGGTTTGCCCTCCAGCCAGTAACTTCAGCTGCTGAGGCACCTGAGGCAGCGTCTGCGTTTCGCGCAGCCATGCTCGCCCGTCATCAATTTGCCAGACCCGCAGCAGGTGACCTTCGGTGGTATACAGCAGGTCACCTTTTGGCGACAGTAACAGATGTTGGGGCTGCTGGGCTGGCAGCGTAATCAGCGATGCCTGCTGGTTAGTGCCCAGCGTCAGTATGCTTAATCCTGCGTCACCTGAGGCGGCAATGCGCCACTGTTTCGGGGTTATTGTGGCGAGCGCCATCTTTTTTATGCCACCCTGCGGCAGCCGAAACACGTTATCACCTAGCGGAAAATGCCACTCGCCCTCGCCCTGGCTTATCACCGGTTGCAGCAGCGTTAAGTTGCCCTGGGCATTAAGCAGTAATGTCCTGTCGTCTGCGCTGGTCACGATTTGCTGTGGAACGGATGACAGTGCTAAAGCCGGTGCCGCCGGTTGGCCATTCAGCGGAATAAATCGCGCCTTACCATCACTGCTGATGCGCCAGCCCAGGGTTCCCTGGTTGCCAATCGCCAGGGCCGGGGCCGAGTCCCACAGTCGTTGGCTGCTGATGCTTTGCACGCCCGGCGCGCTGAACAGCGGCAGGACCACCCAAAGCAACCAGAAGAACAGCAGCATCATCAGTAGCAGAATAGCCACCCCGCAAGACGTGACGAGGCGCCGCGTAAAGCGGTCAATCGCACGTCGTCGGCGATCGCTAAACTGCACAGGAATATGGTTTACGCTCATGCGGCCCTGATTATCCGGCGGAAATGAGTCGCTATGTTGCCCGTAGCTGGTTGATAAGACAACTTTTGCCGTTGGACAACCTTGCCATACTCTCGCCATAATGCAGTTGGATACTGTATCGTCGTCAGTCCTGCAACCGTCATACGGAGTGAGAATGGGTCAGGTAAAGCTTTATATCGAAAAAGAAATGAGCTGGTTGTGCTTTAACGAACGTGTTTTGCAGGAAGCGGCAGATAAAAGTAATCCGCTGATTGAACGTATGCGTTTCTTAGGTATTTACTCGAACAACCTCGACGAATTTTACAAGGTACGTTTTGCCGATTTGAAACGACGTATCCTGATTGGCGAAGAGCAAGGCTCTGCCAGTACGCCACGTCATTTATTAAAGAAGATTCAACAGCGCGTCCTGAAATCAGATCAGGAATTTGATGCCCTGTATAACGACCTGCTGCTGGAGATGGCGCGCAATCAAATCTTCCTGATTAACGAGCGTCAGCTTTCCCCCAATCAGCAAAGCTGGCTACGCCACTATTTCAAGCATGAACTGCGTCAGCACATCACACCGATTCTGATTACCCATGAAACCGACCTGACCGAGTTTCTTAAAGACGATTACACGTACCTGGCCGTTGAAATTATTCGCGGTCAGGATATTCAGTACGCCCTGCTGGAGATCCCCTCCGACAAGGTGCCGCGCTTTATTAATCTGCCAGCTGAACCGCCACGTCGCCGTAAGCCGATGATCCTGTTAGATAACATCCTGCGCTATTGCCTGGATGATATCTTCAAGGGGTTTTATGACTACGACACGCTCAACGCTTATTCGATGAAAATGACGCGTGACGCAGAGTACGATCTGGTAACGGAAATGGAATCCAGCCTGCTGGAACTGATGTCCTCCAGTCTGAAACAACGCCTGACGGCTGAACCTGTGCGGTTTGTTTACCAGCGTGACATGCCGGACTCGATGGTGGCGCTGCTGTGCGACAAACTGTCGATTTCAAATTATGACTCCGTCCTGGCGGGCGGCCGTTACCACAACTTTAAAGATTTTATCGGCTTCCCTAATGTCGGGAAAAACAACCTGATTAACCGGCCGATGCCGCAAATCCGTCATATTGGCTTTGATGGTTTCCGCAACGGTTTTGATGCCATCCGTAATCGCGACGTGCTGCTTTACTATCCGTATCACACCTTCGAGCATGTGCTGGAATTGTTACGTCAGGCGTCATTCGACCCGAGCGTGCTGGCGATTAAAATCAATATTTACCGCGTCGCCAAGCATTCCCGCATCATGGATGCGATGATTCATGCCGCCTATAACGGGAAGAAAGTCACGGTTGTGGTAGAACTTCAGGCCCGCTTTGATGAAGAAGCCAATATTTACTGGGCGAAACGTCTGACTGAAGCCGGTGTACACGTTATTTTCTCGGCACCCGGCCTGAAGATTCACGCCAAACTGTTTTTAATTTCCCGACGTGAAGGCGAAGAGATCGTGCGCTACGCCCACATTGGCACCGGTAACTTCAACGAAAAAACGGCAAGGCTCTACACGGACTATTCCCTGTTAACCGCCGATGCTCGTATCACCAATGAAGTGCGCCGGGTGTTCAACTTTATCGAAAACCCTTACCGTCCGGTGACCTTTGACCATTTAATGGTTTCTCCGCAAAACTCACGTCGGATGCTGTATGATTTGATCGATAACGAGATAGCCAATGCCCAGCAAAAACGCCCCAGTGGGATTACGCTGAAAATTAACAACCTGGTGGACAAAGGGCTGGTAGACAGGCTTTATACCGCATCCAGCGTGGGCGTAAATGTTAATTTACTGGTGCGCGGAATGTGCTCATTGATTCCAGACTTGCCCGGGATCAGTGAAAATATTCGTGTAATCAGTATCGTTGACCGCTTCCTGGAACACGACCGTGTTTATATTTTTGAAAACGGTGGTGATAAGAAAGTGTTTCTTTCATCCGCTGACTGGATGACGCGTAACATTGATTATCGCATCGAAGTTGCCGTAGCGATCCTTGATCCACAAATAAAGCAGCGCATTCTGGACATTATTGCTATTCAGCTCAGCGACACCGTTAAAGCCCGGGTTGTCGATAAAGAGCTGACTAACCAGTACGTTCAGCGCGGCAATCGTCGTAAAGTGCGGTCGCAGATGGCCATTTACGATTACATTAAGAAGCTGGAACAACCTGAATAACGCCTATGCCAATCTCCCAAAAAAGTACGCCGAAACCTCAAGAGTTTGCGGCAATTGACCTTGGTTCCAATAGTTTCCACATGGTAATTGCCCGCGTGGTGGATGGTGCTTTGCAGGTTCTGGGGCGTCTGAAGCAACGGGTACATCTGGCCGATGGTCTGGATGCCAAAAATTACCTGAGCGAAGAGGCAATGGAACGCGGGCTGAACTGCCTGGCGCTGTTTGCTGAACGCCTGCAGGGCTTTAACGCCAGCAACGTGACGATTGTGGGCACCCATACGTTACGCCAGGCGGTGAACGCCGAAACCTTTTTGCAGCGTGCAGCAGAGGTCATTCCCTATCCGATTGAGGTGATTTCCGGCCACGAAGAAGCTCGCCTGATTTTTATGGGCGTCGAGCATACTCAGCCAGAAAAAGGCCGCAAGCTGGTGATCGACATCGGCGGCGGGTCAACGGAGTTGGTTATCGGCGAGGATTTTGAGCCGCAACTGGTGGAAAGCCGTCGTATGGGCTGCGTCAGTTTTGCCCAGCTTTATTTCCCTGGCGGTGAAATCAGCGTAGAGAACTTTCGTCGCGCTCGCCTGGCCGCCACTCAAAAGCTGGAAACGCTGGCGTGGCAGTATCGTCTGCACGGCTGGCAGTATGCGCTGGGCGCATCGGGCACCATCAAAGCGGCCTGCGAAGTGCTGCTGGCCATGGGCGAGAAGGAGAAGCTGATTACGCCCGAGCGCCTGACCATGCTTTACGATGAAGTCATTAAGCACAAATCCTTTGCGGCGCTGAGTTTGCCGGGTCTGTCTGAAGAGCGTAAAAGCGTATTTGTTCCCGGCTTAGCCATTCTCTGTGGCGTGTTTGATGCACTCGCCATCCGTGAGCTGACGCTGAGTGATGGCGCACTACGGGAAGGCGTGCTGTATGAAATGGAAGGCCGTTTCCGTCATCAGGATATTCGCAGCCGTACAGCCCAGAGCCTGGCTAATCACTATGCCATCGACAGCGATCAGGCCCGGCGCGTACTGGAAACGACTGAACAGCTTTATCTGCAGTGGCGCGATCAAAATCCCAAACTGGCGAATCCCCAGTTGGCTGCGCTGTTGAAATGGGCAGCCATGTTGCATGAGGTCGGGCTGACCATTAACCACAGTGGTTTACAGCGCCATTCTGCCTATATTTTGCAGAACACTAACCTGCCGGGCTTCAATCAGGATCAGCAAATGCTGTTGGCGGCGCTGGTCAGATTTCACCGTAAAGCGGTGAAGGTGGATGAGCTGCCACGCGTGACGCTGTTCAAGAAGAAGCAGTTTTTACCCCTGATCTTTCTGCTTCGTCTGGGCACCTTACTGAACAACCAGCGCCAGGCCACGACGCGCCCGGATTCGTTAAAACTGACCTGCGATGACGGTCACTGGACGCTCACCTTCCCGGCAGGCTATTTCAATCAGAATAACCTAGTGCAACTCGATCTTGAGCGTGAGCAAACCTACTGGGATGAAGTAACCGGCTGGAAACTGATTCTCGCAGAAGCCTGATAATGCGGGCATTGACTGCCCGCATCACTGAACCGACGACGATGACATTACGAACCGATAATTATTTTGCCGAGACCTACGGCTTAACACCGACCCATTCTGAAGTGGTCGAAGCCTTACCTCAGTTGACGCCCGGAAAAGCGCTTGATCTGGGATGCGGAAGCGGGCGTAACACGCTGTTCCTGAATCAACATGGTTTTGAAGTCACGGCCTGGGACCATAATCCCGCCAGCCTGGATCGCCTGAATCACATTATTGCCACCGAAGGCCTGACCGGCATTCATACGGCCCAACAGGATCTGAACCAGGTGCGTTTTAATGGAGCCTACCAAGTGGTGCTCTCCACGGTGGTAATGATGTTTTTACAACCGGGAACGATCCCGCAGCTTATTGCCGATATGCAGGCCTGTACGGTGAAAAACGGCTTTAACCTGATTGTTGCGGCCATGAATACCGAGGACGCGCCCTGCCCGTCTGACTTCCCGTTTGCCTTTAAATCGGGTGAGTTAAGTCATTACTACCGCAACTGGCATATTGTGAAGTACAACGAAAACTGGGGACAGCTACATCGCAAAGATGAAAACGGCAACCGGATTAACTGCCGCTTTGCCACGCTGTTGGCGCAGAAAGCCAGTTATTAACACAGTTGTGTTTTTTTTAAACAACGGTTGATTTCACTGGGCGACTGTGACTAAATATTGCTGTCGCCCGGTTTGGGTTATTACAGGAATTACCCTGCGTGAACAGCGCCCTTTCTCCACGAAGACGTAAAAAAAGCGTCAGCATGACGCGGATTGTTTTACTGATCAGTTTTATCATTCTGTTTAGTCGCCTCGTTTTTATCCTGCCTGCGGCCTTCGAGCATCACCAGCAAAAACAAACTGAATCACCGCCGGTGATCACGACGCTTTCTGACAGTCGTTAATCGAAAGGTGTCATTAACCTGATTAAACGACGCGCAATCCCGCTGCTTGCGCCATTTTTTACATCCCTTTTCCAGTCAAAACGCTACACTTCGTGCAGGTGCTTTCAGACTAAAGGGATGCAATGTGTCTGCCTCACACTCTCAACGTTTAAGTGAAATTCGTCATCGTATTCTGACGCTGCTGCTCAATGAGCACGACCTTGTGGATGAATTACTGGATAAAGCCAGTCATCTCTCCCCTGAGCAGCAACGTGAAAATGTGATACATCGGGAAATACTCCAGCAAGACATCAGCCAGCTTCACGCCGCTGACCTTGCCGATATTCTTGAAGCCTTGCCTGAAGAAGCCCGACTGGCGCTCTGGAGCCTGGTTCCGGGTGAAAAACGCGGCCGCGTACTGGTTGAAGCCTCAGAAACCGTCTGGGACAGCCTGACTGAAGAGATGAGCGATCGCGCCATCCTGCAGGCGATGGAACCGCTGGATATTGACGATCAGGCCTGGCTGGTGCGTTATCTGCCGCGCGACCTTACAGGACGCCTGCTGACCTCTCTGGAGCCGAACCTGCGCGCCCGCATCCTGAGCGTGATGCAGTTTGACCGTGATCGCGTGGGTCGGGTCATGGACTTTAATATCCTCACGGTACGCGAGGACGTCACATTAGCCACTGTGCAGCGCTTTTTGCGTAAAGGCAAAAGCATGCCGGATGGCACAGACAAAATCTTCATCACCAATGAAAACAATCAGCTGCTGGGCGAGCTACTGCTAACCGATATCCTGCTGAACAAACCTAAGACTATGGTGAGCGACGTGATGAATTCGCATCCCACCACCTTTCAGCTCGACGACAAAGCCGAAGACGCGGCCAGTGCCTTTGAACGTTATAACCTGATCTCAGCGGCGGTGACCGATGCGCAGGGTAAACTTATTGGCCGTATTACCATTGAAGACGTTGTCGACCTGGTCAACAAAGAGAACGAAAGCAATATCCGTAAAATGGGCGGGATTAGCCAGGAAGAGGATGTTTTCGCCCCGGTGCGTAAATCTGTGCGTAATCGCTGGGCCTGGCTGGCGATCAATTTATGTACGGCGTTTGTTGCATCCCGCGTCATTGGCTTATTTGAAAACACTATCTCGCAAATTGTCGCCCTTGCCACGTTAATGCCGATTATTGCCGGTATTGGCGGTAATACCGGCAATCAGACCATCACGATGATTGTTCGCGCCCTTGCGCTGCATCAGGTTGAACCGGGCAACTTCTCGTTCCTGTTTATGCGCGAACTCGGCGTAGCCTTGATCAACGGCCTGTTCTGGGGCGCGATTATGGGCGGTATCACCTGGCTTATGTACGACAACATGGCGCTGGGCGGCGTGATGATGCTGGCCATGGTGCTGAATCTTCTGCTGGCAGCCATAATGGGTGTGATGGTGCCGCTGGTCATGACCAAAATGAAACGCGATCCCGCCGTGGGCTCCAGTGTATTAATTACCGCCATCACCGATACCGGTGGTTTTTTTATTTTCCTGGGCCTGGCGACGATCTTCCTGATACCGCATTGATTACTGGTTTTGATAACCGTAGCGCTGCAGCGATCCCATGACATTCAGTCGACGTGTCACCTGTGCCAGTTCGCAGGTGACCGCGGGCAGCTGGTAGTGATTGCGCTGCCCCAGCCACTCCAGCACA
Organism: Pantoea sp. SJZ147; assembly: GCF_007828605.1. Classification (NCBI taxonomy): domain Bacteria; kingdom Pseudomonadati; phylum Pseudomonadota; class Gammaproteobacteria; order Enterobacterales; family Erwiniaceae; genus Pantoea; species Pantoea sp. SJZ147. The sequence continues at coordinate 315,887 of NZ_VIVB01000005.1, forward strand.
TCAGCTAAATGCCAGATAGCCGTTTTGCCATCGTGTACCGGTAACGGAAACTGTTTGCTGTGCGTCAGCATCAGTTTGCGCATGTTCTGACGTGATACGCCAATCAGGTCTGCAACATCGGTTAAGCCGACAAAATCAGGCGCGGCTTCAACCATCAATGCGCCAGGAATAGCAGACTGCACATCTGCTATCGCACTGCTGAGTGCGTGGCTCGCCGAGTCGGCGTGGCGCGTAAATTCCAGCGCCAGCTTGCCTGCCACACCGGCACCGACCAATGCATCATCGCATCCTGCCTCCGCCAGTTTTTCCAGTAACGCATCAATGGACACCGCTGATTCAGGCAATTCAAACCGCAAGATGAAATGATATTCCGTCATATTAATTCCCTCTTTTTAACGTATCAGTAACGGTACAGTTATCTACCACGCGCCGCAGCGCTCTGGCATGGTTATGGGCATTTTTTGGCGTGCGCCAGATACAGGTCAGACAGTATTCCCCACAGCGGCACGTCGCCAGATTTGCCGGACAGTACATTTTGCCCCATGCGTGATGACCCGTAGCCACCACGAGCCACCCCTGTGATTCTGCGTAACATAAGGCGGCTTCAATCTCTTTGCTGGGATGTCGCTTTCTGTCCACCATGGCGCCTATCATTCCTTGTTTTTAGAGGGCTGTCAACTGACAACTAAAGTGTCATTCGTGCGGTACAGGGGCAGCATGCGGGCTGTCTGGCGGCAGGTAAAACAGGTTGCGACTAAAATGGAAAGGATTACGCAAAAAAGTGTCAGCCTGACGTGATGGACGACAATCGAAGATAACAACGGAGGAAATATGTTTAAAACTGATGACCTGGTACAAGCGAAAACGGGCGGACCCAAAATGGTCGTACTGCGTGCCGATGGTGAAACACTGTGGTGCGCTCGCGTGGACGATGCCAGCAAAAAGGAAATTGAAGTTAACGCAGAAAGCGTCAATCTCTACCATGAAGAGGGCGATTTTGGCGTCTGTTAAAAGGGGTGACGTGACTCACACCGACCGCAACGGTTAAGGCAACCGGCCGTTCGGTTACCCGGGAGCCTGGCTTCCGGGTAACCTTTTCTGATTGCCCTATTCCGGGCTATTCGGCCGTCAGATTTTATTTTCCTGCAGGTTATTGCTGCCTAAACCACCGATAAAGGGCAGCCGCAACCGAAACGGGGAAAAGCCTATTCCCGCGCTTAACCCCAAAAGATTGAATTCAATCCCCTCTTCCGCCCCTAAGGTGATGCCTGCTACGCCGAGTATCGACACCTGAACCCCACGACCTGAAGGCGGTAACCCCACCGGACGCCATAATGGCCGGTAGTCTTTTCCCAGTGCGTTGGCGGGCAAGTCAAGCTGCAAGGCGGGCACGTTACGACCGATGTGCGCCATAAAGGTATTACTGTTGGGTCCAGGCCAGGCATGATAGGTGGTAGGCCAGGGATAGGATTTTATGGCGGCTTCAATTTGCGGGATCATTTTTTGCGCATCGGGGCCGCGATGCTCAACCAGCAGCCGCGGTTTTGCTCCGTACCAGTAGCCATCAGGCAGGGATGAATTGCGCCTGACTTTATCGCCACTGCCCCAGCTAATCACTTCGTAACGTGTATAGCGGGTTTCACCTGCACGTTTAAAGATAATCCACGGATGCACTGCGATTGCGCCTTTCCAGCCGTATGTCGGTGCGGCATAGACCTGAACAATAGCCTGACTGGCATGAGCATGAGGATCGGGCGCAACGCCAGCCGAATCCCGGCGAGCCGTCGCCCAGCCACCCTGGCCGGTAGCGTTGTTACCATGAGTGGCTTGCGCCAGGCTGGCCGCAAGCGACAGCAAAATCACGGTGAGAAAACAGAGACTGAAGATTTTCAGAGGCAGCATCGCGGTTCCTGCAGGTAAAAGATAAGGGATGATTTTGCAATGAAATATAGGGTTTGTATTCACTAACTATGCTGCGATGTCATCGCAATATTCACTCCCGCTGGTTAGTGGCTGCTGACTCAAAGCCCGCCATCACGTAACGTTAAAATGCCGTGATGGCTGTCACCACCAGCATGCTCAGAGGCGGGCTATACGCAGAATCAGCCAGCCTGAAACCCGCCCAGGCTCAGGAAGTAAACAGGGATACTCGCCGCCCGCATTCAGCGGGCAACCGGTCTGGGCTGTCCTTTGCTTTGCGGTCAGTACGGAAGGCGTCAGATCCAATCCCGAAGGCACGCGAAGCCTGCACTTCACCCACGCACGAGGCGGATAACAGATTCCAGGTGCATTTCATGCCTGGCGATTTCAACAACAGCATAGGTTATCTTGAACCCGCCGTCTGAAAACTAGCCTGTTATCGCCTTTTCCGCTACACGCTGCAACCACGCTTCATAGCGCTGCTGCGCCTCCGGTGCGACAGGTTGGCTGCGTGAGTTTATCTCACCTTCGATGCCAAATATTTTCCACATCAGCGGCGCGAGTCCTTCGATCACGCTGTGTTGACTGCTCTCCGTTCTCAGCCATTCCAGACTGGATGTTTGGTAGCCCGGCAGTGCCTCGGAGTGATAATCGAAGGCTTTGCCCAACCCGGAAAGATACATGATTTTAGCGGCAGTCAGGGATGGCCAGCGAAGGGAAATATTCAGCGGCAAGTCCAACATAGCGCGCTCATTCCAGACCTCCGAATACGGAACCTGTTGGTTAGCCAGCAACGTCAGCATTAACGATTGCCCCAGCCCGGTCAGATAGACAGGCAACGCGTCAGCCGGAGGACGTTGATAAAAGGCATCCAGTGGATGTTCGCGCTTCAGGCCGGCCTGCATCAGTAATTTTCGCTCCAGCTCCTGCATCACGTTGCCTAACCCGGCATCCGTTGCCTCTTCAGTTTCAGTCAACTGTTTACTGCGCGTGGTACAGTTCCACAGCGACAACGCAATCTGCCAACGACGCTGTTCGCCCTCGCCAGTGCAGCCAATTTCCCCCGTAACCACATACTTCATGTCAGGAGGCAGGATCTCATAAATATCCTCACCCACCATCGGTTGGCCAGTGAGAACAGGACCATGGCCCTCCGCCATCAGAAAATAGGTGCACGCCGCATAATCACTCCAGTAATGTACGGCTTCAGCCAGATAGAGCGGAATCGCGCGCGACAGGCGGCCAAGCTCGTCTTCACGCTGTATGCCCTGGGCTGCTAATCCATCAGATATTTTTGATAACGCAAAGAAACCGATCTTCGCTGTCTCTTCGGGTTTTTGGTTAAACAGCCAGTCGGCTTTGCATAAGCCGTAATGCCAAATGGGCTGCGTGACGGATAACGTTGTGATTTTCACATCATCAGGCGCCACCTGCTGAACGGGTTCCGTTTGGCGACGTTTCTCTTCAAACGCTTGTCTGTAATAATCAAGATGCTGCTTGATCGGGGCAAAATTGAGTGCATACAGCTGGTTAAGAAGCTTGAGCCCCTGCTCCGTCTGGTCCTGCTCAAGATAAGCCTGCAATAAATTTATACCGGCCATAGGATCGTGCTTTTGAACATCGTAATGAGGCGCAACCAGCGAAATCAGAAGAGGAATCTCGCCATTTCGCCCCAGGTCGCCAGAGATCGTATACAGCGCGTCAGAATCGTACCGTCCACCCGACAGTACCTCGTCATAAAGTCCGCGAGCCTTGTCGGTTTCGTTATGCTCCAGATAAAAACGGGCCATCCAGAGCTGTGCCCGCCAGCTTCCCGGCATCGCGGCAATGCTGCGTAAGCCCTCGATATAGGCCTCATCACCACCCCGCTCGCGCTGGATGCTCGCCCACCAGAGTAAGCCATTGTCGAGGTTGGGGTCCGTTTGAATGGCCTGCCAGAGCGTGTCATCTGCCTGTTTATCCTCACCGCGCTCGGAAAAGACTTTTGCCAGATTGGTGAGTAAGGTCCCTGTCGCGCCTGATTTATCGATTCCCTGGCGCAGGGTTTGTTCTGCCGCATCCAGCTGGCCGGTTTTCATCAGTACGATGCCGTGAAGGGTATGACTTCGCTCGGGATTGCTGTCAATGTCCACCAGGCGCTCCGCTGCCGCAACCAGATCGGAAGCAAAGGCGTCTTTCAACCCCATCAGAATCGCGGTGTACAGCGCGTCCGCATCATCCCACTTCTTTTCCAGATCCGGCAGAAAGACCTTCTCACGCCATTCATTGCGTGCAATGTACATTTCCTGTCCATGAGCATCGTAAGCAACAATCATCTCCCGTTCTTGAGCGGGCTCGTCTGGTGCGGTATCGGCGGGTTGGTTTTTATTGCGCAGAGAAGAGAGAAGACGCTTAAACATGGTTAATTCAATCCTTGAGTAGTGAGACATCAGACAGCCTGATTGCCAGCCTTCATCATGTCGCCTGTGTTCGCGCCCTGAGGCGGTTTTACCGACTGACAGCGTAGCGGCTCAGATATGAGTGTAGCGCTCAAAAAAACAGCTGGCACGAAATTGATTAAGCAACGGGCAAATCGTTAAAAAATGCCGTCCAATAGCGATGCCGCGCCTCTTCCCTTTGCCTTTCGTCATTCACATTCTTATCGCATCAGAGAGAAAAAATTAAGTAGTGCACTATTTAATAGTTTACAACACGATAAAATCCTGCCATCTTAGCCAAACTAAATAGCGCACTACTTAATCGCAAACACAAGGAAATCAAAATGAACGTGAAACTCACCGCAGGTGCTTTATTGTTAGCCAGCCAGATCACATCAGCATGGGCCAGCCCTGTGGAGAATGCGCCTGAACCTACCGTTGGTGTCGCCGCCTTTCTTAAAGCCCTTAACAGCGGCGGCGGCAAGCCCATCGAAACCTTAACGCCGAAAGAAGCACGCGCAGTGCTGACAGGCGCGCAGCAAGGCGCCGCGCTGCCGCCCGCACAGATTTCTGAAAAAACCATCACAGCATTGGGCAAACCACTCAAACTGACGATTGTTAAACCCGAACACGCCAGCGGTGTGCTCCCGGTATTCATGTTTTTCCACGGTGGCGGCTGGGTGCTGGGTGACTTCCCGACGCACGAACGTCTGGTGCGAGACCTTGTGAACGAATCCGGCGCTGCGGCGGTATTTGTGAACTACGAGCCATCACCGGAAGCCCATTATCCGGTCGCGATTACCCAGGCTTATGAAGCGACAAAATGGGTAGCCGAACACGGCGCGGAAATTGGCGTTGACGGTAAGCGCCTGGCGCTGGTCGGTAACAGCGTGGGAGGCAACATGGTGGCCGCCGTCGCGCTGCAGGCCAAACAACATAAAACCCCGGCGATTCGTTACGATGTGATGCTGTGGCCCGTTACCGATGCCCGCTTTGATGATGCTTCTTATCAGCAATTCGCCAACGGCTATTTCCTGACCCGAAACATGATGAAGTGGTTCTGGGATAACTACACCACGTCAGATAAAGATCGGAATAACATTCTGGCTTCTCCGCTGCGTGCCACTGAGGCACAACTGGCAGGTTTACCGCCAACGCTGATTCAGACTGCCGAACTCGACGTGCTGCGCGATGAAGGTGAAGCCTTTGGTCGTAAGCTGGATGCCGCCGGTGTACCGGTGACGGTTACCCGCTATAACGGCATGATTCACGACTTTGGTTTGCTGAATGCCTTGAGTAAAGAGCCAACCGTGCGCACGGCGATTGGCCAGGCGTCAGCGGAGCTGAAGGAACACCTTAAGTAAACATCGCCCGACAGCGGATTCGTATTCTTTTGTTCGTGCAGACATGCGGTAAATAAAATCAGCCGGATAGCACCGGCTGATTTTTTCTGGCTTAAATGCTGACATGCATCAGGGCGTGATCACCCTTCTCCCAGCCACGCAAGTATCTATGCCTTCACAGAAAAACGGCCTGAGACCAGTGAAAGGAAAAACCCGCCGTTAAGCAGGCTTGTAGCGCGCAGCAATGTTATCAACGTCTGCTCATTGCTCATCCCGACCACCGCCAGCCACAGAATCGAATCTCGGTTGCTGGCACCTTGTACTGATTCCTTCTATCCCGCTACTTCGCGTCATCAACAGTTGAGATTTCGGATAGCCGCCACAGGAACAGCGTTAAGGATTGCCAGGACCTTTTTACTGAATTATCGTAAGCCGCTTTGGGTACCGCTGACATACAATTCTGGGCCAGGCATTCGGTATAAATGCCTGCCGAAGGGACAACTATGTCATATCGCATCCTTTGGTCAATCGCGCTTTTAGCCGTCACGGCGGTGTGGGGCTGGAGCTTCGTTGCGAAGCACGACACGCTGGGCGTCATGGCCGCATCCACCCTGAACGCGTGGATGTTTACCCTGGCGGCTTTTGCGCTTCTCCCCTTTTCGATCCGTTCTTTTCGCCACCTGAAGCCACGTGACTGGGCGCGTGCGGTATTGGCAGGCATCGTGCTATTTGCTGCGTTCTCCCTGCAAACATCCGGCACAGCTTACACAACGCCCTCCAATGCCGGGTTCATCACAGGCTTGTGCACCGTTTTCACGCCGTTGTGTATCTATCTCATCGGCAAAGGACGCCCCAGTGCTAAACAGGCAGCAGGAACCGCCATTGCCGTGTTTGGGCTTGGCTTGCTCAGCCTTGACGGGTTCAGGGTGCACTACGGTGACTTACTTATTCTGGGTTGTGCGGTGTGCTTCGCCGTACACATCGTCATCGTGTCGACTTTCACAACGCCTGACATTTCCCTGGCATCAACATCGATACAACTGGGCATCGTTGGCGTGCTTTCTTTGTTATGGAGCGTCGCCCGTGACCAGTTTGCTGTACCTCACTCGCTGCCGACAGCATTAACAATCCTGTCACTGGCCCTGTTCGCAACAGCCCTGGCGTACGCCATTCAGAATCGTGCCCAGGCTGTTCTGGCACCGGAAAAGGTCGCCCTGATACTGATTTGCGAACCTGTGTTTAGTGGGATTTTTGGTTATTTTCTCGCGGGCGATCGTCTGCCGCCGGAAAGACTTGCAGGGGCGGCGTTAATCCTGGTGGGGATTGTCGTCACCGAGCTTCGCGTCGTACGTCTCCTGCCTGCCGCCTGGCGTAGATCCTGAGTTCGCTTCAGCGCCGTGCGCTGAAGCGAACCCATTTTGCAGGCGAAATTCCGTGATATCCCTCGCCGTTCCGGCGAAGCGACTATCGGCCAGACAATGCGGGATCTAAAATGCAAAAAGCCCGCATAACGCGGGCTTCGTTTTTATACTGCTTACTGTCGGCTAAGCCGGACGCGGGATTACTCCCACTCAATCATCAATTGAAAATTAAAAAATAATAAATCAATGGGTTAATACAAGGAAAAATCTAAACACCATGAGAAATACCATACCCAGAAATTCAAGAAATCGAATTAAGCTCTCTTGACCTGCTCCCCGTTGATTAATACACCGCGATGTTAGTAATGTCTTCATAAGTCACATGAGGACATCCCCATGAAGAAGCGTTTTTCCGACGAACAGATCATCAGTATTCTCCGCGAGGCTGAAGCCGGGGTTTCTGCCCGTGAACTCTGCCGTAAGCACGCCATTTCCAACGCCACCTTTTACACCTGGCGCAAGAAGTATGGCGGCATGGAGGTGCCCGAGGTTAAGCACCTTATGTCGCCTGAGGAAGAGAACGCCAGACTCAGGAAACTGCCTGCCGAAGCCATGCTGGATAAGGA